>NZ_CP089588.1:2178536-2489756 GCF_021249345.1 Halobacterium wangiae | reverse complement strand
GTAGAGCACGCAGATCTGGGGGACGCGTCCGGAGAGCCGGGAGTGGTTGAAGTAGTACTTCCCGATGCCCTCGCGGTTCGCGAAGAAGCCGGTCTGCTGGTCGATGCGACCCCCGGAGGAGTCCATCAGGTAGAAGACTGGCTTGCCGGTCTTGAGCGCGCGCTGTTGCATCCGGAGGAACTTCTCGACGCCGCGCTCGGCCATCGACCCCGCCTTCACGGTGAAGTCGTTGGCCATGAAGTGGACGTCGCGGCCGTCGAACTCCGCGGCGCCCGTGACGAGACCGTCCGCGGGGAGGCGGTTGTTCTCGTCGCTCTCCTCGACCTCGGGGCTGTCCGGGTGCCACGCGTCGAAGTTCGCGAACTTCCCGTCCTCGAACAGCAGCGTGTCGTCTTCGTCCCGCTCGCCGTCCGCGTCCTTGCCGCCGAACCAGAGGTCCAGCCTGTCTCGCACGAACAGTTTGTCCTGGTCCGGGAGGCGGTCCCGGTACTTCTGCGGGCCGCCCTCCAAGATGTCTGCGATCTCCTCGCGGAGCTGCTCCTCGCGTTCGGTCGGTCCCAGCTCCGGTTCCGGGCTGGGTTCGTCGTCGGGTGTCTCGGGCGCCTCGTGGACCGCCGCCGGCTCGTCGGCGTCGCCGAGGTAGACCTCGACGTCGTCGCGAACGTGCTCGGCGAGCGCCGCGGCGACCGCCTCCGCTTCTGACTCGGTCGCGCCGCCACCGATGCGTACCTTCATGGTTCGGCATCCACCGGGCGGTTGCAAACAACTTTCCCTTTCGCCCGGGTCGGCAGTCCGACCTACTGGTGTCTACGTGCGAAAAAAGCGGTGTCGGAACTGGTCGAGACGTCGAGTATCGGACTACGACGCGGTGGTCGTAGTCGTGGTGGTCGTGGTGCCGTTGCCGGCAGCCGTGGTCGTCGTGGTGCCGTTGCCGGCAGCCGTGGTCGTCGTGGTACCATTTTCTGCGGTCGTCGTGGTACCGTTCATCTCAGTCGTGGTCGTCTCCTCCTCAGTAGTCGTCGTCTCCTCTTCCGTAGTTGTCGTCTCCTCCTCAGTAGTCGTGTCGTCGCCACCGGCACCGCCAGCGCCCGTGTCGCCCGCACCGTCTGTCTCGTTGCCCGGTGCCTCTGTGTCTGTCCCACCGCAGCCCGCGAAGGCCACGAGCAGGACGACGCCGATTACCGCGAGTGTCTTCGTCTGTACCATTTGAATCTACCCCGCGTGGGGTACCTCACCCTACTGGCTCTGCGAGGATAAGGGGCCGAGACGGTTTCGGACGTTTTACGCCCCGAGCCGGCTATAATCGGTACTTACCGGAATCGTAAGCCACTGCGTACCCCTCGCTCGTCGACACAACGGCTAAGGGGGCAGCCCCCGCCCGTCTACCCATGAGCGAGGAAGCGATGACGCGGTTCCCCGTCCCCGACACCGACGACCTGCCCGACGACCTCAGGCAGCGCATCGACGAGGAGACCGAACGTGCGGGGTTCACGCCGAACGTGTTCGAGGCGTACGCGTACAAGCCGAGCCACTTCCGCGCGTTCTTCGCGTACTACGACGCGCTCGTCGACGACACGCCGCTCGCCCGGGAGGAGGTGGAGATGATCGTCGTCGCCACGAGCGGCGCCAACGACTGTCTCTACTGCGTAGTCGCCCACGGCGCGCTCTGTCGCATCTACGCCGACGCGCCGAAGCTCGCGGACCAGCTCGCCACCAACCACCGCGCGGCCGACGTCTCGACGGAACACCGCGCGATGCTCGACTTCGCCGTGAAGCTCACCGAGTCGCCGGAGGCCGTCACCGAGGAGGACGTGGCTGCTCTCCGGGACGCAGGCTTCTCGCAGGAGGAGATATGGGACATCGGCTCGGTCGCGGCGTTCTTCAACCTCTCGAACCGGATGGCCGTGCTCGCAGACATGCGACCGAACGACGAGTTCTACACGCTGGGCCGCGACGCGTAGCCTCGGCTCTGTTCTCGTAGTACTGGACCGAAACCGACCAGTTAGACGGTCGCTCTCTTCTACAGCAGTCGGCCGGGGGACCGCCAGGCCTCGACGCGGTTCGCCTCCGGGTCGTAGTCGATGACGCCCGCCTCGTCGAGTTTCGGGAGGTGGGCGTGGTGGAGTCGCGTCTTCGTCCGGTCGGCGAGCTCCGGGGCCGGTGCAGGGTCATCGCGTGCCTGCTGGGCCACGGACGTAGCAAGTTCACCGAGGTCGACGGGCGCGGTGCGTTCCGCTAGGAGCTCCAGAACGATTCGACGCTCCGGGGCGGCGAGCAGTCGGTGGCGGGCGCTCTCGGTCAGTTCGGCTGCTCCACTCCACTCACTCGTTTGCTCGCTCGGGATTTGGGACATGTGGTTTTGGTCTCGTTCGCCGGGTTCGACCGGCTTCTACCTGTACCGAAGGACTCACCGCCGGTAAGTCCCCGCTAGAACCAATTAGGGGGCGAATGCGCCGGTCGCGAGCCACGATTCACTCCCTGTATTGGTCGCGTTGTTCGGCCTTGCACTCGTGTAGTGGCCAGGTCCAGACCGAGTAGTACCTCCGCCGGCGGAGGGTTGATGGCGTTCGCTCGCTAGGTTCCACCAATGACGACGGAATCGCTCACAGAGAGCCTGCGGGAGACACTCGCCGTCTTCGAGGGACACAATCCCCTGACGACGAGCGAGGTGACCGAACGGGTCGACCCCGGCCGACGGAGTACGTACGAGCGACTCCAGCGACTCGTCGAACAGGACCGCCTCGAGACCAAGAAGGTCGGGGCGAGCGCGCGCGTCTGGTGGCGACCGGACAGCGCCGCGTCGGCACCCACGCCGGACGCACCGGACTGGCCGGCAGCCGCCGAGTCGCTCGTCGGCGACGTCCTCGACGGGGCGGACGTCGGAGTGTTCGTCCTCGACGACGAGTTCGACGTCGCCTGGGTGAGCGAGGCGACGGAGCGCTACTTCGGCCTGGACCGCGAGGAACTGCTCGGCCAGGACAAACGCCGACTGGTCGACGAACGCATCGCGTCTGTCGTCGAGGACTCGTCGGCGTTCGCGGACACCGTGCTGGCCACCTACGACGACAACACGTACACGGAACGGTTCGAGTGCCACGTGACGCCGGGGGAGGGCCGCGAAGAGCGCTGGCTCGAGCACCACAGCAAACCTATCGAAGCGGGTGCGTACGCGGGCGGCCGCGTAGAACTATACTACGACGTGAGCAAGCGCAAGGAGACGGAGCGAGCGCGCGGAGAGGACCGCCTGCAGTTCGAGCACCTCGTCGACGCCGTCGAGGGGTACGCCATCTTCACGCTCGACCCGGAGGGCCGCGTCCAGACGTGGAACCCCGGCGCGCGAGCCATTAAGGGCTACGACGCCGAGGAGATCGTCGGCGAGCACATCTCGACGTTCTACACCGCGGAGGACCGCGACGCTGGCCTCCCGGAGACCAACCTCGCGAGAGCCGCCGAGACGGGGTCCGTCGAGGACGAGGGGTGGCGCGTGCGCGCCGACGGAACGCGGTTCTGGGCGGACGTCGTCATCACCGCCATTCGTGACGACGACGGGGAACTGACGGGGTTCGCGAAGGTCACCCACGACGCGACCGAGCGCCGCGAGTACGAGCGTCGACTCGAAGACCAGGCCCAGCGCCTCGAACGGCAGCGTGACGAACTCGAACTCGAACTCGAAACCATCTTCGCCCGTGTCTCGGACGGCTTCTACGGTCTGGACGAGGACCTTCGGTTCACGTACGTCAACGATCGCGCGGAGTCACTGCTGGGACTCGAGGACAGCAGCGTGAACGGTCGAGAGCTCGGGAGCGAACTCGACGTCACGGAGAACTTCGCGAACGCGATCCGTGAGGCTCTCGACAGCCAGGAGCCGGTGTCCATCGAGGACTACTACGAGCCCCTGGACGCCTGGTTCGAGAACACCATCTACCCCTCCGAGGACGGGCTCTCGGTGTACTTCAGGGACGTCACCGACCGGAAGGAGCGCGAGCACGAACTCGAACGCTACGAGACGGTCGTCGAGACCATGAGCGACGCCGTCTACGTAGTCGAGGACGGCCGCATCACGATGGTCAACGAGGCCTACACCGAGATGACCGGGTTCGACCGCCGGGTTGTCCTCGGCGAACCAGTCTCGACGGTGGTCGGCGAGGAGAAGGCCACGCTCGGAACGGAGATCGAAGCGCAACTCGCGGCCCGCCCCGACAAGGCGGGCCGAATCGAGGCCGAGTTCGAGTTCCCGTCCGGAGACTCTCTCGTCGCCGAGACGCAGTTCGCCCTCGTCGACGACACCGACGGAATCGAGCGCGTAGGTGTCGTCCGCGACGTCACCGAGCGCAAGCGGCGCGAGGAGGAACTCGAACGGTACGAGACCATCGTGGAGACGGTCGACGATGGGATCTACGCCGTCGACGACGACGGCCGGTTGGTGACGGTCAACGACGGACTGTGCGAGCTGACGGGGTACGACCGCGAGGAACTGATCGGCGCGCCCGCGTCGATGGTTCACCAGAGCGACAACGTCACGGAGCGCGTGGAGTCCCTCGCCGCGGAAGCCGCCGCTGGCGAACGCAGCGTCGCGAAAATCGAACTCGACGTCGTGACGAAGACCGGCGAGAGCGTGCCCTGCGAGGCGCGGATCGCGCCGCTCGCGCTCGGCGGTGGCTGGGGGCGCTGTGGCGTGATACGTGACGTCACGGACCGACTGGAGCGCGAGCAGGAGCTCCGCGACCGGGTCCACCAGCAGGAGGTCGTGACGGAGCTCGGCCAGCGCGCGCTCGACGACCGCGACCTCGACGAGCTGATGGTCGAGGCGACGCGGCGGGTGGCCGATACGCTGGACAGCGACTTCTGTAGCGTACTGGACCTGGACCAGGCCGCCGAGAACCTCCGTCTCAGGCAGGGCGTCGGCTGGGACGACGGTGTCGTCGGGTCGACGACCGTCTCCGCTGTCGACGACGAGTCGCGGGCGTCGTTCACGCTGTCCTCGAGGGAGCCCGTCGTCGTCGACGACATCGACGCAGACCCCCGGTTCTCCGGGCCGGAGCTGCTCACGAGCCACGGCGTGCACAGCGGCGTCAGCGTCGTCGTCGGGCCCGTGGCCGACCCCTGGGGTATCCTCGAGGTGCACGACGCCGAGCGGCGGGCGTTCTCCAGGCGGGAGGTCAACTTCGTTCAGAGCGTCGCGAACATCCTCGCCACCGCCATCAACAGACACGAGTACGAACAAGAGCTACTGCGGCAGCGCGAACAGCTCGCGGCGATGGACTCGCTCAACACGGTCGTCCAGGAGATCACGGACGCGGTCATCGAACAGTCGACGCGCGAGCAGATCGAGGAGACGGTCTGCGAGCGCCTCGCCGCGACGGACTCCTACCAGTTCGCGTGGATCGGCGACATCGACGTACACTCCCAGACGGTGGCGCTCCGGGCCGAGGCCGGCGTCGAGGGCTACCTCGACGACATCACCATCTCCGTCGATCCCGACGACGAACGCGCTGGCGGGCCGACCGGCAGAGCGCTCCGGACGGGAGAGGTCCAGACCTCGAACGACGTCCAATCGGACGAGAGTCACGACCCCTGGCGTGGCCACGTCGAGGCGTACGGCGTCCGCTCGTCGGCGGCCATCCCGATCGTCCACGAAGACAGCGTCTACGGCGTCCTGAACGTCTACGCGGGGCGCGTCGACGCGTTCGAGGGGCGGGAACGCGACGTCGTCGGCCAGCTCGGCGAGATCGTCGGCCACGCCATCGCGGCGACCGAGCGCAAGCGTGCGCTGATGAGCGACGAGGTGGTCGAACTCGAGTTCCACATTCCGGACCTCTTCGAGGCGCTGGACATCGGGGCGCCACCCGCGGGCACCATCACGCTCGATCGCACGGTGCCCCTGGAGGGCGACGAGTACCTGGTGTACGGGAGCGCCACCCCCGACGCGGTCGCGGAGGTCGAGGCCATCGTCGACGCGATGCCCCACTGGGAGAGCGTGACGTTCTACGGCGACTCCACGTTCGAGTTGCACCTCTCCGAGCCGCCGGTGCTGTCGGTGCTCGCCTCCCTGGGTGGTTCCGTCGACGAGGCCATCATCGAGGACGGCGACTACAGCATGCAGTTGCGCGTCCCGCCGAGGGCAGAGGTCCGGCAGATCATCGACGCCGTCCAGGAGGCCTACCCGGCCGCCGAGCTGTTGAAGCGCCAACAGGTCACCCGCGACCACGACGCGTCCCAGGCCGAACGACACGAGCTCCTGGACGCGCTCACAGACCGCCAGCAGACCGCCATCGAGGCGGCTCACTACGCCGGGTTCTTCGAGTGGCCGCGGCAGTCCACCGGCGAGGACCTCGCCTCCTCGCTCGGCGTCTCGCCGCCGACGTTCCACCAGCACCTCCGGAAGGCCGAGCGGAAGGTGTTCGACGCGCTGTTCTCCTAACCACCTCGGCAACGTGTTTTTGGGTCACGCCGTCGAAAATCGACGTATGAGTACCGACAGCCCCGTCGAGATGGACGGCGCCGAACGTGACGCGTTCCTCGGGAACGGTGGTACCGGCATGATATCCCTGTCGACGTCCGGGGACGAACCACCGCACGCGATCCCGGTGTCCTACGGCTACGACGCGACCGAGCGGACGTTCTACTTCCGGCTCGCCGCCGGCGACGAACGAGCCAGGGGGAACCTCAAGGAGCGGCCGGTGGCGTTCGTGACCTACGGCGAGAACGACGGCTGGCAGAGCGTCGTCGCGCGCGGCTACCTCGAGGACATCCACGAGGACGCGATCGCCACCCAGACACTGGAGGGGCTCGGTCGCGTGGACATCCCGCTCGTCGACATCTTCCACGTCCCGCTCCGGGAGGTCGGCTTCGAGTTCTACCGGCTCGTCCCCGAGGAACTGACGGCGCGTCGCGAGGTCAGTACCGCGGAGTAGCCGGCGAGACTACCCGGCGTCCGGTGTCGTCGCTTCCCGCAGGAAGAGGTAGACGGCGAGCAGGACGAACGTCGTGGCGACGACGCCGGTGGCCACGCCCACCGTCGCGTACTCCATCCCGCCGAGCAGCCACAGCACCCCGAGGTAGAACGCGAAGGCGACGCCGAGCAGGTAGAGCACGGGGCGCCAGTAGGACGTGACGTAGACGAGCGGACCGAGGAACAGTGCGAGTGCGACGAGGACGAACTGGGCGGCGCGGTCGTCGGGGACGAACGCCGCGAACAGCCCGAGGTAGAGGTGGATACCCGCGAGTAGGAGGGTGAGCGCGAGGAACGCCCAGTCGAACACGTCGAACTCCGTTCTGAAGCTGAGTGCCATCCGGGTGGTGCCACCTCGGACGTGTCTCGGACAACGGCCCTGAGCTACGAAAGCGTTGCCGCCGTTGCCGCTCCCCAGTCGTCGCTCGGGCGTCCACACCTGGAACGACAGGGTACGAGAACGACCGGGGCCGGTGAACCCACAGGGCGATTTATGTCCCTGGGCGCCGAGTTCTACCCGTACAGCGTGGCGATACGATGACAGGCAACCAGGGAAGCGACTCGCTGCTCCGCGTCGTCCTCGTCGTCCTCGCAGTGGTACTGCTCTCCCCGCTGCTGATGATGGTGGTAGCGATGCCGATGGTCGGGATGATGGGGTGGGGCGGCCGGACGTGGGTCTCGCCGCTGTGGGGCTTCAGCGCGATGCTGGTGTCACTCCTCGTGGTGTTAGGCGTCGGCTACGTCCTCTACCGCGCGCTCACTGACACCGGAGAGACGGTTGACCCGGCGCTGGAGGAGCTGCGGCTGGCCTACGCCCGGGGCGACATCAGCGACGAGGAGTTCGAACAGCGTCGCCGGCGCCTCCGCGAGGGGGAGTGACGGCAGCGCCGCGGTCGGCGGGTCACTCCTTCGGGCGCCCCTCGCCTTCGCCCCACCCGCCCGCGTCGACGACCCCGAAGAGCTTCCCCCAGTTGTCGTCCTCGGGGAGCTGGTCGCGGAGCTGCTGGAAGTCCGAGTCGGGCACCTGCTCGCGCACGAGGTCGACGACGAGCTGCGCGTGGTAGGCAGCTTCCGAGCGGTCGGTCTGTTCGACCGCGGCGACACGGGAGACGAACTCCTTCCAGTCGAAGCGCTGGCCGTGTTCGTCGACCGCGCCCGTCGGGTACCACTTGACCTCCATCGGGAGCGACGCCGCGAGGTCCTCCGCTGCCCCCTCGGGGATGCGCTCGCCGAGAGCCTGTAGTGTGGCTCGGGTCGCACGGACTGCCTCGCCCGTCCCGGGGAGTTCGAGTCGGTGCTGCACCTCGCCGGTGAACTCGTCGAAGTTCATGGTGCTACGTACGGTCTTGTTGTCTATAGTTGCTCGGCACAGTCCTGCGAACGCGACGGCACTCAGTTCGGGCCACGGCGCCCGTATCACCCCGTTGACTCAATAGGATGGCCGCCGAACGTTCTCGAAGAGGCGCGAGACGTGGGCGGTCACCGGCGAGCGGCGACGGTACGAGCGAGCGTCCGAACCAGCACGTCCCGAGTTCCCGACACCCGTGGACCGACATCCTGACGAAGCGACCGCTGGACCGAACCGCGCCGAGACGTCGGGTCGACAGATCGGCGTCGAAGCGGCGGCGCTGGACCGCGAGCGGACGGCCGTCGAACGGATGCGGCTGCCGCGTGCCGCGCTCCGGCGTCTCACCGTACTCGGTGTGGTGTACGTCGCCGTAATCGCCGGCATAACAGTCGTCGGTGGCACCGAGACGGGCGGGTTCAACGTCGTCCCGACCGTCGTCGCCCTCGCGTTCGTCCTCGAGACCACGGACTCCGCGGCCGGGATGGGGTTCGGGACCGGACTCGCGCCGCTCCTGTTCGTCCTCGGTTACGATCCGTTACAGGTCGTGCCGGTATTGTTGCTCTCCGAGACGCTAACCGGACTCGTCGCCGGCGCGGTCCACCAGACCGTGGCCAACGTCACGTTCTCCGTCCGTCCGCTCAACCGCGAGACGAGGCTGCTGGGGCTGTTCGTCGGCTTCGGCTCGCTCGCCGTGTTCCTGTCCGTCGGTGTCGCCTACTTCGCATTCACGTTCTCCGACGCGGTCATCGAGGCCTACGTCGCGTTCCTCGTCCTGGCGATGGGGGTGACCGGACTGGTGCGCGCACGACTGCAGACGAGAATCGAGTTCCGACCCCGTCGGCTCGTCGCGTTCGCGGTACTCGCCGGCGTGAACAAGGGCATCGGTGGCGGCGGATACGGCCCGGTCGTTACACTCGGGCAGATTCTCTCCGGCGTCTACGAGAAGAGCGCCGTCGCGATAACGACGCTCGCGGAGGGCATCGTCTCCATCGTCGGCGTCCTCTCGTTCCTCGTCCTGCTCGCGTACGGCGTCCAGGTCGACTTCCGGCTCCTCCCGTCGATATTCACGGGTGGGTTCCTCGCAGCCATCGTCGCCCCCTACCTGGTCCGGGTCGTCCCGAACGGCGTCTGGCGCTACCTCATCCCGCTGTACGCGTTCGGTATCGGCCTCACGGCGCTGGTTCTCGGTCTCGGGGTGTGACCCGAATCACCGAGTCCGGTGTACGGGGTGGCTGTGGGGGAGAGCCGCTACTCGGGTCCCGCCGCCCACTGGCCGCTAGTCCGGGGCTTCCGGCTCACCACCAGGATGGGAGTCGTGGCTCGCCCGCGTGACACCGTTCCCGTCGACAACCACGGAGCCGCCGCGGGTGACGGTGACCTGGTGGCCGGCGTAGTGGAACGACACACGGCAGCCGTTCGTGCCGGCAGTCGACCCGCCACCCTCGAACAGCGAGTTCAGGCTGTCCGGGTCGACACTGTAGTACAGCGGTTCCAGGTCGGCGGGGTCTGCGTCCGACTCCGCTGCGACTGCATCGACGACACGCCTGCTGAGGGGGTCAGATCGACCCGAGGACCCCAGCGACTGCGTCCGGTCAGTCATGGCTCGGAACCGTCGTCGTGTCGGCGACCACACAGTCCGCAGGAGCGTCGTCCCACCGGGCGGGCCGCCTGGATTTCTGTCTCTGTGCCTCTGCGCGGCTCGTTCGGAGATTGTCACCTTTCATACGACTACACGTCCGTCACGACGTGGATAGGCCAGTCGTCGGTAAAGGCACACGGTGGTCGCTGTACCACTCTTTAATGTCGGGGTGTCCCGGTGGGGGTCGGCGGGCCGCTCTCACTGCTCGTGGAGGACCGTGTTCGCGAGCAGATTCCGGTGGCCGCGTCTGAGTCGCGTCGACAGCGCGTTCCGGGAGATGCCGAGGTCCTCGGCCAGTTCGGTGAGCGTTCGGTCGCGGGGGACGGCGAAGTAGCCGGCGTTGTAGGCCGCCTCCAGGGCCTCCTGCTGGGCCGCCGTGAGACCGTACTCGGCCTGCTCCTGTGGGTTGTCCGGGCGGTAGACGCGAGTGACGTCCAGATCGAAGTCGTGTTCGCTGATGTAGTCGTGGAACTCCGAGAGGGCGGTCTCGTCGGGGAAGAGCACTTTCACCTCCCACTCCCCACCGTCACCACTGACCGCCTCGAGGACGGTCGCTTTGGAGTCCGAGACGGCCGTGACGAGGTTCGGTACGTTCGTCCCCCACGTGACCCGGTAGAACCGTTCCTCGTCGGTGCGGTCGGTCGCCTCCTTCGGTTCCTCGTGTTCCTCCAGGGTGAGCAGGTCGCGCACGTTGTCGTCCGCTCGAAGGGCCTCCTCGAACGTCTCGAAGTCCCCCTCCGTCGCCCAGAAGTACGGCGTCACGAACTCCGTCCCACCCACGACGCGCTTGATCTCGATTCGCATCTCGGGCGACGACGTCAACGTCTCCGCCAGTACGAACTCGCTCGCAGGGACGGTGAACTCCGCCATGACGCTCATTACACCCACACGTACGGCGTCCACCACCGTAAATTGGGAGTGGGCTCTTGGCGGGCGCTACTCAGTAGCGGACCCGAGCAACCACCGTCCCGGTGATGGTCGTGGCTATCCTGGCGGCTAGGCCAACCTCGCAGAATCTCGGCGTCCTCCTCGCAGGACTGCCCCGCCTCGGAGTCGATACCACGTCTCGCGGCACCTCCTCGTAGAATCGACGCCGTAATACGGGGACAGTACAGACAGCGAACAGGTCGAATCGAATGAACGTGACCGATCTCGTCGAGGACTATCTCCTGCTGTGGATACTCGTCTCGGTCGGCCTGGGTATCGCGATGCCATCGGTCGCAGTCGTGACGCGTGCGTCGACGGTCATCCTCGCAGTGATGATCGGGAGCATCTCGCTGACGCTCTCTGTCGATCAGTTCGACCAGATTCGCGTCAGGACGGTCGGCCTGATCCTCCTGGGTCACGTAACGATGCCCTTCCTCGCAGTCGGTGTTGCACACGGACTCGGCGTATCGCCGGCACTGACAGTCGGTTTCGTCATCCTCGGTGCAGTGACGCCAGAACTCGTGACGCCGGTGATGACCGAACTCGCGGACGGCGATACGGCCCTCGCGACGACTGCCCTGGTGGTCATCGGTGTCGGGAGTGTCGGGTTCATTCCGGCAGTCGTTGCCCACCTCGCGGGCGGAATCTCTGTCCCGACGCTGCCGATAGTCGAACAGTTGGTCGTGGCCGTCGTCCTGCCCATGTTCGTCGCCATCGGCGTACGAGCGTGGCAGCCCGATCGTGTCGGTGAGTACGACGCCTACTATCCGGCGATCTCTGCGACGATGGTGGTTCTCATCATCGGCGGGGTAACAGCCGCGAATGCCGGGGTCATCCGCTCGAACCAGACGCTCTTGGCCAGTGTCGCGGCTGGTGTCGTCGTGCTGAACGGGCTGGGGTACGTGGTCGGCTTTCTCGTGAGCCACTGGGGAGATCGACCGACACGTATCGCGTCGATTCTCTCCGTAGGAATGCGTGATTTTGCCGTCGCAGCGGCACTCGTGATCGCGGCTGGCCTCCCGACGATTGCGTCGCTTCCAGCGGTGGTCTTCGGTGTCGTCGAGATGGCGACGAGCGCCGGTCTCGCCAGTTGGTTCGGACGAGCAGATTGAGTTACACCGCCGCCGCTTCCAGACGCTCAACGAACCCCTCTCGGAACACCTGTCGCGTCCCGTCGGGACCAGTGACAGTCAAGACCGTTTCGTCGTACGGGGGCGACACGGTGATGTGGTACTCGGCAAACGAACAACACTGCAACTCGTTCGAGGTGAACCGGGCGACTGCCCGGAGTGACTCGTCGGTACCGTCGAACCGAACGTCCACGCCGTTCTCGCGTTCCTCGTAGCCCACGTACCGGGAGACGAGCACTGACTGGACTTCGTCGGGTCGTGCTGCGTTTTCTTCGTCGGTCAGTGTACACGCAACCGCTCGTTCCGAGTCGTTCTGGCTCATAGCGTAGTATTACTTTGAATGCCGAACTATTTATGCTGTGGAGTCCGAAGTAGAGAACCAGGTGTGGTGACCGAAAGCTATGGCAGATACCACTGACACGGAGACTGATACGCCCGACCCAGCAGTTGTCGACCAGGAGTGTCTCTGTCCCCTGGGCGGGGTGATGGATCTTCTCAGCCGTCGGTACGCGATGCAGCTCATCTGCGTGGTGGGCGCAATCGGTCCAGCACGGTACGGCGACATCGAGGAGACGTTCGATGGCGTGAGTAGTTCGACGCTCTCGACGCGGCTCGAGGAACTCGTCGAGGCTGGGATCCTCTCCCGGGAGCAGTACGCCGAGATTCCACCACGGGTCGAATACGACCTCACGGAGATCGGTGAAGAGCTGGGCGAGCATCTCGAACCGCTCCTCGAGTGGGCCGAAGCGATCGACGAGGAGGAGCTGTCGGTTGGCCAAACGTAGCGTTCTGACGCTACCCCGGAATCGAGAGGAAGCGGACTGCGAGCAGACCTGCAGTGAGGACGAGTAGCGTCGCTGGAACGGCAGTTTTCGACGGCGAGTCACCAGTGCGAAGGTGGGTGACTACCGCACCAGCCAAAACAGTACTCAGGAGCACGCCACCGACCAGTGTGAGTCCGGGCGACCACAGGAGGCCTGCGAGCAAACCCGCTCCGGCCCCGATCTCGACGACGCCAGTACCGATTCGGGCCCACTGTGGATAGCCGAATCGCTGGAAGGCTTCCACCTGGTCCTCTCGGTGGGTGACCTTCGCTCCTCCGACGCCCACGCCGACGAGTCCGAGTACGGCTTGCGAGCCGAGGATAGCGACGGTGGAGAGGTTCATTCTGCAACCTCCGACGGAGTCGCCGTCAGCGCAGCGGCGATGGGAACGCCGGAGTCGAGGGGGATTCCAACCGTGGTGGCAGCCACGTCCTTCGCCCAGTTCCCGTAGTCCTCGCGGGTGTAGAACGCCTTCACGTACGGACAGACGGCACCGTAGACGTCCTGGGCAGTGGGTGGTTCGTCGACAGGAACGTCGCTCTCAGTCGCCACGCCGAACGACATGACCGCACCTGACGGCGTCACGTCGACCTCACTCTCGGGTGACGCCCGTATCTCGATAGGTTCGTTCGTGGGGGTTTCGGTCCGGATCTCGACGGGTTCGTCCACGAGGTGGGCCAGTGCGATGCCGTCGTAGAAACACCGGAAGTAGTAGGTCTCGGCGTCCGTCTTCGCTTGGTGAGGGGTCTCCGCCTCGACGTGGCAGAGTTCGTCGATAGCGATCCCGTCGCCCTCGACCACAGTACGGATCGCCGCAACCACGTCGTCGAACGCTTCGACTGGTCTGCCGAAGAACCGACTCACGTTGTCTGCCACGGCGTCCGGGAGTTCTGCGGTCCTCACTGGCCGCTCCTCGATCCAGTTGACCGATTCTCGGGGCTGTTCAGGTACGTGATCGACCGTCGGGTCGCCACAGTTGCAGTCTTGGTCCGACATGCACCCACACATCTATTCCCGAAGTAATTATACTTCCAAGTCCGAAGTAAAGCAGCAGCTTCGGCTGCTCGAAGTTGGTGCTTCGCCGACGAACAGGCACTAACCGTTCACTGACCGACAGCGACAGCGTTCAGCCGGTCGGTTTGAACACGCGCCACACGTTCCCCGGACGCAGCAGTGTGGTTGGTGGGCGTTCCATCGTCAGCACCCGGAAGAACTCGCTGGACAGTGTGCTGTCGGTGTGAGCTCTGCGAGCCAACCGGGAGAGATACCAGCCAGTGAGGGCAGTGCCCCGGGGTCTGGGACCGGTCGTCTGCGGGAACGCGAAGTCGTTACCCGCCGCCAACGTCCACGCCGCGTCGATCACCGCTTCGGCACGGTCGAAGAAGCGAAGCGCGAGGTTCTCACGGCCGCCCGCAGCCAGGGTCTGGTGGAGCACGAGTGCTTCCAGAGCCGCCACAGACATCCCCTGGCC
The DNA here is from genome assembly GCF_021249345.1 of Halobacterium wangiae. Lineage (NCBI taxonomy): Archaea > Methanobacteriati > Methanobacteriota > Halobacteria > Halobacteriales > Halobacteriaceae > Halobacterium > Halobacterium wangiae. Next base: position 2,475,465 of record NZ_CP089588.1, on the reverse strand, counting down.
GTAGATCGGGTTGAAGCTCGCGATGGCGTCGCCGACGACCACCAGTCCGTCGGGGAATCTATCGAGGTCCGCGTAGCGGTACCGTCTATTGGCCGGGAACGGGTACTGCTCGACGTCGGCAGAGACCTGACGGTGGTCGTCGAGGAGCTGTTCCACCTCGGGGGTCAGCAGGCTCGCCGCGAACTCCCGGAATCCCGTGTACTCTGTCGGGGGATGGTCACCGTGGACGCCGTGTACGCTCACTACCCAGCGGTCTCCTTCGACGGGCGCAGCCATCCCACCACGGGTGTGCGGTGGGGACGGTGGGACGAGGAACGTGCGCAGGTCGTCGGCAGGTCGCTCGATGTAGGTGGTGCTGTAGGCCACGTCGATGCGCACCTCGTCGACGTCCGGCGGCGTGTAGCCATGGGTTTCGAGCCACGTCGGCGTTCGACTCGTTCGCCCGGTGGCGTCCACGACCAGGTCGGCGGCGATCTCCGTCTGGTCGGCACCCTCTCGGACGGCCACTCCTTCCACGACCGTCTCTGTGTCGTCGAGGAGGTAGTCGGTGACCTGGCAGCCCGAGCGGATGTGGACGCCATCGAGAGCGGATACGTACTGTCGGACGGTCTGCTCGATCAGCGGTCGAGTTGCGGAGTACGTCTCCATCGGAGTTGGCCCGTGGGCGAGGAAGTCCCCCTCGACGTAGAACTGCACGTCGCTGGCGAAATCGACGACGACTCCGCCAGCTGAGACGAGTTCCTCTCCGTACCCCGGGAACAGATCCTCCAGCGTCGCCCGTCCGGCTTCGAGCAGCGCGTGGGGATGCGCGCCCTGGGGCACCCCTCGACGCACAGCTGGCTCGGTCGGCAGTTGATCTCGTTCGATGATCGTCACGTCGGCGAATCGGTCCGCTAACACGCGAGCCGCGAGCAGACCGGCCATACTCGCTCCACACACGACTGCGTTCCCACGCCTGTCTCCCACCTGATTACCGTCGTACCGCGAAACCGTTGCTAGGGTCATGATGCCTGCTCTCCACTCTGCTGAGTACGCGTGCAGCCACGTTAACTGTACACACGGTCTCGCGGTGAGTTCGCCCCCGTCCAGCCCGGCCGTTCGTCTCCGTTGGCGCGTCCACGGCTCGACACGTATCACGGGTGGGCGAGCGCACGAGCCCCGGGGAACCCGGCGGCTACACCCCTACTCGTCCTCGGTTCCCGACCCGGGTCGCTCACCCTCACGGTCGTCGGCCCGTGGTTCTACCGGGCTATCAGCGTCGGCACGCGCCTCTACGCGCGACTTGATTCCGAGGAGCATCCCACGAGTCATCACGAACGTGATCGGGTCGAGCACCGTCTTGCTGGCGAGTTCGACCAGGGGGTTCTGGAGTAAACTGATTCGGGAACGCACGAGGAGCCGCGTGGTGGTCTCGTCTACGGGTTCGAGCACGAACGCCCACACCCACCAGGGTGGTTGCTCCGGGCTCTGGAGGACGAGCGACCGCTCGGGGGTGAACGAGGCGACCTCGAGTTTAGTCTCGGGGAACCGGTCGGCACGCGCGAGCCGTACCGTATCTCCCACCGAGAGTTCCTGGTACTCGGGGACGATCTCCTCGGCGTTGTGGATGTCGAGCCCGACCAGATTCTCGGCCCACTGGTAGCTGTAGAATCCACCCTGTTCCTGCCCGAGTTGCCGGAGCCACGGCCAGATCGCCTCCGGCGGTGCGTCGATGCGGACGCCCATCGTCGACTCGCCGTCGGGCTCTGCGAGTAATTCGTCGCCGGGGAGCGTCCTCCTCACGTCCCCGGGAGTCGCACCCCAGTTCAACATCCGCGGCCGAACGACCACCCAGTACACCACGCCCAGGAGAACGGCGCCCACGACCGGACGAATGCGGCGCAGGACAGCCACCGTTCGACTCGGAGCTGGGTCAGACGGCTCGGCGCTGCTTCGTTCGGAGAGCTCCGCTTGGTCGTCTCCCATGGTCCAACAGAGGTCTGGCAGCTACTTAGTGAGGAGTTCCAGTCGACACCGACGGAGCCTGCCTCGACGTCGGCGGGGGACCTCGCGTCGAGTCGGCCAGGAGACGCGCTCTCAAGGTATAGATGACTCGAGCCCCTACGTGAGAACATGCGACACACGCCCGACGACGTCGAGGAGGTCCTCTGGTCCCGGCATGCGAACCCGAGGAGTGGGTGGACCCGGCTCCCGACGGGGGCCGTCCTCGTCTACGCCGTCTACCGGCGTGACTGGCGGCTCCTCCTCGCGGCCCTCCTCTGGGCAGCTGTCAATCCGTTCCTCTTCCCGCCGCCGGAGACTGACGACGCCTTGATGACCCGGGCCGTTCTCGCCGAACGGTGGTGGGTACGTGAGGAGGACAACGGCACCGTGGGGGTCACCTACCCGAACGTCTGCAACACGGGAAGCGCGCTCGCGTTCGTCTGGGCGCTCGTCGCCGCCTGGCGACGGCGACCCGGCCAGACTGCCCTCGCCACTGTCCTGGCGAGCGGGCTGAAGCTCTGGTGGGTCGGCGTGCTCGTGCGCCGTTTCGACGCGAGCAGGCAGGCATCGTGAAGACCGATATGCTCCCCACCCACCGTCTGGCTGGACGCTCCACTCGGTGCGCTCACAGATGAACTACCACGAGTTCCTCGATACTGCCACCGTGTGGGCGAGTTCGGTCGCTCTCCGTGGGGACAAGTTCTTCTCGGGGAGCATCGACAGCCCCCGCATCGGAGACGCCGTATCCGAGGCACAGGTAACGCTCGGTACCCTGGAAACGGACGGGACCCAGGTCGTCACCGTCGAGACGCCCGCTGGCCGATTCGAGTGCGGCTATCTCACGTGGCGCTGGTACGGCGACGACGTCCCGACGCTGCTCTTCCACCACGGGAGCGGGGAGAACCCGTTCGACTTCGGCCAGTTCAGTTCGAACACGTTCCGACGATTGTTCGCGACGGAAGCGTGGGACGTCCCTGTGAATTTGATCGTCGTTCGCGCACCGTTCCACGACCGCTCCAGCGCGGAGTACGCTCGCTCGATGCGGGACCTCGCAGATTTCGTCGGGATGTGTGCATCGTCGACGGCCCTGGTCGACGCGCTCACCGAGACACTACGTGAGCGTGGCAGTCCCGGCGTGGTCGTCTCCGGAATCAGTCTCGGCGGGTGGGTCACGAACCTCCATCGCGCGTTCGCCGGAACAGCGACCAGGTACGCCCCGATATTTTCGGGTGCGTCCTTCGGGGAGATGTTCGCTACGTCGGTATACCGGAAGATGACCGGACCGCAGGCCCGAGCCAACCCGGACCGACTCCGGGAGACGCTGGACTTTGAACGGGCCTTCACCGAGAGCGGAACGGACGACTGTTCGCCGCTGCTCGCACGGTACGACCGGATCATCGAGTTCGACGTGGAACGAGACTGTTACGGCGGGCACCCGCTGACCGTGATCGAGAAGGGGCACATCACGGGGTCGCTGGCGACGTCGCTCCTCAGAGCACACGTTCGAGAGTCGATTCCACGGGTGTTTTGACAACAAATACGCCTCCGTGTGCTCCTCGTGCGAGACACAGCGTGCAGATTCGGCGTGAGTTCCAACTGCGCTGCGAAAGGGACGGACGTTCAGAACAGGAGGAGCGGGTACCACAGTGCTCCCGGGTTGTCTCGTTGTCTGTCGAGAACAGTTAGTCAACTATCGAGAGTGGGTCGAACTCGACTGCTGATTACGAGTCGCTGGTAATCGCACACGTTCTCCGGGGGTACATCATTAATTGCCTTGGGCGACCTACAACTCTAGTGCAGACCACCACAATAATGCCGTACATCGCCTACCGAGACGGAGGTCTCGAACGGCTGGACGGATCGACCCACGGTGAGTACGAACGATGAGCTTCGTCGAAGTTCTCCCGCTGGCCATCGTGATGATCGCAGGCCCACAGATTCTCTCCTCGATCTTCCTCTCTACGAGCGAGCGGTGGCGGGCGAACTCCACGGCCTACGTCCTCGGTGCGGCCATCTCTATCAGCCTCGTCGTCAGCGTCGCGTACCTCCTCGGGAACAGTTTCGGTGGTGGTGGCGGCAGCCTGCTAGGTGCGAGTGCACGACAGCTCCTCTACGTCGCCGTCCTCGTCTTTCTCCTCTACGCTGCGGTATCGACCTACCGGAAACGAGCGGTGTCGGAGCCCCCGGAGTGGATGGGTGAGTTGACCAGCGCGGCGCCGCCGTTCTCGTTCCGACTCGGGCTCCTCCTCCTGGGGGTTTTCCCGACCAACATCGTCACCTCGATTAGCGTCGGAACCTACCTCGCGGCCGACGGTGCCCCGGTTACGGACGCGGCGGGATTCGTCCTGCTCACGCTCTTCCTCCTGGCGCTTCCGTCGCTCGGGGTGTTCCTGCTCGGGAAGCGAGCCGAGGCCGCGCTCCCGGAAGTCCGCGACTGGATGAACGACAACTCGTGGGTCATCTCCGAGGCGGTGATCGCGATCTTCCTCGTCCTGACGCTCCGGAATCTGCTCGTGTGAAATAACCACCACGGAATCGCCTGCGCTGGGTCATGCCGCCACCAGTGGAGGCCGATTCCTGCCACTGCTTCGCACGTTCACGCTCGCCGAGCGGGTTCTCGTGGTCTGTATCCCTCGGCTCAGATTCGACTCCTCGCCCCGCTCGTCGTCAGAAGTATGGGCGCTGCAGGATTTGAACCCGCGACAGCCTGGTCCGAAGCCAGGTACTCTGTCCAAGCTGAGCTAAGCGCCCGGCATCCGTTCGTACACGGAGGGCAGTTTTAAACCTCGTGATTCGGCACCGTCACCGGCGGGTGGCGAGCAGCGCGGCGACGGCCGCGGCGACGACGTTCGGGTCGTCGGGCCGACACGCCTGCTCGCCCTGGATGCGGACGCCGGCGAGCAGCTGTGGCGCGCGCCACGACGGGTGGTCGAACGAGCAGACGGACTCGTTGTCCTGTTGGGTCGCGGCCGAACCGAGGTGGGTGGCCGCGCTAGGCTCGTCGCCGGGACTCGTGGGGGTGGTTGAATCCCCGGAGGCGTCGGCGGCGCCGGCGATACCCACACCACCGAGGGCCGCACTCGTGAGGAGTGCAACGGCGGCGAGGACGGCGAGAGCGGCGCTGCGCGGGCCGGAGGGTATCGTCCGCACGTTGACGCGGACCGGGAAGTCGGTTTCGCTCGTTCTCGCGTATCGTCTCCTTTATGCCGGGTGGTCGACCAAGGCGAGTTCATGACAGTCGCGGCCACGGCGCGCGGCCTCCTCGAACTCACGCGGCCGACGAACACCGTCGCGGCGGGTGCGCTCACGTTCATCGGCGCGTTCGTCGCGGGCGGCGCGTTCGACCAGCCGACGGCGACGGCGGCCGCCGTCGGGGCGACGTGGTTCGCGACGGCCGCCGGGATGGCCATCAACGACTACTACGACCGGGACATCGACCGCATCAACGACCCCGAACGGGCGATCCCGCGGGGCGCCGTCTCGCCTCGCGGCGCGCTCGCGTTCAGCGTCGTGCTGTTCGTCGGCGCCATCGCCCTCGCCGTGCTGCTGCCGCCGCTCGCTCTCGGCATCGCCGCGGTCAACCTCGCCGGCCTCGTCACGTATACGGAGTACTTCAAGGGCCTGCCAGGTGCGGGGAACGCGCTCGTCGCCTACCTCGTCGGGAGCACGTTCCTGTTCGGCGCCGCCGCCGTCGGCGAACCGCTCGCCGGGGGCGTGCTCGCGGTGCTCGCCGCGCTCTCGACGTTCACTCGCGAGGTCATCAAGGACGTCGAGGACCTCGAAGGAGACCGCGAGGAAGGACTGAACACGCTCCCCATCGCCATCGGCGAGCGGCGGGCGCTCGTCCTCGGCGCGGTGTTGCTCGTCCTCGCCGTCGCCGCCAGCCCGCTCCCGTACCTGCTGGGTACCTTCGGAATCTGGTATCTCGTCGCCGTCGCGCCCGCGGACGCGGTGATGCTGCTAGCCGCCTACCGGAGCTTCGCGGACCCCGAACGCGGCCAGAAACTGCTGAAGGCGGGGACGTTCGTGGCGGCGGTCGCCTTCGTCGTGGGGCGGGTCGCGGCGGCGTAACCCAGGCAATCAAAAGGAATATAAGCGAATCGGCGTATCTTCATGGCAGATGAGCGCGGGGGAGCAACACTCTGGAGTCCGCCACCCCCTGTTGCAGTCCGGAGGCGAGGGGTAGCGACATGTACGAACTCGGTGCGGCCTTCTCCGACGTCGAGGTCGATGCGGGGACCAACGTCCTGATCGAGGGGCCCCCGATGAGCGGCAAGCGTGCGCTGGGCTTCCGCATCCTGGAGGCCGGCGCGCGCAACGGCGAAGGGTCGATCTTCGTCACGACGAAGGACAACGCCGACCGCGTCGCCGAGGACTTCGCCGAACTCGCGGGCGACATCGACCCGACGGTCGGCATCGTCGACTGCGTCACGAAACAGCAGGGGATGGGGAGCACGACGGAGTCCGAACTCGTCCGGTACGCCTCCTCGCCCGTCGACCTCACCGGCATCGGTATCGAGCTCTCGGAGCTGCTGCGCGCACTCTACCAGAAGCGGGGGCTCACGCGCAACCGCATCCTGCTGCACTCGCTGTCGACGCTGCTGATGTACTCGGACCTCCAGACGGTGTTCCGGTTCCTCCACGTGTTCACGGGCCGCGTCCAGAGCGCGGACGCTCTCGGCGTCTTCGTCATCGACTCCAGCGCACACGACGAGCAGACCGTCAGCACGCTCAAGCAGTTGTTCGACGGCATCGTCACGGTCCGGGAGGACGACGGCGGCGACTTCGAGGGCCGCCTGATGGGCGTCGACGGCGGTACGGACTGGCGCAGCCTGTAGGTCGTCCTCTACTTTTTTCGCCGTTCGCCACGTAGCCGTCGTATGCCCGTCGACTCAGACGACGAACTGACCGAGATACTCGACTACGAACACGTCGCCGTAGTCGGCTGTTCGAACACACCCGGGAAGGACGCCCACGAGATCCCGGCGTACCTCCGCGACCACGGCTACGACATGATCCCCGTCAACCCGTTCGCCGACGAGATATTCGACCGGAAGGCGTACGACTCGCTGGCGGACGTCGAGGACGAGGTCGACATCGTGGACGTGTTCCGTCCGAGCGAGGAGGTCGCCGGCATCGTCGACGAGGCGATCGAACGCGACGACGTCGACGTGGTCTGGACGCAACTCGGCATCGGCGACGACGATGCGGCGAAGCGGGCGGAGGACGCTGGGATACGCGTCGTCCAGGACAAATGTATGAAGGTCGAGCACCGACGGCTGAAGGCCTGACTCAGCCCTCCCACTCCTCGTAGTCGCCGTAGACGCCCTTCGAGAGGTAGCGCTCGCTGGAGTCCGGGAACACCGTCACCACGCAGTCGTGTGGGAGGTCGATCTCTCCCGCTGCCGCGCGTTCGGCGACGTCGAGGGCGGCGAGGCTGTTCGCGGCGGAGCTCGACGCGACGAGCTGGCCCTCCTCCCGGGCGAGGCGCTGCATCTCGGCGTGGGTGTCGCGGTCGGGAATCTGGACGACGTCGTCGACGAACTCGGGGTCGAACAGTTCGTTCGTCGCGGGGTCGTGGGTGCCGATCCCCTCGGTCTTGTACGACCCTTCCTCGACGTCCCGGCCGAGCATCCGGGAGTACAGCGACCCGGACGGCTCGACTGCCGTGACGTGGAGGTCGGGGGCGTGTTCGCGGAGGTACCGCCCGGTTCCCATGAGCGTCCCCGCGGTGCCACAGCCGGCGACGACAGCACCGACCTCGCCGTCGAGGGCGTCGTGGATCTCCGGGCCGGTGAGTTCGTAGTGGGCCTCCACGTTCAGTGGGTTCGAGAACTGCTGGGGGACGACGGCGTCGTCGAGTTCCTCGGCGAGTTCGTGGGCGCGCTGGATTGCGCCACCCATCCCGTCCTCTGTGGGCGTGTTGATGACCTCGGCGCCGAGCGCGTCCATCAGCGTCTGCTTCTCGACGCTGAAGCGCTCGGGCACGACGAAGACGGCGTCGACGCCGAGCTGGCCGGCGGCGACGGCGAACCCGATGCCGGTGTTGCCGGCGGTCGGCTCGATGACGGTGCCGCCCGCCGGGAGTTCGCCGGATTCGAGCATCGCTTCGAGCATGTACAGTCCGATGCGGTCTTTCACGCTCGCGCCGGGGTTGAACGACTCCAGTTTCGCGTACACCGGCACGTCGTTGGGGGCGGCCTGCACCCGCACGAGCGGCGTTTCCCCGATTGTGTCGAGCACCGAGTCCAGCGGCCTCCCGTGGGTGGTCATTACCGCCGTAATTCTTGCCGGCGTTCTTTAGTCGTTGCCATCCGTGGTGCCGTCGTCGCTCGCCTCGACCGTCGCGTCCGTGGCACCGCCGGCGGCTCCCGCGACCGCGGCGTCAGCAGTAACGTCCTCGACGTCGACGTCGTACTCCGCGGCGAGTGCTTCGAGGAGCGCGCGCTGCTCGGCGAGTTCCGTCTCGAGGACGGCCACCCGGTCGTTGGTCTCCTCGACGGTGCCGGTGAGTTCGTTGACCTGCTCGCGGAGTTTCTCGAACCGTTCGTACAGTTTGTCCGCGACGTCGGTGACTCGCTGGAGTTTCTTCGCGGTCGAACCGAATCCCATGGGGGAGCCTAGCGCGGCTGACGGGATGACAGTTTCCCTATCGCTCGGGCCACTTCCCGGCCACGTCGGCGAGGTAGCTCGCGTACTCGTCGACGGCGGCGTCCCACGCCTCGCCGCCGTCGCGGCAGGCGGCCTCCAGGTCGGTGAGGCGGTCGGCGTCGTACGCCGAGACGAGACACATCATCTGGAACACCGTCGACTCCCCGGGACTGGCCCCGCCTTCGGCGGCCTCGTGGACGAGGTCGTCGACGCGCTCGGGCGCCATGTCCATCGTGATGGCCGACCCCGGAATCGTCTTCGCCATCTTCGGGTAGCCGTCCAGGCCGGGGACCATCCGCGTGAATAGTCCCTCGAACGCCGGCTCGAACGGCGTGTCCTCGAGGTAGTACTCGTTGGCGAGCACCAGCGCGTGCTCGTCGACGCCGAGCACGAAGACGGTCTGGTCGTAGCCGTCTGCGAGCGTCGGGTGCACGAAGTCCGCGAGACAGAGCAGGCCGGTGAGTCGGCTGGCGAACGCGGTGCTGCCGGTGGCGTCGGCGTGGTCGACCTGGTCGGCCTCGTAGGCCTCCCGGACGGCTTCGACCCACTCGGTCGGTTCCACGTCGAAGCTGAGGTCCGACTCGAACTCGAACCACGGCGCCAGCCGGAACGCCGTGTGCATCACGTCGACCGCGTCGTACTGCGTCCGCACGTGCCCCTCGTAGCCGATGCGGTCGAGGAACGTCGTGTAGTCCTCGGCGAGGTCCCGGAGGACCTCGAGGTCGCGGCCGCTGTCGGCGTACTTCTCGTAGTCCGCGACGAGGAACTCGGTGTCGAAGCCGGCCTCGTGCAGGCGTTTGACGGCGAACATCTGTGCGACGGTGCCGACGTGTGGCGTCCCCGTCAGGCCCGCACTCGCCACGAACAGCGTCTCCCGCTCGTCCGCGCGCTGGAGGGCCGTCACGTCCGTCGTCGCCGCGAACGCGCGCTCGACGAGCGACGCCGGTAGCGAACCGACGTCGACGTCAGGTCGGTCGTAGTCGAACTCCTCGCGCGTCGTCGCGTAGTGGTCGGGTAGCCCGGCCATATCTGGCGGTTTCCGCCGCACGAGTAAAGTGTTAACTCGCTACACGTTACCAATGAACGTCTTCGCGACCCGAAAGGTCCTTATGAGGGTGTGAGTAATGACGAACTGGACTAGGCCGGGCGGTTTGGCCCCGCCCGCAACCCGCGAGATAGTCATCAGCGGGGGCCGAACACCAGGGGAGTCCGGTAGACGCGTCCGGGCCCCGGGAGCCAACGTGGAAGCCTCGTCCTTCGGGGACGGCGGTCCGCGGCGCGCGCCTGCAAGGGCGTCGTCGTCGCGGTTCGTCGGTGCCACTCCGTCAGGCACGGAAGTGAGCAGCGGAGCACCGAACGTCCGTCGCTCGAAGGGTCGCGGGGTGGAGAAGGCGACCGGGACTACCCGGGCGGGAACACCGGGCGACCCCGGCTGTCCACACTCATACTGCCGCCGTACTGTACGCGAGCCCCGGGCTCGCCCTCGAAGCGACCCGTCGACCACTTCTTCCAGAAGGGCTAGTCGGGAGTTCCACTCACGTCCACCCCGAGCAGTCGACCCGAACTATTATATTACGGTACCTTAATATTAGAATACGCTAAAATGGCGCAGCAGGAACCCACCCCCGACGCGGCTGACGAGACGGACCGACCGGCGCCCGGCTGTTGTTCGGTCGGCCACCAGCTCCCGGAGCGAGCGGTCGCGGCCGACGTCGACACGCTGGCAGCGCTCGGCAACGACACGCGCTACGAGACCCTCCGGCTCATCGCCGACGCGGAGCACGCAGTCTGCGTCTGCGAACTGGAGCCGGCGCTCGGCGTGAGCCAGAGCGCGGTGAGCCAGGCGCTCTCGCGACTGTTCGGCGCCGGGCTGGTCGACAGACGGAAGGAGGGGCGCTGGCGGTACTACACCGCGACGCCCCGAGCCGAACGCATCCTCGGCGTCCTCGACGAGACGAGAGGAGGGGAGCATGACTGACGACGCGCAGACCAGCGACGGCGTCGACGCCGCGACACAGCGGACCGCGGTTCGGCAGCGGTACGCCGATGCCGCGACCGACTCGTGTGGCTGCTGTGGCGACGCGTCGACCGACGAGCCGGAGCGAACGGCCCGGGATATCGGCTACTCAGAGGACGACCTGTCGGCCGTCGAACCGGGAGCGAATCTCGGACTGGGCTGTGGGAACCCGACCGCCATCGCGAGCCTCGAGGAGGGCGAACGCGTCCTCGACCTCGGGTCCGGCGGCGGCTTCGACTGCTTCCTGGCGGCCCGACAGGTCGGCTCCGCTGGCAGCGTCGTCGGCGTCGACATGACCCCGGAGATGGTCGAGCGGGCGCGGGAGAACGCCGCGAACAACGACGCGGGGAACGTCGAGTTCCGACTCGGCGAGATCGAACACCTGCCGGTCGCCGACGAGTCCGTCGACGTCGTCCTCTCGAACTGCGTCGTCAACCTCTCGCCGGAGAAACCACAGGTGTTCCGGGAGGCCTACCGCGTCCTCCGTCCGGGCGGCCGCCTCGCCATCTCGGACCTGGTGTTGACGGCCGACCTCCCGGCGGAGTACCAGACCGACCTGGACACGATCGCCGGGTGCGTCGGCGGCGCGACCACGCCACCGGCGCTCGAGGCGATGCTCGCGGACGCGGGGTTCTCCGACGTCTCCGTCGAACTCGACGCGGACGGCGACGACGTCGACCGCGAGTTCGACGCCGACCGGGAACCCAGCGACTACGTCGTCTCCGCGACCATCGAAGCCGAGAAACCGACAGCGTAGCGACCGCACGAACGGACGACCACCCCACGAACACAGAGAACGGAGCTACCTACGATGCACCAATCACCCGACCCCGAAGAACGGACGACGTACGGACGAGTAACCTGGTACGGAATCGCCGTGAGCTACGCGATGGCGGCAGCGATACCGCTGTTGCTCTGGGCGGCGAGCGCCCCGCTGACCGCGGCCGTGGTCTTCGCCGCAGCCTCGGTCGTCGCCGTCGGTACGCGACGCGCTCACCGCCTGGCTCGCTGCGTCAGGAACTGTAAGGGCCTCGCGTTCGACCTCCCCGGCACCGTCCGCGTCACCGTCGCCTGGACGCCGACCTGCGATGCCTGCTGACGCCTCGCTTACCGTCCGGGAGGCCGACGCGTCGGACCTCAACCGCGTCGCGACCCTGCTGGCGGACAACGACCTCCCGCACGACGACCTCGGGGAGAGTCCCGGGCAGTTCTTCGTCGGTTGCGTCGACGAGACCGTCGTCGCTGCCGGCGGCATCGAACTGTACGGCACGGCGGCCCTCCTCCGGTCGCTCGTGATCGCGGAAGCACACCGCTCGGAGGGATACGGGACGGCGCTGTGCGACGAACTGGAGACGGTCGCCGTGGAGAACGGCGCGAACGCGCTCTACCTGCTGACGACGACTGCGCCGGCGTTCTTCCGGGCGCGCGGGTTCGACGTGACCGACCGGGACACTGTCCCCCCGCGCATCCAGGAGACGACGCTGTTCGCCGACCACTGTCCGCGTTCGGCGACGTGCATGGAGAAATCGATAGACTGACCGGCCGCGCGGACGCGCCGAACCGTACTACCCGTCGAGCTGTTCGACGCCGGCGGAACCGCCGAGTTGCCCCGCGCTCGGCGACTGGGAGAGTTCGACCTCGCCGTCGAGCGTCCGGATCGGGTACGGGATGTCGATGCCCGCCTCGTCGAAGCGCTCCTTGACCCGCTGGACGTACGTGCTCCGGGTCTTCACGAAGTCCGAGCGGGAGGGGTTGTCGATCCAGAACCGACTCTTCAGGCCGACGTAGGAGTCACCGAGTTCGGTCAGACGAACGGAGACTGGCGGGTCGTCGAGGATCTCGTCGTGGTTCTCGGCCTCCTCGACGATGATCTCGGTGGCCTCGTCGATATCGTCGTCGTAGCCGATGCCGAAGAGGAACTGCTGGCGCAACTGCTCTTTGGCCACCGGGTTCTTGATGACGCCGTCGGTGAGCTGCGAGTTCGGCACCGTCAGTAGTTCGTTGTCGAACGTGCGGACGCGAGTGACGCGGAGGCTGATGTCCTCGACGACGCCCGAGTGGTCGTCCCACTCGATCCAGTCGTCGATGCGGAACGGCTCGTCGGTGTAAATGAACACGCCGGCGACGAAGTTCGCGATGACGTCCTGCATCGCGAACCCGATGGCGAGCGTCGCGGCCGCCGCGATGGTCGCGAGACTCGTCAGGAAGTCGCCGTAGTCCGCGAAGCCGAACGCCACCGAGATGGCGGCGAAGACGACGGCGATGTTGACGACCTTCTGGAGCGGTCGGCGCGCGTGCGTGTCGAGGTCGCGGCGTTCGAGCACGCGGTCGAACAGCGGTCTCACGACGGCGCGCCCGAGCAGGTAGACCGCGGCGAACGACACCACGAAGTACACCAGCTGGGTGATCCCGACGGCGTACTGCGGGACGACGTCTTCGACGAACGGCAACGGGTCCACTGGCATTACCTGTAGACCGCCGTGTTACCGCGGACGTCGACGATCTCGCTGCCGGTCTGTTCGGCGAGCTTGTCGGCCAGGTCCGCCGTCTCCTCGCTGCCGCGGGCCGACCGCAGGAACTTCACCTTCACCACGTCGCGGTCCTGCAACTGGTCGGCGAGTTCCTCGGTGACGGAGTCGACGCCCGCCTTCCCCACCCAGACGGTGACGTCGGCCTCGTGTGCTTTTTTGGCTAGGTCCTCGGACATTCCTACCCGCTCTTGCGGCGCAGAGGCATTGAAAGTTGTTACCTAGACATCGTGGCAGTTCGGGCCCCTACTCGTAGGGGTACCTGGCCTGGTGGCCGCAGTCGCAGGTCACGACCACGTGGCCCGAGCGGGTGCGGACGCGGGCGTTCCGGCCGGGGATCAGGTAGGCGTCGCAGGCGTCGCAGGTGAACCGGCGGAATTCGCGGGGGAGGGTGAGACGGTTGCGCTCCGCGAGACGGCGAGCGAGTCGGACGTACTCGCGAGCGCGTTCGGCGTCCCCCTCCCGGGCCGCTTCCCGGGCGAGCACGCCGAGTCGGTCGATTCGGTCCGCCGCGATTCCCATATTCGCGCTGGGCGCGTCGCCCACAAGACGGTTCCGGTAGGATTATCGGACCCGCTTGGATTGGCTCCGGTAATGCGTGCGTTGAACTACCTCGAGTTCGAGGACCGCGTCCGCGGCGGGATGGTCACTGCGACCCGCCAGCAGCGGACGGCCCTCGCGACGACGGACGTCGAGGTAGTGGAGTCGCCGTGGCGCGCCGGCAACCCCGTGCAGTCCCTGGGGACCGCGTTCGCGGGCGAGGGCTACTTCGCGGACTACGACGTCGCCCACTGCAACCTCGTGGGGCCCGGGAGCGTCGCCGTCGCCCGCCACGCGAAGCGAAACGACATCCCGCTGGTCCTCCACGCCCACGTGACCAAGGAGGACTTCGCGGAGTCGTTCCGCGGGTCGACGACTGTCGCCCCGCTGCTCGAACCGTACCTCCGGTGGTTCTACTCGCAGGCCGACCTCGTGCTCTGCCCGAGCGAGTACACGAAGGGCGTCCTCGAGTCCTACCCCGTCGAGGCGCCCATTCGCCCGATGTCCAACGGCGTCGACGTCGACAGCATGGCCGGCTACGAGCAGTTCCGCGAGGAGACCCGCGAGCGCTTCGACCTCGACGGGATGGTCGTGTACGCCGTCGGCGAGGTGTTCGAGCGGAAGGGGTTGACGACGTTCTGCGAACTTGCCCAGACGACCGACTTCGACTTCGCGTGGTTCGGCCCGTACGACGAGGGGCCACAGGCTGGGAAGGCCACGAGGAAGTGGGTGAACGACCCGCCGGAGAACGTGACGTTCACGGGGTTCATGGAGGACAAGCGCTCGGCGTTCGGCGCGGGCGACGTCTACCTGTTCCCCGCGAAGGTCGAGAACCAGGGCATCGCGGTGCTGGAGGCGATGGCCTGCGGGAAGCCCGTGGTCCTCCGGGACATCGACGTCTTCCGGGAGTTCTACACCGACGGCGAGGACTGTCTCATGTGCTCGACGTTCGCCGAGTTCCGCGAGGCCCTCGAACGCCTCGCCGACGACCCGGAACTGCGCGAGCGCCTCGGCGAGAACGCCCGGGAGACGGCCGAGGAACACAGCCTCGAACGAGTCGGCGACGCGCTCGAAACGACCTACCGCGAACTGGTGGAGGGGTAGCGTGGCGAGCGACCTCCCCGCCGTCGCGGCGTTCACCGACTCGTTCCTGCCGACGGTCAACGGCGTGACGTACACCGTCTCGACGTGGCGCGACCGCTGGCACGCCCGCGGCGGCGAGATGCCCATCGTCTACCCCCGCTCCACTCACGTCCCCGAGAACGGCGAGTACCCGGTGTCCAGCCTCCCGTTCCCGTTCTACGACGGCTACCGTATCGCGGTCCCGCGCGCACCGGCGAGCGTCCGGAACGTCGACGTCGTCCACGCGCACACGCCGTTCGGCCTCGGCGTTGCGGCGTGGCGCCTCGCCGAGAAGTGCGACGTCCCGCTCGTCGCCACGTACCACACCCCGACGGCGGAGTACGCCGAGTACGTCGGGCCCGACGCCGTCACTGGCTTCGTTCGCGACGCGAGCGAACGCTGGGAGCGGTGGTTCCTCGACCGTGCGGACCTCGTGCTGACGCCGAGCGACCGCACCCGCGACCACGTCCGCGACCTCGGCGTCGCTACCAGGATCGAGTCGCTCCAGAACGGGGTCGACACCGAGTGGTTCCGGCCGACCGACGGCGACGACTTCCGCGCGCGCCACGACCTGCCTGACGGCCCGCTCGTCGGCTACACCGGCCGCCACGGCTACGAGAAGCGACTCTCCGACCTGCTCGCGGCCGCCGAGGGCATCGACGCTACCCTCGTGTTCGGCGGCGACGGCCCTGCCCGCGAGGAACTCGAACGCGAGGCCGCCGAGCGCGACGTCGACGCCCGCTTCCTCGGCTTCCTTGACCGCGATGAACTGCCCGCGTTCTACTCCGTACTCGACGCGTTCGCGTTCCCGAGCCCCGTCGAGACGGAGGGGCTGGTCGCCCTGGAGGCCAACGCCTGCGGGACGCCGGTCGCGGGCGTGAACGCCGGCGCACTCTCCGAGACGATCGTCGACGGCGAGACCGGCTACCACTACGAACCCGGCGACGTCGACGGATTCCGGACGGCGATCCGGCGCACGCTCGACGAGAGCGACCGCCTCTCGGAGAACTGCCTGGCCAGTCGCGACGACGTCAGCGTCGAACGCGCCATCGACGACCTGGAGGAGCACTACCGGTCGCTGTGGTGAGTTCCCGTCTGGTAGTTTCCGTCTATATTCGTTCGCGGCGTCGAGTCTAGTAGCCCGGTGGACAACAGCCTGAAAGGGGTGGCGGGCTTTCTGGTGAGTCTCGGCGCTGAGAGCAGTCAGTCAACCCACGAACGAGAATCGAACGGCTACCTCGCTACTATCGCTCTTCGAGGGCGTTCGCGATGCGGTCGAGTTTGTTGTTCGTGCGCTCAAGTTCCTTGCGGAGCATCTCGAGTTCGCGCTCGGCCTTCTCGCTGGTGCCGCCGCCACTCTCCTCGCGGCCGGGACCACCCATGCCGCCGGGGCCACCGGGGCCACCGCCGCCCATCATGCCGCCCATCATCTGCGCGAACGGGTTGCCGCCGCCGCCCATGCCGCCGGGGCCGCCACCGCCCATGGCCTCCTCCATGCGCTCGCGGGGGTCCTCGCCGCCCTCGCCCTCCTCGCGTTCCTGGGCGCGCTCCTCGCGGATCTCCTTCACGCGCTCTCGGAAGGACTTCTCCTCGCCGTCGGTCTCCTGGCTCTCGGTCTCCTGGGGCTCCGCTGCCTCCTCGTTGTCGGGTTCGTCGTCTGCCATACCCCCGAGTTCGCTACCCGTACTGAAAAAAGCCGGCTTCCTGGCTCGCGCCGTAGGGAGTCGCTCAGAACGCGCCGAGACTCGACTGCACCTCGCGGTCGCTGGCCTCCTCGCGGACGTCGTAGCCCACGAGGTCGCGCATGTCCACGGCGTACGTCGTGCCACCGCGGTCGAGCAGGAGGACGCGACCCTTCGTCCCGACGACGGTGCCGGTGGCCATCGTCTCGGCGACGGGACGGCTGTCGAGGGTGAGCCCGTAGTCGAAGTCGAACTCCTCGATAGGGTCGTACTGCTCGACCAGCGCGCGCCACGCGGCGTCGTCGACGCGCTCGTCGAGACCGCCGATCTTGGTCGGGACGCGCACGCGGTCGGGAATCTCGTCCGCGATGCCGTACTCGATCTGCCGCGCGCGCCTGCCGTCCTCGACGGTCCGGATGTGGGCAGCGCGGTCGGCGCCCTGCTCGCGGAGGCGTTCGTCGAGGCGCCACGTGCGCGTCACCCCCACCTTGAACGTGTCCGGCGCGAACGCCGCGAGGTAGACGGCGTGTTCCTCGTGGCAGGCGTCGACCGGCATCGCGCAGTTCCCGATACAGCGAGCACACGGCCACCGATAGGTGTGGTCGTAGCAGTAGGGAGCGTCGGGGTCGTCACAGGACTCGTGGCTGCCGTCGCTCGACGCGCCCGCGCAGTGGCGCTCGCCGAGGGTGTACGCGAGTTCAGTGCCAGCGACGAGAGGGACGCCTTCGACGTGACCGTCGACGGCGACGCGGAGGGCGGCCGGGCGGTCGCCCGGGGTCGTCTCGTACCCGACGATTTGCACGCCTGCGGCTACGCCCCACCCCGATAAAGCGGTGGCGCTTGGGGGCGATAACACCGACGTCACCGGGGGACACGGACACCCGCAAGCGCTTATCCGAACGAGGGGCCTACCTCCTGGTATGTCAGACGAGATTCCCGTCAGCGCCGACGCGCCAGACAGCCCGTTCCGGACGACGGGGACCGACCACATCACCGTCTGGGGGAGCAACGCCGAGGACACCATCGCGTTCTACCGCGACCTGCTCGGGATGCCCCTCGTGCTCCGCCAGCCGAACCTCGACGACCCCACCCAGACCCACCTGTTCTTCGACACCGGCGACGGGCGCATCCTCACCGTCTTCGTCAGCGACGACCGGGACTCGAACCGGGGCCGCCTCCGCACGCAGGTCGGCGGCGTCCACCACCTCTCGTTCTCCATCGCGGCCGAGGACTTCGAGGACGTCATGGCGGCCCTCGACGACGCCGGCCACGGCTACAACGTCTTCGACCGGGGTATCTTCTTCTCGCTGTACACCCAGGACAACAACGGCCTGATCATCGAGCTGTCCGCGGACAAGTACGACATCCCCGACGACCGCCGCGGCGAGGTGCTGGCGACAGCCCAGCGTATCCGCGAGGAGGACGGCTTCGACTTCGCGGAGGACGAGCACATGAAGGCGGCCCTGGAGGAACTCGGCCTCGACGCCGAACCGAACGACCTCCCGGACGCCTCGACGGGCGTCGGCTTCTGAGGGAGGCGAGTCCAGTCCTCGATGCTCACCGACACGCCCGGCATCCACCACGTCACCGGTCTCGTCGAACAGGCCCAGCGGAACGTCGACTTCTACGTGGGCGTGCTCGGCCTCCGCCTCGTCAAGCGCACGGTCAACCAGGAGGACATGCTCCGCTACCACCTGTTCTACGGCAACGGCACCGCCGACCCCGGGACGGTGCTGACTTGCTTCCCGTACCCGAACGAGGTGCCGGGCCGCGTCGGCAAGCCCCAGATTGCAGCGGTGGCGTTGGTCGTCCCCCACGGGTCGCTGTCGTACTGGCGGGACCGCCTCGCGGAGCACGGCGTCGACGCCGGAGAGCCCGAGCGCCGGTTCGGTGACCGGGTGCTCCGATTCGCGGACCCGGACGGCACGAACGTCGAACTCGTCGAGGGCGACGCCCCCGTCGAACCGTGGCGCCAGGGCGCGGTCCCGGAGGAGTACGCGATTCGCTGCGTCCACAGCGTCACCGCGCTCCCGACGAACCCGTACACCACCGGCGCGCTCCTCGACACGCTAGGGTTCGACCTCGTCGGTGAGGAGGCGACCGATGCCGGCACGCGGGTTCGCTACGAGGCGAGCGGCGACTACGCGACGGTCGTGGACGTCCTCGACGAACCGGCTGGGTTCGGTCGGGAGGGAAGGGGGTCCATCCAGCACGTCGCGGTCCGCGTGGCGAGCGTCGACGAACTGTACGAGTGGCACGACCTCTTCAGGGAGCGGGAGTACGACGTCTCCCGCGTACGCGACCGGTACTTCTTCCACTCGCTGTACGTCCGGGAGGGCGGGGGCATCCTCTTCGAGTTGGCGACTGAGTCGCCGGGGCTCACCGTCGACGAGGAGGTCGCAGCGCTGGGTGAGTCGCTCACCCTCCCCGACCAGTTCGCCGCGGACCGCGAACTGATCGAGCGCCAGTTGCCACCCCTCGAACTCCCGCGGGAGGGAACCGGTGGCTGACGGCGAGGGCACGGATCCGCACGTCGACCAGCCCGTAGTCACGGCGGGCGCACCCGCGTCGGCTGCCGAGGTCGTGGTGGTCGCGCTCCACGGACGCGGCGCGACGGCCCAGGGCATCGTCAATCTCGCGGAGCCACTCTACCGTCACGGCGTGACGTTCGTTGCGCCACAGGCCGCGCGTAGCCGGTGGTTCCCACACGACGCGTACGGCCCGGTAGAACGCAACGAGCCCCACGTCTCGTCGGCGCTCGCAGCAGTCGGGGACGTACTCGACGACGTCGCGGCCTGGGACGTTCCGGTCGAGCGCGTCGTGCTGTTCGGGTTCTCGCAGGGGGCCTGTCTCGCCAGCGAGTACGCGGCCCGGAACCCGCGGCGGTACGGCGGCGTCGTCGCGCTGAGCGGCGGACTGCTCGGCCCCGCGGACGCGCAGCGGGCGTACGAGGGGACGCTCGACGGGGCGCCCGTCTTCCTCGGCTGCGGCGACAGCGACGGGCACGTGGCCGTCGAGCGAGTCCACGAGACGGCGGCCGCGTTCCGCGCGCTCGACGGCGACGTCACCGAACGCGTCTACGAGGGCGTCGGCCACGCCGTCACGGACGACGAGTTCGCGTTCGTCGGCGCTCTGCTCGACCGACTCCTCGCGGACGACGCGTAGTTCTCGTCGGCGGTCCGGGGAGCGCCGTCGACACGCGGATCGACTGGCGACGGTACCTGCAGGGGGCGGAGGTTCAGTTCCGATGTGTCACTCGGGTAGCTACAGCTCTCTGGGCCCCGGGGCGATTCCGCCTGGGCCGGGTTCGACCCCCTCGAGACTGCCCGACGAACGGGGTTTATTTATTCCTCCGTGTCTCAGGCTACCACGAGAAAAACACACATGGACACAGAAACCGCAGTCGAACGGGGAGTCGAGTTCTCCAGGGGGAACCCTGGCGCCGCCGTCGTCGTTCTCTTCGGCGCGTTCCTCCTCCTCGACTTACTCGCCAAACTCGCCGGCATCTCCATCGGCCCACTCGACCTGCCGTGGGTGTCGCTCGGTCCCTTCGGAGGGACCATCGCCGCCGGCCAGGTCGCGGGCTACATCTGGGACGGCATCGTCATCGGCGCCGTCATCGGCCTCGCGAGTATCGGCCTGTCGCTGACGTACAGCATCCTGAACTTCGCGAACTTCGCACACGGTGACTACCTCACAGCCGGCGCGTTCTCCGGGTGGGCGGTCGCCTACATCATCGCCGGCGTCGGCGGCCTCTTCGCGTTCAGCGAGAGCGTCGTCAGCCTCGTCACCGGATTCGGGACGAACAGCATGGCGGACGTCAACCTCGTGCGCCTCGTGTTGCTCCAGACCCCGCCACTGCAGGCCGGCGCGAACATCTGGCTGTCGCCAGCCGCCATCGTCGTCGGACTGGTCTTCGCGGCGGCCATGACCATCGTGCTCTCGCTCGTCCTCGACCGCCTCGTATACCGGCCGATGCGGAACGCGGACGGCATCTCCCTGCTCATCGCCTCCATCGGTGTGGCGTTCGCGGTGCGCTACCTCGTCGCGCTCGTCTTCGGGAACAACCGCCGCATCGTCACGTCCAGCGAGAGTCTCCCGTCGGTGAACCTCGCGGGCGTCATCGTGGACGCCCACGAGGTGACGCTGGTCGTTGTCGCGGGCGTCCTCATGGTCGCGCTGCATATCCTCCTCCAGCGGACGAAACTCGGGAAGGCGATGCGCGCGATGGCGGACAACCGCGCGCTCGCCCAGGTCACCGGCATCCCGACTGAACGCGTCATCAAGTCGACGTGGATCATCGGCGCCGGGATGACGGGTGCCGCCGGCTTCCTGCTCGTCCTCTCGCAGGGCGGCCTCGGCTTCCAGACGGGCTGGCTGCTGCTCCTGCTCATCTTCGCCGCGGTCATCATGGGCGGCATCGGCTCCATCTACGGCGCCATCGCCGGCGGCCTCCTCATCGGCCTCGCGAGCCGCGTCTCGCTCATCTGGCTGCAGGGCGACTTCGCGTCGTTCGCGCGGCCCACCGCGTTCGCACTGATGATCCTGGTCCTCCTGTTCCGTCCGTCCGGCATCTTCAGCGGGGTGAAGACCGCATGAGCGACTCCACCACCCAGGACGCACTCGACCCGCTCCGGCGCGTGTTCGCCAACGACGCCGCGAAAGTGGCGGCGATGTTCATCACCATCTGGGCGGTGTTCTACGCGTTCGGCAACCACCTCGGCTACGGGAACTCCGGCATGCTGGCGCTCGTCCGTCGCGTGACGTTCCTCGCGGCGGTGTACGGTATCGTCGTGCTCGCGCTGAACATCCAGTGGGGGTACGCTGGCCTGTTCAACATCGGCGTCGCGGGGTTCATGGCCGTCGGCGCGTACACCGTGTCGATGCTGTCGAGTTCGCCCGCGGGGACACCACCGGGCCTCGGACTCCCGCTCCCCGTCGGCATCCTCGGCGGCATCCTGGCGGCGACGATCGTCGGCCTGGTGGCCGCGCTGCCAGCACTCAGGCTGAAAGCCGACTACCTCGCCATCGTCACCGTCGCCATCTCCGAGATCATCCGCATCACGTACAACTCACCGGCGTTCGCGGACGTCACCGGCGGCGCCAGAGGGTTCGGCAACCTCCCGATAAGCCCGGTCAACCACCTGCTCCTGAGCGACCCGAGCGACCCGTTCTCGGAGCCGAACGCGTTCGGTGAGGCGCTGTTCTCGTTCGGCGCGGAGTACGGCATCAGACAGTTCGCCGTCGTCAACACGCTGTACACCATCGGCGTGCTCGTCGTGCTGTTGCTCGTCTACCTGCTGCTCGAGCGTACCGGGAAGTCCCCGTTCGGGCGCGTGCTGAAGGCCATCCGCGAGGACGAGACGGCCGCGCAGTCCCTCGGGAAGGACACCCAGAACTTCAAAGTTCGCGCGTTCGCGCTCGGCTGCGGGCTGATGGGGCTGGCGGGCATCCTCTGGTTCGCGATGGGGCCCCGGGCGTCCGTGACCCCGGTGACGTTCCGCCCGAACATCACGTTCTACATCTTCATCGCGCTCATCATCGGCGGTGCCGGCTCGAACACGGGCAGCGTGCTCGGCGCCGCGCTGTTCGCCAGCCTGCTGTTCGAGGCGCCACCGATCATCCGCTCGATCATCCGGGAGTCCTTCGACGTGGCGGCGAGTCCAGCGAACCTCATCGAGGCGCTGGTCCCGATCGCCAGCGGCAACCTCGCGCCGCTCGCCGGATTCATGCTCGGCAACATCGACACGCTCCGGTTCATCGGGATGGGGATCCTGCTCGTGGTGCTCATCCAGCGGAAACCGGACGGACTGCTCGGAGCGCGCAAGGAGACCGCCGCGAGCGTCTCCCTCGACGCGGACACGCGTCCGAGTTCCACGAGAGGCGACGCCACCGCCGCCGCAGACGGAGGTGAGACCGATGACTGACGACGTCGCCGACGCCGACCTGCCGGACGACGCCGACGTCCCCGAAGACGTCGAGCCGGAGACGATGGACTCCGACGTCGAGGAGGGCGCCAAGGAGGTCCCCCGTGGACTCCCGCTTCGCGTCGAGGGACTGCGCAAGCAGTTCGGCGGCATCACGGCCGTCGACGGGGCGACGTTCTCCGTCGAGGAGGGGTCACTCACTGGTCTCATCGGACCGAACGGCGCGGGGAAGTCGACGACGTTCAACTGCATCACGGGCGTCCACGAGGCGGACAACGGGAACGTCTACTTCCGCGGCGAGGAGATCAGCGGCGAGCAGCCACACGACATCGTCCACCGCGGCCTCGTGCGCACGTTCCAGATCGCGCGCGAACTCGACGAGATGACCGTCCTGGAGAACGTGATGGTCGCGCCGGGCGGTCAGCGCGGCGAGTCTATCACGCGGTCGGTGCTCCCGGGGACGCGGGGCAGCGTCGTCGACCAGGAGCGCGAACTCCGCGAGCAGGCGTGGGAGACCCTGGAGTTCTTCGAACTCGACCACCTCGCGACGGAGTACGCGGGCAACCTCTCGGGCGGTCAGCGCAAACTCCTCGAACTCGCGCGGGCGCTGATGACCGACCCCGAGATGCTGTTGCTCGACGAGCCGTTCGCCGGCGTCAACCCGACGCTCGAGGAGAAACTGCTCGACCGCATCCACGACCTCCGCGAGCAGGGGTTGACCTTCCTGCTGGTGGAACACGACATGGACCTCATCATGGAGAACTGCGAACACGTCATCGTCATGCACCAGGGCCGAGTCCTCGACGAGGGCCCGCCGGAACAGATCAAGAACAACGAGGAAGTCATCGAGGCCTACCTCGGAGGTGAGGTATGAGCGAGCAAGCGTCGCGGGACGCGACGCTCCCCGAGGGGGAGGCGGGCATCCTCGCAGTGCGGGACCTCGACGCCGGCTACGGCGACCTCCAGGTGCTCACCGACGTGGACCTCGACGTCCGGGACGGCGAGTACGTCACCATCGTCGGGCCGAACGGCGCGGGGAAGTCGACCGTGATGAAGTCCGTCTTCGGGCTGACGACGTACATGGGCGGCACCGTCACGTTCGACGACACGGAGATCCAGAACCGCGAACCGGAGAGCATCATCCACGAGGGCATCGGCTACGTTCCCCAGAACGAGAACGTCTTCGCGGGGCTCTCCGTCCGCGAGAACCTCGAGATGGGCGCGTACATCCTCGACGATCTGCCCGAGGAGCGCATCCAGGACGTCTACGACCGGTTCCCGATCCTCGAGGAACGCGCGAGCCAGAAGGCCGGGTCGCTGTCGGGCGGCCAGCAGCAGATGCTCGCGATGGGGCGGGCGCTGATGCTCGACCCCGACCTGCTGATGCTCGACGAACCCTCTGCGGGTCTGGCCCCGGACCTCGTCGTGGAGATGTTCGACCGCATCGACCGCATCAACGCCGACGGTACCTCGGTGCTGATGGTCGAGCAGAACGCCAAGGAGGCACTCCGGCGCTGCGACCGCGGCTACGTGCTCGTCAACGGGCAGAACAGCTACATGGACGAGGGCACGGCGCTCCTGGAGGACGACGAGGTCCGCCAGGAGTTCCTGGGCGGGTAGCCCGGCCCGCGTTCACTCGGCCACTCGAAGGATTCTGTCGAGGCCGACGCTCGCCGCGAGGAACATCACGGCCACTCCCAGGACGAACAGCCCAGCGACGACCAGCGGCGACCCGCCGGAGACGGTTCCCGTCGCCGGGTTCGCGTTCATGTACGCGTTCGACCACGCGGACAACGTCGCGAACCCGGCGACGAGGCCGCCGACGGCGAAGCCGAGCGCCGGTCCGATCAACGTAACCCAGTCGACAGCGTCGGTGTGTTCACTGCTCACGTCCGTTGCTCCCACCGCGCCGACAAATCAGTTCTCCTATCACGACACGGACAGCAACGGCGAGAGTAGTTCGAGTCGACGGTCCCGGAGCGTGCCAGGGTCGTCGCCCGGTCAGGCTGCCAGGTGCGCCGCGTACGAGCGGCTCTCGAACCCGGACGGCTGCTGGCCGCTGCTCCCGCCGCTCGGCGGTTCGCCGGCGCCCTTCTCGCCGGTGACGAGGAACGCCGCGACGTTGCTCACGAGCACGTCGTTGTCGCCGTCGGTGGCGGCGTCCTCCGTCAGAACGCCGCCGTCGCCGCCGGCGTAGACGCGCTGGAATTCTACTGCCGTCCTGCGATTGCAGGCGGGTAGAACGACGACAGCGTTTATCAAGACGGACCGGCCGCTACTCGGAGTTCGTACGCGAAAGAATCGGGTGGTCGTGGCGAGCGTTACGCGGAGAACTCGATGGTGTCGATGCTCTCGATACCGCCGCCCTCCTGGAAGCCGAAGTACTCGTAGGTCGCAGCGGTCAGGTCGCCGTTCTCGTCGAACGCGATGGCGCTCGACGCACCGTTGTAGTTGACGTCCTCACCTGCCGCGGCCATCTCGAGACCCTCGGCGAGGTTCTCCGGCGTGACCTCCTGGCCCTCGGGGTTGGCGACCGCCTGCATCTGTTCGGCGATCGCCGCGCCGTCGTTCTCGCCGGCCGCGGCGTTGGCCAGCAGACAGACCGCCGTCGCGTCGAACGCCTGCGCGGTGAACACGCCGGGGTCCTCGTCCTCCGCGAGGCCGTACTCCTCGCGGTACTGCTGCTCGTAGTAGTCACGGCCTGGACCCGCAGCGAGCGGCGCCGTCCCCGTGACGTTGTCGAGGGAGTTGCCGACGTCCGCCGGGAGGCTCGCCGAGCGGAGGCCGTCCGTGACCATGATCGGGACGTCCGAGTCGAAGTCCGCGTAGAAGTCACGGAACAGCTGGATGCCGCTCTCCGGGTAGCCGATGACGACGAGGGTGTCCGGGTCGCCGTTGAGCGCCTGCGAGAGACGCGAGGAGTACGACGACTGTCCCTTCTGGAAGGACACCTGGTCGGTCATCTGGCCGCCGCGCTCCTCGAACGCGGAGACGAAGCTGTCCGACAGCAGCTGGCCGTAGGAGTTGTTCACGTACATCGTCGCCGCGGTGGACGCCTCGTGGCGTTCCGTGGCGACCTCTGCGAGCACACGTCCCTGCAGCGCGTCAGTCGGCGCCGTCCGGTAGACGAGCCCGTTGTCGTTTATGTCCGTGATGTCCGGCGACGTGCTCGCCGGCGAACAGCCGACCATCCCCGACGGGATGAAGACGTTCTCGTAGACGGCGATGCTCACCTCGGAGGACGCCGCCCCCGTGACCGCCGGGTAGCCGCCGTTCCGCAGCGTCTGTGCGGCGGACTGTGCGGCGTTCGGGTCGGTCTGGGTGTCCTGGACGTTGAAGTCGAGTTCGAAGTCCGTCTCCCCCTCGAGGACGACCTGCGGCAGCACTGCCGCGTTCTTGATCGGTTCGCCGAGGTCCGCGAGCCCACCGGTCGTCGGGAGGAGCACTCCCTGGCTGATGGTGCGGTCCGTGTTCCCGCCACCGGACTGGGTCGTCGTGGTGTCGCCACCGTCGTCCGATTCGGTCGTCGTAGTGTCCTCACCATCCCCGTCACCATCACCATCACCGCCGGTACAGCCTGCGAGACCGACGATACCTGCTGCCCCTACGCCCCGAATGACGTCACGCCTATTGATTCGTTGTGACATACCAACGCATATACTCGAATCATATAAATGCGTTCCGACTATGACAGCTCTCTCAGGGGTCGAAAGCCGCACAGAACGGACATCCAGCATTTCTTCCGGTTATGAGCGCCGGGCTGGCTCCCACTTTACGACCGTCTGGGCCGCTCTCCCGAGAACTCCTCGCGGACAATTTCGACGGCGCTCCGAACCCCGCTCGCCGACGCGAGGTAGCCCGCACCCACTCCGGTCTTGAGGGCTTTCGCGGCCCTCCCGCGGAACACGCTGGGGCCGACCTGGGCGACGGCGCCGTCGCCGACGCTCACCAGCCAGCCCGGCGACTCGAACGTGTACCGCTCCAGTCGGGGCCGGAACCCCTCGGAGGCATCCCGCCGGTCGGCGACTAGCCGCTGGACGTTCCGCGCCGCGACCCTCGCCTCCCGGACCGCAGCCTGCGCGCTCGCCGGCACCGCCCGCCCCTCCGAGTCGACCACTCTCGCCGCGTCTCCCACGACGAGCGTCTGCTCGTCGGTCGCGAGGTCCGCACGCACGTCTACGCGCTCGCCACCGACTGCGTCGACACCGCGGATGCCACCGGTCCAGACGAACAGGTCGTACGGAACCACGAAGTCCTCGGTCTCGACCGCGCTCTCGGTCGCCTGTTCGACGGTGACGTCCGTCCGAACCTCGACGCCCTCCCGGTCGAGTTCCTCGCGAACCGCACGCTGGAACGACGCGGGGAACGTCGGCGCGACGTCCTCGTACTGTTCGACGAGGAGGACGTCCACGGCGTCTGCGACGCCCTGCTCCCGGGCGAAGGCGGCGAGTTCACCTGCGGTCTGGACGCCCGAGAGGCCAGCGCCCCCGACGACGACAGTTCCCCCACCAGCGCCGACGACGTCGCGGAACTCGCGCCGGATCCGGTCGGCGTCCGCGAGACGCTTCAGCGGAACCGAGTGCGTTTCGACTCCCGGCAGTCCGTAGTACGCCGTCTGCGCGCCGAGACACACCGCGGCCACGTCGTAGTCGATGCTGGTGCCGTCTGCGAGGTGGACGGCCCGGTCGTCGGTGTCGACGCGTTCGACGGTCGCGACTTCGACTCGCGCGCGGTCGAAGATGTCCCGGAGGGGCACCGTGATGTCGTCGGCGAACTCGGGGCGACGGATAGCCCGGTGGAGTTCGTGCTGGACGAGGTGGTCGCCAGTGTCGTCGACGACGACGAGTTCCACGCCGGACGGGAGGCGGCGCTCCAGTCGGTTGCCCAGTACCACGCCAGCGTACCCCGCGCCGAGAACGACGACACGCATGACTGGGCGTTGGGGAGCGAACGCCAAAACCGTACGCGTCCCGGCGGGCTAGAACAGAGGTTCGTCGACGACGTGAGCGGGGCCACCGACCTCCCAGACATGGGTGTCGATGCCACAGTCGGCGATAGCCGCCTCCACGTCGTCGACGTGGTCGACGCGCGTGTTCACGTAGACGGTCGCCCCGGTGTCGGTCGAGAAGTACGCGGGGACGCCGTTGTCGCGGAGCGCGCGAACCGCGTTGAAGATCTCGAGCGTGTCGGGCTGCCAGTACACCCAGCCCGCGGGCCCAGTCATCGTCGTGGCGGCCAGCGACAGCGAGTCGTGCTCGGCCGTCTCGAAGGCACGGTGGAAGTCGCCCTCGCGGAGCGCGTCCTTCATCTCCGCGAGCTGGTCGTGGATGTGGGCGAGTCGCGCCTCGAACATGTGGCTGTCCGCGGCCTCCGCGTGGGCTTGCTCGGTCTCCTTGTACGAGGGGACCTCGCCGATGACGATGCGGAGATCGTCGGCGATCTCGTCTGCAACGGGCAGCCGCTCGCTGCGGCAGTCCTCGTCGTTCAGGCCGGCGTAGAGGTCCGAGAAGCCGCCGGTGACGGCGCGCGCGGCCGAGGAGGAGCCCCGGCGGGCGATGGTCGAGACCTCGGGGAGCGTGAGGTCGAGGCCGGCGGCTTCGACGCACGCGAGGGCCGCCGCCGCGAATCCCGATGAAGAGGACCCGAGACCGATGTTCGACGCGAAGTTGTTCTCGCTCTCGAGACGGACGCGGTGGTCGAAGCCCGCGCGACGACGCACCTCGTCGACGACCGTCCGGATGCGCTCGGCGCCGCGACCGGTCTCGACCTCGCCACCGATGCGGTAGACGTCCTCGTCGAGGTCGGGGTCGAACTCGGCCGTGGTCGTGGTGTTGCTCGGGGCGGTGCAGACGCTGATGGAGTCGTGGTACGGGAGACGGAGTTCCTCGTCACGCATCCCGTGGTACTTGACGAGCCCCTGGATGGGGTGGGCTCGCGCGGTCGCCTTCATACCACGAAGCGGAACTGTCGCGCGCTTAAACGTCCCGGAAGTGGGCTGACAGGCGGCACAGTGAGACGACGACGGGGTGGCGTGCCGCGCTCCCGCGAACACCCCGCCGTAGAGGTCAGATCACGCGACTGGCTGGTCCCGTTCTCGTACTTGAACGTTCGTCCGGTTCCGTTACAGCGAAGGGGGAAAGCAGCGAGGAGGGAGTATGGGAACGCCGCTCGGAACGCCGACGGAGCAGGCGACGGAGGTCATCGACCGGCTGAGCGAGGAGTACCCCGACCCAGAGATCTCGCTGAACTTCTCGAACCGTCTCGAACTGCTCGTCGCGGTCGTCCTCTCCGCGCAGTGTACGGACGAACGAGTCAACAAGGAGACGGCACACCTCTTCGAGAAGTACCAGACTGCGGAGGACTACGCGAACGCCGACGAGGCGGAACTCGCCGAGGACCTGAACTCCATCACCTACTTCAACAGCAAGGCGGGCTACATCAAGAGCGCCGCGGCGACGATCCTCGAGGAGCACGACGGCGAGGTGCCGGACACGATGGCCGAACTGACCGACCTCTCTGGTGTCGGCCGAAAGACCGCGAACGTCGTCCTCCAGCACGCACACGACATCACGGAGGGGATCGTTGTTGACACGCACGTCCAGCGACTTTCCCGACGGCTCGGTATCACGGAGGAGGAGCGCCCGGAGGCCATCGAGCAGGACCTGATGCCCGTCGTCCCCCGCGAGCACTGGAAGAACTACACGCACTGGCTCATCGCGCACGGCCGCGCCACCTGCACCGCGCGGAACCCGGACTGCGAGGACTGCATCGTCGAGGACATCTGTCCGTCCTCGAAGCTCGACCACGACGTCGATCTGGCCGACGGCAGCGAGTGGTAGGCAGTCGTAGGCCGACAGTAAGCCAGCGTTTGTCCCCGTCTACCGGGGAGTCAAATGCCCCTTTTAGCTTTGAGAGAGGCTTTGAGGGTGGCCGGTGTACAGCGCCATAGATGCCAGCGAACCGTCTACTACCGGGGCGGTCGTCCGTCGAGCGCGGGGAGGGGTCGAACGTCGTCGGCATCCGCGAGGACGCGGCCGACGAGGTGTTCGAGGCCCTGTCCTCGCGGACCGCCCGGGAGATTCTCTCCACCCTCTACGAGGAGCCGGACACCGCCTCCAGCGTCGCCGAGAAGATCGACACGTCGTTGCAGAACGCCAGCTACCACATCGAGAAGCTCGTCGCCGCCGACCTGGTGGAGGTCGCAGACACTTGGTACTCCGAGCAGGGCCGAGAGATGAAAGTGTACGCGCCCGCGAGCGAGTCACTCGTCCTGTTCGCATCCGATGCGGCCTCCGAACCGTCGCTGAAGGACAGACTACTCCGGATTCTCGGTGCCGTCGGCGTCCTCGGCGTGTCGAGTCTCGTCGTCCAGCAGCTGTTCGGCCAACAGTCGGGCGGACAGGAGGCGTCGACCTACGGCACGAACGGGGGCGACGACGCCGCCGTGGACGTCGCAGCGACGACGACCGAGGAGACGATGGACGTAATGAGCGGCGGTGCGGAAACGACGACAGCGGCCGCAGATGCGGCGACGCAGGGCCTCCCACCGGGGGTGCTGTTCTTCGCGGGCGGCCTCCTCGCACTGACGCTCGTCCTCGGGTACGTCTGGTACCGACGGCGTTAGACGAACCCGTAGCGGACGCCGAACCGGATGACACCGAGCACCCACGCGACGAGCCAGCAGACGACGTAGCCGATGACGCCCGCCCGCAGGCGGAGCCGCCACGCGTCCATGTTTTCGTGTATCTCGCCGATGTCGATCGACTGATCGGGTTCGTGGTAGAGGTTGTACTGGCGTTTCGCGCGCAGGATGGGCACGATACCCGTCAGCGCGAACGCGAGGAACGCGTACGCCTGGAGGCCGAAGAACGCGTGGACCGCGGCGAACCCCCCGAGCTGTTCGAACAGCTTCGGGATCATCCAGAACACCACGGGGACGGTGTTGAGCGTGAGGCCGACGAAGATGTACGAGAGGTGGTGTCTGAGGACGCCCCAGGTGACGGTCTCGGAGTCGATGATGATCCACGCACCGTAGATGTAGAAGGGGAAACTCACCGTCACCAGCAACGCGGCGACGCTCGCGATCGTCACGTCCTCGACCATGGCGGGTCGTTCGGAGCGCGTGACTAAACGGGTTCGGCTTCGTCCCGCCCACCGAGAACCCGGTGAACCGGCAGCGGACGCCGACTGTCCGGAACGTTCGTGATGTAGTAAAATTTTCTACACGAAGCGTGGTAGCCTCCCACATGAGTTCCGAGGAGTTCATCGACTTCCAGACCGTCGCGGTGGAACCGGACTACTGCCAGCGCTGTGGCGAGAAGCTGTCGTTCCGCGAGTTCGACGAGTTCGAGGCGCAGTGGTGTTCGCACTGCGAGGCCGCCATCTCACGCTGTCCGGTACCGGGCGCACACGTCGTCGTGCACGACGACGAGAACGTCCTCGTGCTGGACGAACCGATACCGCAACACGAGGGTGTTCTGAGTTTGCCCGGCGGCTACGCGGGCTACCACGAACACCCCACGGAGGTGGCCGTCCGTGAACTCGAGGAGGAGACCGGCCTCCAGGCAGACCCCGACGACCTGCGGTTCCTGACTGTCGTACACGCGGAACTGGAGGACGTCGCATTCTACTTCCTCACGTACGCGCTCGAGCGCGAGGACGTGGACGGCGAACTGACGCCGGAGGCCGAGGGGTTCGAAGCCAGGTTCCACCCGCTGGCGGACCTGCGGGCCAACCCCGACCAGATCCGGGACAACGACCTGGAGCGCATCGGTCTCGCGTTCGAGGAGTGAGAGCGGTTCGCCCCGGGTACGCACCCGATGGCCGGATCCGGTACCGGCAGAAGACACTTACTGGGTCGCCGTGACCCTCGGCACATGTCTCCGAGCCGAGTACTCGCGCTCGCTCTCCTCGTGGCGCTGGCTGGCTGTACGGGTGCCGGGACGGTCGGGGAGGACTCGACGACCGCGTCTACGACTGACCCGACCACAGTACCGACGACGGGAACGACGACCACCACCGATTCGACGGA
Source organism: Halobacterium wangiae (assembly GCF_021249345.1). Taxonomy (NCBI): domain Archaea; kingdom Methanobacteriati; phylum Methanobacteriota; class Halobacteria; order Halobacteriales; family Halobacteriaceae; genus Halobacterium; species Halobacterium wangiae. The sequence goes on along the minus strand of NZ_CP089588.1, from coordinate 2,443,984 downwards.
ACCGCACACAGCCGTAGGGACGTCCCACATCAACGACCACTTCAGCGTCCTCGCGGTCCACGGTGTCGACAACGTGACAGTCACGCTCGCGCCCGGCAGGGACGGCGAACAGACGTACAACCTCGAAGCGGGCGAACAACTCGACCTCACGCGGGAGATCCACGACCGAGACCACGGGGTGTGGGTCGTCGTCGAGCGCGGGATGGAGGTCGTCTTCGAGGCCAGAATCCAGGGATACCAGTCCTACGACGTCACTGTCGAGGCCAACGACACGCGAGTGACCGAGACCGTCGTGTAGGTCGGAAGGATTTACCCGCTCCGCCCGCAACTCTCGGCCGATGACTGACTCCAGCGCCGGCGGGGGCGATCCGTCCCCGCGGGACGAGGAGCCCCCTGCGGACCTCGCCGAGCGGGTCGACGAGGAGTACGACTTCGAGGAGTTCGGCCCGCGCGAGATGGCGGAGATGTCCGTCGACGAGTGGGAGGCAGCCTTCGACCCGGAGACGTGGATCACGGGCGAGCGGTTGCTCGACCGCGTCGAGGACGACCTCCGTCACCGGGTCGCCACGCGGGACGTGTTCGCCGTCGTCGAGCGGGACAGCATCGACGGTGATCCGATCGTACTCGCGTACTCCGACGAGGGGTACGCGATCGTCTACGGGGACGGCACCGTCGAGGGCCGCGGGACGGTGCTCCGGGACGTGAAGCCGACCGTCGCGCTCTGCTCGATGGACGACTACGACGTGCCGAACCCGCCCGAACACGCGGGGCTGCCGGACCCACAGGACGTGCCCGAGGGGAGCAGCGGCATCGGCACGTCGCTGCTGCAGTACGTCGGTCTCGCGCAGGTCGTCGCCGGACTGCTGCTGTTCGTGTCGCCGTTCACGTACGACCCGCTCGTGCGGACGTGCCCGCAGGTCGTGGGGTCGAGCGCACGCAACTGCACCGTCGCCGGGACGACGCTGGAACTCCACCCGCTGGGGGACTCCGCGATCGTCGCCGTCATCGCGGGCATCGGCTTCCTGCTGTTCGGCGGACTGATGCTACTGGTCGTCGCGAACGCGCGACTCTCCGACAGGTTCCGCTCCGAGGAGTTCCGCAACCGACTGCGTTCGGCGGGTCTCGGAGACGGCGAGCGGCCGGCGTTCGTGCCGGAGACGGACCGGGAGGAGTGACCGCGAGAACCCCGAATCCCGGCCGCAGAACCCGAATACGTTAGGTCCACCGTCGGACTACCATCGGTGGGTTTATGCAGATGCCTTCCTGATTCCAAACTGTATGAAGAGGCGGGACTTTCTGAAGATCGCGACCGGTTCGGCCGGCGGTGTGGCGGCCATCGGAGCGGCCGGTGCGCGGTCGTCACCCACGTCGGTCGCCATGCAGGAGGAGGGGAACAACACCACCTCCGGCAACGGTACGGCCGACAACGGGACGGCCGGCAACGACACGGCCGGGAACGGGACGGAATCCCAGGAGGGCGGCGGCGGAGAACCCCAGACGAAGGAGGTCGCCGTCGGTCCCAACGGCCAGAACGTGTTCGAGCCCGCGGAGGTGTACGTCAAACCTGGCGACACCGTCAAGTGGGTCTGGGAGGGCCCCGGTCACAACGTCCACGCGACGGACGTGCCCGAGGAGGCCAGCTGGGACGTCCAGACGGAGATCGCCGACCCGCCGTTCGAGTACGAGCACACGTTCGAGGGTCCAACCGGCGAGTACAACTACGTCTGTGACCCCCACGTCAACCTCGGCATGGAGGGGGTCGTCATCGTCAACGAGTCCGGGGAGGCACCCGGCGGGGGCGAGGAAGGCGAGACGGAACTCCACCCCGAAGAAATGGGCGTTCCGTTCCAGGCGCACTTCGTCGGCATCGCCACCGTCCTGATGATGATCGTATCGCTCGTCTACACGTTCTTCGTCCTGAAGTACGGCGAATCACAGCACGCGAGCGCACCCAACAAGGAATAACATGTCCTCGAAAGGAAGCAACTACGGCGACATCCACCGCTACGAGCCCGCCCGCGAGAGCACGGCAGCCACGATCACCATCGTCCTGCTGACGCTCATCGAGATCGTGTTCGTCGCGCTGTTCACGTACGGCCTCGTCGCGGGCTGGGGGTACGACCCGGTCGGGAACATGTACCTCGGGTTCCTGCTCGCGGCCATCTTCATTGACCTCTCGTTCGTCCTCCTGCTGTACCGCAAGGAGTTCCTCCCGGACGTGATGATCGTGAAGAAGCGCCGCCGGAAGTGGGAAGACCTCTACGTGCGCGAAGACCAGGTCGACGGCGTCGACACGGTCGGCAGCACCGTCGAACAGTTCAAGCAGGCAGTCTACCCGTTCTACAAGAAATAACCAATGGCTGAAGACGACAAATATCCAGAGAGTTCGGGGCGTCGCCGGTTCGTCAAAGGCGTCGTCGGCAGCGCCGGGATGGCCGGCGTCGGCGCCGGCGGCGTCGCGACGTTGAACGCCATCACGAACCCGACAGGCGCAGGCGGTGGACAGACGACCTACTTCGGCGTCGAGAACACGGCGGGTCCGGCCCCACGCTCGATGCCGATCGTCCCCCTCGAGATCGACGACGAGGGGAACCTCCGGGGAGTCTACCCGGACATCCAGGAGGTCGAACAGCAGGGACAGACCGTGGAGGTCGCCCGCATGGAACTCGGCGGCATCACATACGAGGTGGACTGGTTCCAGTACTGTGGCGTCCAGGAGTACCAGGGTCTCCAGCCGGGCTACGAGGGCGACAACTACTTCCGGTACTCCGGTGGCCCGAGTTCCTACGACTGGCAGCCGACGTCGGGGCAGGTGAACGTCGAGGACTTCCAGGACTACGAGACGTGGACGAACGACATCGGCGACGAGGGCATCGGGAAGCCCGCGCTCGCGTCCTGGCGCTCGGAGAACGTCGACAACACCATCCCCATCCAGATCATCCGGAGCAGTCGCATCGAGGAGAAGATCCAGAGCGAGAGCGGGGAGGCCATCGACTTCCTCGAGGCCGCGACACAGGACGGCTTCATCGCCATCCTGAACAAGTGTACGCACTTCTGCTGCGTGCCGGGCTTCCGCTCGTCGACGTACCAGAGCGCGGACAACAACATCTACTGTCCGTGCCACCAGTCGATCTACGACCCGTTCAGCATCGTGATGGAGCGCTTTATCGCGTTCCCGCGCCCGGAGGAATGATATTATGAGCATCGAACGCAAGGACGACCACGACCACGAAGCCTGGATCGAGGAGAAGGACCTGACGCCGATAGAGACGACGTTCCTCACGGTGCTGGTCTGGCTGGACAAGCGACTCCGCATCGTGGACTACCTGGAGCTCCTGGAGACGCTGTACTACCGGGTCAACCTCCAGATGCCCAAGAGCCACACGGAGCAGTACAACCTCGACAACAAGTTCTGGTACTGGTATCCGCTGTACTCCCTCGGGTTCTTCTCGACGCTCGCGTACGTCGTCGCCGCCATCTCCGGCGCGCTACTCGGGTTCTACTACTCGCCGTCCGCGGCAGCGGGCGCGTGTAACATCGAGAGCGGGACGGTCGCGTACTGTACCGTCGCCGGCATCATGACTGACCTGAACTTCGGGTTCATGCTCCGGAGCCTCCACCGGTGGTCCGCACAGGTGATGACCGCCGCGGTGTTCCTCCACATGCTCCGCGTCTACTTCACGGGCGCGTACAAGGAGCCCCGCGAGGTCAACTGGCTCATCGGCATCATCCTGCTCAGCCTGACGATGGTGTTCGGCTACACGGGCTACCTGCTCCCGTGGGACCAGCTGGCGTTCTGGGCCGGACAGATCGGCGTCGAGATGAGCCTCTCCATCCCGCTCATCGGCGAGTGGGTGGCACAGCTGATGTTCGGCGGCTTCTCGCTCGGACAGGCGACGCTCCAGAGAATGTACATCCTGCACGTGTTCCTCCTCCCGTTCGTGGTGACGGCCGTCATCGGCGTCCACCTCGGGCTGGTGTGGATGCAGGGAATCGCGGAACCCCACTAGAACAATGTCCGAAGACACCAACGACGACGCGGCTCGCACCGACGGCACGGGTATCGTCCCGCCGGACGACGAGACCCCGACGTGGCGCGAACGCAAGGAGCGCACCGTCGGGCTCTCCCGGCTGACCTACGAGTACTTCGAGCGCTCCCGACGCGAGGACCAGGACCTCCGCGAGGAGTCCGACTACGTCGAGCGCGACGTGCTCGCGTTCCCGGTGTGGCCCCACGAGCTCATCCGGAACCTCGCGCTCACGAGCTTCTTCGTCGGGATGATCTTCTTCCTCTCGGCGACGCTGCCACCCCACCTGGGCGCGCCCGCCAACCCGAGCCAGACGCCGCCAATCATCCTGCCGGACTGGTACCTCTACTGGTCGTTCGGCCTGCTCAAGCTCGGCCCGCTGAACCCCGACCTCGCCATCATCGGCGGCGACAAGCTGCTCGCCGACCGCACGTACGGCGTGATGGCGAACGTCGTCATCGTCGGCTTCATCGCCATCGTCCCGTTCCTCAACAAGGGGAGCGCACGGCGGCCCGTCGAGCAGCCGTTCTGGGCGGCCGTCGGCGTGATGGGAATCGTGTTCGCGTTGTTCATCAGCGCGCTGTCGATCAAGAACCTCATCCCGATGGACCCCCACCTGCTGTTCGACATGACGTTCCTCATCCCACCGCTCGCGGGCGGGATGGCGTACGCCGCCCTGAAGACGATGCGGGAGGGGTACATGTACGACCTCAACCGCCGGTACTACAAGCTCCGTCCGCCGAAGTAAAGTACCGTCCCCACCTCTTCTCACCCGATGGGAGACGACACGCGCGGCCGCGACGTTGTCGTGCCCGAACGGCTCTACAAGTCCGTGACGGTGTTCTCGACGCTGTTCGCCATCGTGAGCGTCGTCCTAGGGTTCGTCTCGCTGGACGTCGCGACCAACGCGGGGCGGGCGTCGGCGAGCGAAGTGAGCGTCCCGCTGGCAGTCGTAGGCGTCGCGCTCATCGCCGCGGGCGGACTGGTGTACGCGTTCGCGTCGCGGTTCCGCGCTGACGGAATGGCAAAGGATAAAGACAGCGACGACGAAACCTCCGACAATGGCTGACGAGTTCGCAAAGGGCCTCGGCCTGCTGACGGGCGCGGGCCTCATCTGGATGGTGCTCGCAGGCTGGTATCGGACGCCGAGTTTCGAGGGCGCACAGCTCACCGGCAGCATCCCCGACGGGCTGACGATGTACGACCAGCTCGGCGTCGTGCTGCTCGAGGCGATGTTCTGGCTGGCGATCTTCGGGGCGGTGCTGTTCTGGGTCGGCGTCCCGATCGGTCGCGAGCTGTACGCGCGAGCGAACGGCGAGTAACCGACTGCTTCTCGGCCGGGCCGCCACGGGAGAGTGGCTCCCGAACGTGGTGGGACGGCCTCCGGACGACTATCCAGTGAGCAGCGACTGCGGCGCGTCGAGTGGCGACCTCGGCCGACCTCCCGGCCGTCGAAACGCTCCACGGGGCGTCGAATGCTGGACAGGGAGCTATCGAACTAACGGGGCTGAGCCAGCACTGTGAGGCTCGTGGGACGTGCCGAGTGGGCGTGCTCTACGCCCACGTGTCCGTCGAGGAGTCTCAGAGAGCAATCCGGTGCGACGACGTAGCTTGTGGTAGTACAGAACACACGAGACGGCGAGTTCAGACGACCCCGGCCACAGTGGAACGGGCGGCCACGAACTGGCTGCTCCACGGGGTGTTCGACCGGCGTACAGCGACGGACCGCTACTGGGGTCGCCGCCTCAGATGACCTGCGACCAGTAGGGCTCGATGACGAAGAAGAGACTGAGGTAGCCGATGTAGAGGAACGTGAGCGTCGCGGCCACCGTCGCCCCCTTCGGCATCTCGAGGTCCAGCCCTTCGCGGACCTCGACCTTCCGAGCCTCGACCTCGAAGAAGTCCGCGACGAACGTCCCGAGGACGAGCGCGGACAGCACCATACCGGCGTGGGCGTGGAGCGTGAGGAAGTAGAAGCTCAACAGCACCAGCCCCCACGACGTGAACGCGTGGAACGGGTGCCACGAGATGGCGTCGGCACCGTCGTCGGCCCGTCGTCTGTGGGCGCTGTGCGCGACGCGCCGACTGAGGAAGTTCAGAAGGATCATCGCCAGGAGCGCCCACTCGATGTAGGGGGCGAGCAGCGTGTCGAGCGGCCCGAAGAGCGTGACCGATGGGTCTGCCATAGTCGTTGGTCGTCGTGTGGCGGTATTATGTCTTTTCCAATGCGCTCAGTCGAACGTCGGTTCCGGGCGGGATCCGGCCACCGTGGCGACCGGGAACGGCTCCCCCCAGTCGAGTTCCACGTCGTCGTGGGCCGCGACGGGGCCCAGTTCGCGACCGTCGACGTACAGGTCGACCGCCGGCCCGTCGCGCACCACCGTGAACGACGTCGGCGGGGCGAGCACCCAGCGGTCCCGCGAGATGCGGAACGGGGCGATGGGGACGACGGCGACGACGTCCGCGTCACTGGCGAGCAGCGGGCCGCCCGCGTCGGCAGCGTAGCCGTGGCTTCCGGCGGGGGTGGCGGCGACGACGCCGTCCGCGCGCACGGTGTCCACGTCGCGACCGTCCGCGCGGATGGCGAACTCCGATATCTGGGCGGCCTCAGTGGTCACGAGCGTGACGTCCGCGAGCGCGCGCAGCGTGGTGTCGCCCACGGTGACCGAGAGGGTCTGGCGCGTCTCTACGTCGAAGTCGCCCGCGGCGAGCGCGTCGAGCGCACGCGTCCGTCCCGGCGCCGGGACGCCGCCGTACTCCCGGCCCGTGTCGACCGGCAACACTGGGACGTCGCGGGCGGCGGCGAGCGCGTCGAGTAGAGCGTCCTCGTCGAGTGCGACGAGGACGTCCACGCTCGCGTCGTCGGCGTCGGGACCGACCACTGCGTCGCCGCCCGCGTCGCGGATGCGTTCGGCGGCCGAGGCGGCGTCGGGGCCGAGCAGGCCGACGCGGGTCATGGCCACGACCACAGAGGCGTCTCGCTCATCGTGGGAACTGGGGGATGGCAGTCGCAAAAAGCTACGGGCTTCGGGTCGGCGACGCGACAGTCAGTACGGCCAGTCACCGGTGACCTTCATGCCCTCCGCGAGGTCCTCGTCCTCGAGGGCGGCGGCGATGTCCGCCTCGCTGGCGTGGGCGACGGTGAAGCCGTCGTCGGCGAGTTCGACGGCGAGTGCGGTCAGCAGGATGGCCTGCTCGCGGAAGTCCCGGACCGCGAGTTTGTCGAGCGTGTCCGCGAACGTGTGGCCCCAGCCACGTCCCGACCCGCCGGTCTCGCTGGCGACGTGGTAACCTGGGACGCCGTACTTGACGTACTCCCAGTGGTCGGAGTGCGGGCCGAGTTTCGGGGTGACGGAGACGGGGTGGCCGAAGCGGTCGGCGACCCCGTGGGCGGCGTCGGCGAGTGCGTCGAAGCCGTGGGCGTAGAACTTCAGCGTGCGTCCGCGGGCGACGCCGTCGAAGTTCAGCACCGCGCGGACGTCCTCGCGGGTCCGTTGCTCGGCGTCGTAGGCGGACCCCACGAGGCCGACCTCCTCCGCGCCGAAGCAGACGAAGTGGACGCGCGTGTCGAGGTCGGCCTCGCGGTCGGCGAGCGCGCGAGCGACCTCGACGACCATCGCGGTGCCCGCCCCGTTGTCCATCGCGCCCTCCGCGATGTCGTGGGCGTCGACGTGGCTGGTGACCAGCAGTTCCTCGTCGGTGTCGGGGCCGAGGACGGCGTGGACGTTCTGGCTGGTGGCGTCGTGGACGTCGGCGGTGACGGAGACGGTGACCGACTCGCCGTCGGAGCGGCGGGCGAGTCGTGCGCCGACCTCGCTGGAGACGCCGACCGCGGGGATCTCGCCGAGCGGGTTCTCGGGCGTGCCGACGCTCCCCGTGGGCGGCAGACAGCCCTCGACGTGGTTCGCGTAGACGAAGGCCGCTGCGCCGGCCTCGACGGCGTGGTAGTACTTCTCGCGGCGGTGGAGGTAGCGGTCGTACCAGTCGGGGACGTCCGAGGAGACGAGCACGACCTTCCCCGCGACGTCGGTCTCCTCGAAGTCCGAGGGGAGCCCGTAGCCGAGGTCGACGAGTTCCCCCGTCGCGTCTCCGCTGGGGCTCCGCGGGAGCGCGATGCAGTCCGCCTCGCCGTGGGGCGTCCCGACGGCGCTGTCGCCCCGCGTCCAGCCCTGGACGTCGAACTCGTCGAGCCAGCTGTCCTCGCAGTAGTCGTCGAGAGCCTCGCGAGTCACCTCGGCGGCCTCGCGTTCGCCGGGCGAGCCAGCCATGCGGTCGCGGACGTCCACGAGGGTCTCCAGGTGGTTCCAGCCCGTGTCGCTCGTGAACGTGTCGCCGATCCACTCGGTCATACCTGAGCCACGCTCACGGAGCGGTAAGTCGTTACGGAAGGAGCAGCCCGCCGGGGGTTCGGTCTCGCAGTCGGTTCAGAGGTCGCCTTCGTCCTTCAGCCCCGCGATGACGTCGTCGACGAGCGAGTCGACGTTGTCGTAGGGGAACTCGGCGCGGCTGGAGAGCTTCGTGGCGAGCTCCATCGCAGTGAAGGACTTGTCGCCGGCCTCGAAGGTGGTGGCCGGGCCGTTGGGGAGCGCGGGGACGAGACCCATCTGGTTCTTGACCGGGAAGTCGGCGCCCGAGAACGCTTCGGTGAGTTCCTCGCGGAGTTCGGCTTCGACGTCTGACATGGGTGTGCATGGTTCTGCTTCGGGCAAAAGGGTTCTGGAACCCGCGACCCGACGACGAGAGTTTCTTCCAGACCGGCGACGGACCCGGGTCGGCCACTGGGAAGCGTGGGTTTAAGTACTGTGAGGCGACGCAGGGGGTATGGCAGTCGACCTCGACCTGCTCCGAGAACTGACGGAGACGGACGGCGCACCCGGCCACGAGGAGCGAGTCCGCGACGTCGTCCGCAGCCACCTCCCGGACCGCGTCGACAACGTGGACACCGACGCGATGGGCAACATGGTCGCCACGGTGGAGGGCGACGCGAACCCGGACGTCGAGGTGCTCGTGGCCGCCCACATGGACGAGATCGGCTTCATCGTACGCCACGTCCGCGAGGACGGCTTCGTGCAGGTCGACTCCCTCGGCGGGTGGGACCCGCGCGTCCTCCGCGCGGAGCGCGCGACCGTCCACGGCGAGGACGGCGACCTCGCGGGCGTCATCGGGGCGCCACCGCCCCACACGGACGAGAATCCACACATGCGGGACACGGACGCCGTGAAGGACGTGTTCATCGACCTCGGCCTCTCCGGGGAGGCGGCCAGCGAGCGCGTGCACGTCGGCGACCGCGTGACACTCACCCAGCGCCTCGAACCCGTCGGCAGTCTCGTCACCGGGAAGGCCCTCGACAACCGCGTGAGCGTCTACGCGATGCTGAAGGCGATGGAACGGGTCGACCCCGACGTGACGGTCCACTACGTCGCGACGACCCAGGAGGAGGTCGGGTTGCGCGGCGCGGAGGCCGTCGGCTTCGACGTCGCCCCGGACCTGGTGTTGAACCTCGACACCACGGCCGCCAACGACATCCCGCAGTTCATCTACGAGGAGGACTACATCACCGAAGTCGGTGAGGGCGCCGCGGTCAAGTTCAAGGACGGCGTCGTCCTCCCCAACCCGAAGGTCGTCGACCACCTCCTCGACGTGGCACAGCGGCGGGGCATCCCCCACCAGCGCGAGGTGCTGACCGCAGGTGGCACGGACACGGGACCGTTCCAGCGGACCCACGGCGCGACACCCGTCGGCGCCATCTCCACGCCGACGCGGTACCTCCACTCGCCCACCGAGGCCGTCCACACCGACGACGTCGACGCGGTCGTCGACCTCGCGTCGGCGTTCCTGGCGGATCTCGACGGAACCGAGACGTACACGCTCTGAGACTCCGCTCCGTCGCGACACCGCGGTGGACGCCCAAACCAAAGTATTCAGTACCCGTCGCTCCCTAGGCTCGCCCATGAACTCGGAAGCAGACGAGGGGATGTCTCGCCGCAGTTTCCTCCGAACTGGCCTCGGCGCAGCGGCCGCCGGAGCGGCAGTCACCGGGACTGCTGCCGCCCAGGAGGAGGGCGAGGGCGGCGGCGGGACGGAAGTCGCGGTCGGCCCGGGCGGCAACAACGTCTTCGACCCCGAGACGGCGTACGTCCAGCCCGGCGGCACCGTCACGTGGGTTTGGGAGTCGGGCGGTCACAACGTCGTCCCCGAGTCGCAGCCGGACGGCAGCGACTGGTCGGGACACGAACCCATCGAGGACTCCGGGTTCGAGTACGAGCACACGTTCGAGACGGAGGGGACCTACGAGTACGTCTGTACGCCCCACGCGAGCCTCGGCATGGAGGGTGTCGTCGAGGTCACCACCGACCCGCCGGAGGAGACTGGCTACCAGTCCATCCTCCCGGACAGCGCGAAGACCCTCGGCGTCGCCGCCATGGGGTCGCTCGTCTCCGTGCTCGGCATGGCGTACTTCTTCATGAAGTACGGCGGCGACTACGGCGACAACGAACAGTAGCGACGACTACCGCGTCTCGACGACCAGTTCGACCGGACGGGGTTCGCCCTCGAGGTCGGCGACGACGCGTTCGACGACCCGCTCTCCCTCCTTCTCGACGACGTCTACGACTCTGTCGACGACCCAGTCCAGCGAGACGAGGGCCGGCAGGTCGACCACGCCGCTGGCGCTGTCCGGGTCGTAGGTGACGACCAGCGTTACCCGCGACCCGGCCGCCGTCTCCTCGATCTCCCACCGCCCGTTCGCCCGGAGGCCGTCGACGACCTCCCAGCGTATCTCGTGGGGTTCGTCGACCCCCGTGACGCGCGACTGCACGGTGTGCGAGAGCCGCCACCACGAGAACTCGATGTCGTACTCGGTCCCGGGCGTGCCGTCGCCGTGCTGGCGGACCGACGCGATGTGCTCGGAGTACTGGGCGTACCCCCGGAAGTCGAGGAGGAACGCGTACGCCTCCTCGGGGGGCACCCGGACGTCGGTGCTGACCTCGAGTGTGTCCACGTTGGGGGTTCGGCCCGCGGGGCCAAAGGCGTACCGCGACGCTTGTAACGCACCGCCGCCAACGAGCGCTCATGAGCCAACGAGTCGCAGTCGTCGGCGGCGGTCCGGCGGGACTGACCGCGGCTATCTACACCGCACGCGCCGGCCTCGAGACGACCGTCTTCGACGCCGGGGAGCCGATTCTCGCCAGGAACGCCCACCTCGAGAACGTGCCCGGCTTCCCGGCCGGCGTGAACGCGCGGACGTTCCTCGAGGCGACCCGCGAGCAGGCTCGCAGAGCCGGCGTGGAGTTCGTGGACGAGCGCGTCGAACGCGTCACTCGAGCGGACGGTGGCTTCCGTCTGGACGCCGAGGAGGCCCACGAGGCCGACTTCGTCGTCGCCGCCTCGTGGCCCGACGTCTCCTACCTCGACGACTTCGAACTGGAGCGCATCGAACGCGGGTCGAAGACGATGCTCTCCGTCGACGAATTCGCCCGCACCGAGGTCGAGGGGCTCTACGCCGCGGGTCGCGTCGCTAGACAGTACCACCAGGCGGTCGTCGCCGCCGGCCACGGTGCGACCGCCGGCTTGGCCGTCGTCGAGGACAGCGACGAACCCATCTACCACGACTGGGTCGCCCCCGAGGGCTACTTCACGGGCCGCGACCGCGACGTCCCGCCGGGCTGTGTGGAGATCGACGAGGCGGAACGGGAGGAGCGAGAGGCCGAGAGCCTGCGGGCGCTGTCGGCGTTCGCGGCTGCCGACCCGCCGACGATGCACCCGAGCGTCGACGACGAGGACTGAGGCGCGCGCTGCACGGAGAACCCCGGTCGCCTCGACGTGCGCTCCCAGCAGCGAGCACGCTGACGACTATTTTTATAGGCAGGGGTGCGAATGCCCAACGAATGCTCGGAGGAGTGAACGTCGCGCTCGGCGTCTCGGGGAGCATCGCGGCGGTGAAGGTCGTGGAACTCGCCCACGAACTGCGCCGACGCGGTGCGAGCGTGCGGGCCGTGATGACCGACAGCGCGCAGGGTATCGTCCACCCGTGGGCCGTCGAGTTCGCCACCGACGCCCCCGTCGTCACCGAGATCACGGGGAGCGTCGAGCACGTCGAACTATGCGGGACCGACGGCTGGGCGGACGTGCTGTTGCTCGCACCGGCGACCGCGAACACGGTGGGGAAGGTGGCAGCCGCCGTCGACGACACGCCCGTGACGACCTGTGCGACGACGGCGCTCGGTGCGGGCGTCCCCGTCGTCGTCGCGCCCGCGATGCACGAACCGATGTACGACCACCCTGGCGTGCTCGACGCCATCGAGCGCGTCGAATCCTGGAGCGTGGACTTCGTCGACCCGCGGGTCGAGGAGGGGAAGGCGAAGATCGCCACCGAGGAGGCGATTGTCCTGGCGGCGGCGCGCGCGGCCGGCGAGACGCCCCTCGAAGATCGGCACGTCGTCGTCACGAGTGGCGCGACAAGCGAGCCCATCGACCCCGTGCGAGTGCTGACCAACCGGGCGTCCGGACGAACGGGGCGGGCGGTCGCCGCCGCCTGCTACGTCCGGGGCGCCGACGTCACGCTCGTCCACGACGGTGACGCGGTGCCGTACGCCGACACCGTCGCGGTGGAGACGGCCGCGGAGATGCTCGACGCCACGCTCGAAGCCTGCGCGGACGCCGACGCCCTCGTCTCGGCGGCCGCGGTCAGCGACTACACGGTCGAACCGAGCGAGGAGAAGATCCGCTCCGGCCAGGACCTCACGCTCGAGTTCGAGCAGACGCCGAAACTCATCGACGAGGTGCGCGACGCTCACTCCGACCTCTCGATCGTCGGGTTCAAGGCCGAGACGTCGGGGAACGACGACGCGATGGTCGACGCTGCTCGCGAGATCATCGAACGCGTGGACCTCTCGTTCGTCGTCGCGAACGACGCGAACGTGATGGGCGACGAGGAGACGCGCGCGCTGTTCGTCACGGCGGACGACACCACCGAGTACGCGGGCGACAAGCGTGGCCTCGGCCTGCGCGTGGCGGACGAACTCGCCGAGATTCTGTACTGAGAGAGTCGGAGAAGGACCGCGGGCAGCCTGGTTACCGCTCGCCCTCGGGCTGCTCCTCGTCGTCCGGCCACTCGGCTTTCCCCCAGAAGGGGACGCCCATCTTCTGGGCGGACCGCGAGATCATGTGCGACCCCGTCGGCGCCGTCAGGAACAGGAAGAGGATGGCGACCAGCGACGGGAGGCCGATGGAGTCCGGGCCGAACCAGGCGTAGCCCGCCAGCAGGATGGAGGCCGCGCCCAGCGTGGCCGCCTTCGAGGTGGCGTGCATGCGGTTGTACACGTCCGGCAGGCGGAGCAGACCGACTGTCCCGACCAGCAGGAAGAACGACCCGACGACGACGAGCGCCGCGGTGAGTAGTTCTGTCGGCGTCATTGGATGATGTCCCCCTCGTCGACGTACTTGGCGACGGTGACCGTGCTGATGAATCCGATGATCGCGAGCACGAGTGCGACCGTGACGAACAGCCCGCGCCCGGTCTGGATGGCGAACAGCACCGCGATGGCGACGACGTTCGTGGCGATAGTGTCCAGTGCGACCACGCGGTCTGGTACGGTCGGACCGCGGATGACTCGGTAGCCACAGAGCAGCGTGAGGAGGCTCACGAGCACGAGCGCGCCTCCGACGACGAGGTCGAGCACGCTACTCATCACCCTCACCCCCGTAGCCCGAATCGGACTTCCCGGGCCGGGGCACCGGGTCGCCCGGTTTGCGTTCCTCGTCGAAAATGACGAGCGCGTAGTCCTCCCAGCGCCGGATCGGGTCGACCACGGCGTCGGGCTCGCGGCCGTCGATAGCGTGTACGTACAGGGTGTTGGTCTCGTCGTCGTAGTCCATGGATAGCGTGCCTGGCGTCAGCGTGATGCTGTTGGCGATGGTGGTGATGGCGAACGGCGTCTCGACTCGCAGCGGCACCTTGATGACCCGCGGTTCGATCGGCATACTCGGCGCGAGCACGCGGCGGGCGACGTCCACGTTCGCGGTCAGCAGGTCGTAGAGGAACGCCGCGGAGTACAGCAGTGTGTACGGCGTCGCTTTCGCGACCCGCACCAGGTCCGTCCGACCGGGGTAGAGCCGCCGGAAGACGCCGGCGACACCGAACCCGAACACGAGGCCGACGAGCAGTTCCTGGACGACGTGGACCGGCGTGAAGTGGACACCGCGCACGAACAGCCACAGCACGGCGAGCGTGAACCCGGCGAGTATCCAGCGACGAACCTTCATCAGTGACCACCCCCCTCCGTCTCGAGTGCTCCACCGTCCGGCAGCACGGTGTCGACGTACTGCGTGCGGTCGAGTGCGGCGTCCGCCGCGTGGCCGGCGAACTCGTACACCGGCTGGAAGCCGACGCCGAGGAGCACGACGGCCGACGCGACGGCCACGAGCAGGGCGACCTGACGGCGGTCAGCAGTCGCGCCCTCGACGGCCGGCGACGGGACGCCCCAGAAGCCGCGGTTCCACGCCCGGGAGACGTACGCGATGGTGAACAGCGCGCCGCCGAGCGCGACGGCGAGCGCGAGCCACGACTCCGCGACCACCGCGCTCTGGAAGACGAGCAGCTTCCCGAAGAAGCCGGTTAGCGGCGGCAGGCCGACGAGGCCGAGGCCGCCGATCAGGAACGCGCCCGCGACGACCGGTTGGTTCCGCGCGATGCCGTCGAGGTCGTGGAACCGGGTCGTCCCGAACGCGTCCTTGATCGTCCCGGCGACGAGGAACAGCAGCCCCTTCGAGAGCGTGTGGTTGAGCGCGTAGACGAGCGCGGCGACGATACCGAGTCGCCGGACCGCGGTCGCGTCGGCGGGCGCGAAGGCGGCCACCGACAGCGGCAACACGATGAACCCGACCTGCCCGATCGAGGAGTACGCGAGCAGTTCCTCGACGTGGTCGGCGCCGATCGCGGACAGCCCACCGAAGAAGATGGACAGTGCCGCCATCACGAGGACGACTGGCGCGAAGTACGCGAGTGCGCTCCCGTCACCCCACGGGAGGCCGGCGAGCGCGTCGAACTGCGCGGCCGCGAACACCGTGAAGTAGAGCCGGACGAGCGCGTACATCCCGACTTTCTTCACGACGCCCGCAAGCATCGCGGCCACGGGGGCCGGAGCGGCGTCGTACGCGGCGGGTACCCACCACTGGAACGGGACGACGCCCGCCTTCACCGCGAACACCGTGAACAGCAGCATCGAGAGGCCGAGCACGGGCGCCAGCGAGACGCCGTACTCCGCGGGGCTGGCGACGCGCATCGCGATGTCGGCCATGTTGAGCGTGCCCGTGGTGGCGTAGATGCCGCCGATGGCGAGCAGCATGATGGCGCTCGCGACGAGGTTGAGCACGAGGTAGTTGAGGCCGGCGCGGGTGTGCTCGCTGCCGCCGTAGAAGACGACGAGGACGTAGCTCGCCATCAGCATCACCTCGAACCAGACGAAGAGGTTGAAGATGTCGCCCGTGAGGAACGCACCGGTGACGCCCGCCAGCATGAAGTGGAACAGCGGGTGGAACGTCAGCTTCTCGCCCAGTTCGTCCATGAACAGCACGCTGAACAGCAGCGCCGGCACGGCGAGGACCGCGGCCAGCGACAGCATGAACACCGACAGCGCGTCCGCGACGAAGACGATGGCCGCGGGCGCGGGCCAGCTACCGAGGTTGTAGGCGACGATGCCACCGCCCAGTACCCTGGCGGCGAGCGCGGCGACGACGCCCGAGTAGGCGAACACGCCGAGGACGCTCAGGGCGCGCTGGACGCGCAGACTGCGGCGCGCGACCAGACACAGAACGGCGGTCGCCAGCGCGACGAGCACGGGCGCGACGACGAGCTGTTCGGTCACCGAACCACCTCGTCGATGCTACTCAGCTCCTCGGCGTCGATGGTGCCGTGCTCCTCGTAGACGCGGTAGGTCAACACGAGCGCGAACGCCGTCGTCGCGAAGCCGATGACGATGGCCGTCAACACCAGCGCCTGCGGGAGCGGGTCCGCGACCGGTCCGTGCGGCGCGGCCTCGTGGCCGATCTTGTCGAGGACGGGGACGCCGGTGCGGATGCCGCCCATCGTGATGAGGTAGACGTTCGCGGACTGGCTGATGACGACGACGCCCCAGACGACGCGTACGACGTCGCGCCGGAGGACGAGGAACGTCCCGAGCGCGAACAGCAGCCCCAGTCCAATCGCGAGGACGAGTTCCGGGCCGGCCGTCGCGGCGGTCGATTCGGCGCTCATTCTGCACCCACCACCGAGAGGATGGTCAGCAGTGCGCCGACGACGACGGCGTAGACGCCGAAGTCGAAGGCGACTGCGCTCGCCACTTCTATCTCGCCGTACAGCGGGACGTGCAGGTAGGTGTAGTTCTGAGTCATGAACGCGAGTCCACTGTCGGTGTAGAGGTAGCCGTAGCCGATGGCTGCGAGGCCGCTGAGCACGGCGACGAACAGCCCGAACCCGAACAGCCAGCGGTAGTCCGCGACGACGCCGTGGCGGATGTGCTCGATAGTGGTCTCGACGTCGCGGCCGAGCACGTCGTCCTCGAGGAAGTCGAGGCTGTACGCGATGTAGATGAGCGCGAACGCACTCGACGTCAGGACGCCCGCGATGAACCCGCCACCGGGCTGGTTGTGGCCCTGCAGGAACAGGGCGAACGAGACGACGAGGATGATGGGGACGACCACGCGCGTGACCGTCTTCACGATGACCGTCGTCACGACGCCTCACCCCGTTCGCGCATGGCGACCAGAGTCAGCACGGAGAGGGCGGACATCGCGATGACCGCGATCTCCCCGAGCGTGTCGAGGCCCCGGAAGTCGACGAGGATGACGTTCACGATGTTGCCACCCCCGCCCTTCGGGATCGCCTGCCCGACGAAGTACTCCTTGATGGACTTGGTGGGAGTGGCGACGGTGGTGACGAGGACGGTGACGGTCACCGTCGCGCCGACGAGCAGCGACAGCGCGGCGTCGCGGAGCGCCCGGGAGCGTTTGACCTCGCCGTAGTACGCCGGGAGCTTGTCGAGGACGAGCACGAAGATGACCAGCGTGAGCGTCTCGACGGTGAGCTGGGTGAGCGCGAGGTCGGGCGCGCTCGCGAGGATGTAGAAGATGGCGACCATGAACCCCAGGATGGAGAGGGTGAGCACGCCCGCGATGTGGGAGGGCGCGATGCCGACGGCGACCGCGGCGACAATGGCCACCAGCAACACGAGCACCATGGCCGGCGAGACGAGCGTCGTCGTGCTCGTGGGGACCGAGACTTCGGCGAGCAGGTAGCCGCCGAGCACGAGCAGTACCGAGACGGCTAACGTCCACGTCGCGTACGTGCGCAGGAGGCCGTTCTGGACGGTGTTGGCGGCCTGCACGCTGACGCGGTTCAGACCGAAGACCGTGCCGTCGTACCACCAGTTGGCGCGCAGCGGCGGGACCGCGGCCATGAGCGCGTTCAGGCCGTCGTGGATGCGGTCGTAGAATGGGTACGTCGCGGCCCCGACGAGGATGGTCACCGCACTCATCGCGGCGTAGGGGGTGAGTTCCGTCGGCAGGTAGTAGTGGAAGCCGTGGGCCTCCTCGGCGGCGACGCTCCCGACCACACTCCCGACGAAGTTGTCGACGGGCACCGGCGCGACGCCGACCGTCGAGAGCACGCCGCCGAGGCCGACGAGGGCGGCGAGCGTCCCGAGGAGCGCGGCGGGCACCCACATCGTGGCCGGCGGCCGGTGGATGTGGCCGAGCGCCTCGGGCCGGTCCCCGAAGAACAGCGACATGAAGCGGATGGAGTAGAGGAACGTGAAGATACTCCCGAACACCGCGACGACGGGGTAGAGCCACGCGAGACCGCCGGACGCTTCGGCCGCGTAGTATGCCGCCTCGAAGAGGAGTTCCTTGGAGTAGAAGCCGTTGAACGGCGGGACGCCCGCCATCCCGAGGCTGGCGACGACCGCGACGGCGGCCGTGATGGGGAGGTCGTCGGCGAGTCCGGAGAGGTCGCCAATGCGTCTCGTGCCGGCTTCGTGGGCGACGATGCCCGCGACGAGGAACAGCGGCGCCTTGAACAGCGCGTGGTTGAGGATGTGGAAGGCGCCGGTCTCCGCGCCGTAGATGGAGGCGAAGCCGAAGCCGGCGACGATGAGACCGAGGTGGCTCGCCGTCGAGTACGCGAGCAGTTCCTTGATGTCCGTCGCGGTGACGGCGAGCATCGCGGCGACGGTCATCGTGAGCAGACCCATGACGGTGAACAGCAGCGTCCACTCGTCGGTGAGGAGGTACGGGCGGAACCGGCCGACGAGGTAGACGCCGGCTTTCACCATCGTCGCGGAGTGGAGGAACGCGGAGACGGGCGTCGGCGCCTCCATCGCGTTCGGCAGCCAGATGTGCAGGGGCACCTGTGCGGACTTCGCGGCCGCGCCGATACCGATCAGCGCGACGGCGGGCACGAGCAGGCCGGCGTCCCTGAGCATCGTGCGGTACGGTTCGGGGTCGGTGACGAGCGCCGCGAGGTCGAACGTGCCGGTCGCCGACCAGACGAGGAGGAACCCCGCGAGCATGAACAGTCCGCCGCCCACGGTGATGAGCATCGACTTCCGGGCGCCGTAGCGCGAGGCCCGTTCGCCCGTGTAGTGGCCGATGAGGACGAACGAGGCGATGCTCGTCAGCTCCCAGAACACGAACAGCACGAGGAGGTCGGCGGCGAACGCGACGCCGAGCATCGACCCCATGAACGCGAGGAGCGCGGTGTAGTACTTCGCCTGGCCCGGTTCGCCGTGCATGTAGCCCGCCGAGTAGGTGAAGATCAGGACGCCGATTCCGCTCGCCAGGAAGCCAACCAAGAGCGCGAGACCGTCGACGTAGAACCGTAGTGAGACGTCCAGTGCGGGGATCCACGCGAAGGTCACGGTGCCCTGGGCACCGTACTGGCTGGCCGCGAGTCCGAAGCACGCGAGCGCCACGGCGGCGGCGTAGTAGGCCGTGCGCTCGCCGAGCCACCGGAACACCGCCGGCGTGAACGCGGCGGCGACGAACGGCAAGGCGACGAGCGTCACCACTGCCGCAGGGTCCGGGTTCGGTGTCACAGGTTACCCTTCGGAGGGCGGCGCTTAACAGTTCTCAATCTTCGTCGTGCGTGCGCGTACTGCCCGCAATCCTCGCCGGAACCTGCGGCGGTATCGGGGTCCGCCGACAGCTCGCACCGCGGCCAGCGAGCGTTCGTGCCGGACCCGGCCGACTCGTTCCGTCACCTTTTATTCCCGGCAAGAGTATTCCCGGCATGGATAGGCTCAAGCAGTCCCTGCTGGACGCCCCTATCATCGAGAAAGACGGCTATCACTACTTCGTCCACCCCATCAGCGACGGGGTGCCGATGCTGGAACCCAGTCTCCTCCGGGAGATCGTCATCCGCATCATCCGGAAGGCGGAACTGGAGGACGTCGACAAGATCGTGACGCCCGCAGCGATGGGTATCCACATCTCCACGGCCGTCTCGCTAATGACAGACATCCCGCTGGTCGTCATCCGCAAGCGCGAGTACGGCCTCCCGGGCGAGGTCGCGCTGAGCCAGCAGACGGGCTACTCGGAGAACGAGATGTACATCAACGACGTCACCGAGGGCGACCGCGTACTCGTCCTCGACGACGTGCTCTCGACGGGCGGCACGCTGCGCGCCATCACGGACGCCCTCGACCACATCGGCGCTGACGTCGCGGACGTCGTCGCGGTCATCAAGAAGGCTGGCCCGAACGAACTCGAGGAGGGCGGCATCGACGTGAAGACGCTCATCAACGTGGACGTCGACGACGGCGACGTCGTCATCGTCGACGAGCACGGCGACGGATAACCCCCACACAGTCGGACGGACTCGCGGGTGGTCGGCTACTTTTCCGTCTGCCGGAACTACTAGCGAACAGCCATGCCATCAGCACTGTTCGTCGTGAGCGAGCACGGCTACTGGGGCGAGGAGTGTATCGAACCGCTGACCACGCTCGACGACGAGGGGTTCGACCTCACCGTCGCGACGCCGAGCGGCGACCCGCCGGTCCTCGACGAACGCTCGGCAGACCCCGAGGAGGTCGGTGAGGAGACTGCCGAGTGGGTGCGCGAGGTCCACGAGACCGACGAGCGACTGAACAACCCGAAGCCCACTGCCCGCGTCGAAGCTGCGGACTACGACGCGGTCGTGTTCCCCGGCGGCCACGGGACCGTGTGGGACGTGAACCAGGACCGCGACGCGCGACGCGTCCTGCGGAACGCGCTCGCTGGCGACAGCGAGAAGGCCCTGGTCGTCTGCCACGCGGTGGGCATCCTCGCGTGGGTCCGCGAGGCGAAGGCACACGACGAGGACGCCGACTTCGTTGTCGACGGCCGCGAGGTGACCGGCTTCCCGAACGCCTGGGAGGCCGACATCGTCGACGACGACGGCCGGATGCCCGACGGCCGGAAACTCCCCTACTGGGTCGAAGAGGAGGTAGTCGCGGCCGGCGGCGACTGGGACGCGGAACTCGACAGCGACACGAGCGTCACCGTCGACGGCGACCTCCTCACCGGTCGCGGCCCCGAGTCGTCGGCAGCGGCGGCGCAGACGCTCCTCGAGGAACTCGACGCGTAGCCGGGGAGAGAATCCCCACACGGCGGCCGAAACAGAACCCTTAACTGAAAGACCGGGTTACGGAGAGGTAGCGGGATGGGATAGCCAGGAGATTCCGCCGGGCTCATAACCCGGAGATCGGTAGTTCAAATCTACCTCCCGCTACTTCTCCTGCGAAACCAACTGCGCAGTCTCGTCTGCGCAGTTTTTCCATCCGTGTAGTAGTCGGTGTAGATTCGAACCCTGAGTGACGCAGCCGAGCGCAGCGAGGACCGTCACTCTCCGGTTCAAATCTACCTCCCGCTACTTCTGGCGCGTAACCGAACGCGGAGTCTCGTCTCCGCGTTCGTTTCCATCCGTCTCGAGAGTAGAACCGAGCGACAGCGAGGTTGGCGTCGTTCGACTGTCGGCCAGCGGTCAGAAGGGGACGGCGTCGGCGACGTCCTGTCTGTAGCGGCCCGAGAGCTCCCGGACGACGAGCTGGTCCCGTGGGTCGATGCCGAGCAGCCGCAGTGTCGCGACGTAGGTGACGATTCCGGCGGCCGCGCCGAGGCCGATTGCGAGCGGTCCGTCGACCGACGTTCGGACGCCCAGCATCACCGTCGTCATGGCGACGCCGGCGGCGAGCGGCCTGAGGAACGACGTGTCGAACGGCCAGAGTCCCTCGAAGCGGCGGAGCAACAGGACCTGGAGGCCGTTCTGGACGGCGATGGCGATAGACGTGCCGAGCGCCGCGCCGACGAGGCCGAACTCGCGGACGAACGCGTACGTCAGGGCGACGTTCAGCACGGCGAGCAGCCAGTCGAGACCCATCCGGGCGTACTGGTGGTCGGTCATCATGAGCAGCCAGCCGGTCGCACCGACCGCGCTCCCGACGAAGACGCCGCCGAGATAGACGACGAGGGGGACGTAGCCGCGGGCGTACGTCGGGCCGAACACCGCCAGCAGCTCCCGACCGAACACAAGCTGGACGGCGAGAATCGGCACCACAGTGGTGACGATGAGCCGCGTCACCGAGGAGTACACCGCGTTGAGCGTCTCGATCCGGCCGCTGGAGTAGAGCCGGGAGGCGACCGGCGGCAGTAACTGGTTGAACGACAGCAGGGGAATCCACGCGATGGATATCAACACGAGGACGACGTTGTAGATGCCCGCCGAGACGGCCGTGAGCATCGCGCCGACCAGGAGGAGGTCGACGCGGTTCTGGAACACCTTGCCGAGGCTGCTCATCGCGACGGGTGCCGCGTGGTCGTAGAACTGGCGCAGTTCGGTCCGTCCGCCCCGGAGCGTGGGTCTAACGCCCGTGACGTTCGCGGTGGCCGGATATCCGAGGACGACCAGCAGCAGCGTGCAGACGACGAACGCGCCCGCGATGCCGACCACGGAGTAGCCGAGTGCGAGCGCCGCGATCGCACCGACGAGTCGGACGCCTGGACGGAGGAGTTTGTTGAACAGGACTTCGCCGCGGGCCGACCCGGCCGCGCGGAAGGTCGCCGCGTAGAGCATCACCAGGCCGAGCAGCAGGACCAGCGCCCCGAACAGCCGCATCGCGGCCGGGAACGACGGCTGCTGGACCGTGACGTCGTTGATCCACGGGGCCAGCACCCAGACCCCAGCGGCGATGAGTAGGCCGACACCGAGCGTGGTCGCGTACGCCAGTCCCGCCAGTCGCGACTGCCGCGCCGGGTCGTCCTCGGCGGCGGGGAGGTACCGCTGGAGCGTCGGGACGCTGCCGAACGTGACGAGTCGGGACAGTAGCTGTGCGATCCGCCAGCCGAGCGCGTACACGCCGTACGCCACGGGGCCGAGGCCGCGCGCGAGCACGAACTCTGCGGCGGTGATCAGTACTCGTTGCGCGGAGACCCCTCCGGAGGTCACGACGGCGCCGTGCGCGATCGTCAGTAGTGCCTGGCGCTCGTCGTCCGTTACCACGTCGTCCTGCCCACGTTCCATCGGTTGCTATCCGCCGGGTGTCCGCTCCCGCCATTAAGTGGTTCGATGCACGGAATCCCGGCAAGGAGTGGGGAGTACCGGCGCGTCCACCGTCTCTGTGACTGCGAACCCGAAAGCGTTTGCCGTCGCGTCGACTCGTTCCGGTCGATGGAGTACGGTGTCGTCGTTCGCTGGTGGCTCCTGTTCCAGGTGTTGCTGGTCGTCGGCCTCCCGTTCGCCGCGCGCGTGCTGCCGGACGCGCCGGACCGCGGGGCGTCGCTGGCGATGCCGACCGCGCTCGTGTTGTTGACGCTGCCACTGTTGTGGGTCGGGCAACTCGCGTTCGGCCTGTGGGTGGTGGTCGCCGTCGCCCTCCTGTTGCTCGCGTTGTCGGCGTGGTTGGCGCGGGGCGGCATCGAAGTCGACGCCCGTGCGTACGCGGAGGTCGTCGCGGTGTTCACGGTCGCGTTCCTCTTCCTGCTCGCGATTCGGGCGGCGAGCGACGGCGTCCACCCGTTCGCGGGCGAGAAGTTCCTCGACTTCGGCATCCTGCAGAGCCTGCTGCGAGCGGACCGGTTGCCGCCACAGGACATGTGGTTCGCGGGCGAGCGCGTCATCTACTACTACGGCGGCCACCTGATGGCCGCGGCGATGTCGCTGCTGACGGGGACGGAGGGGCGGTTCGCGTACAGTCCCGCGCTCGCGGGGTTCTACGCGATGGCGGTCACCGGCGCGTACGGACTCGCCGGCACGATAGCGGCGAGTGCGAGCGACGAGGAGGAGACGGAGCCGGTTCGCGGGTCGACGGCACTCGGCGTCGCGGGCGTGGTGTTCGCGCTCGTGCTCGTCGCGACCGGCGTGTCCTGGCACCTGCTCGTGTTCCCGGCGGCGCTCGCTGCGGCCGCAGTCACGCGTTCGCGGCGGGTCCGCGCGGGCGTGCTCGCGGCGTTCGTCTTCGGGTTCGCGAGCAACCTCCTGACGCCGGTGCGACTGCTCGCGGCGAAGGTGGGGCTGGTCGAGGACGTCGTGGCGGCCGCGGGGATGCGTGAGGACCTCGCGCCCTCGATCACGCCCGGCACGTTCGACAGCTGGCACGCGAGCCGTATCGTCGAGACGGGCATCAACGAGTTCCCGCTGTTCGCGTACCTGAACGGCGACCTGCACGGCCACATGATGGACGTCGCCGTGCTGTTCCTCGTCGCGGGCGTGGCCCTCGCGTACTACCAGACGGCAGCGGAGCGCAGGCGGCGCCGGGCCGCGCTCCTCTTCGGCGCGATGCCACTGCTGGCGGCGACGATACTGGCGACGAACACGTGGAGTTTCCCGACGGTGCTCGGCGTGACGGCGCTCTCTGTCGCGCTCGCCGACGCCGCCCCGCACACGCTCGTCCCCGGGAGATTCCGGCGGGCCTTCGAGCGCAACGGACGCGTCGGCGCGGAACTCCAGCGCGTCGCGTTCGGCGTGGCCGTCGCGGCCGTCGTCGCGGTGGTGTCGCTGGCGCTCGTGTGGCCGTTCGTCTGGAACGTCCTCCTGGTCGGCGCGAGCGAACGGAGCCCCGCGTTCCTGCCGGAGCCGAGCCGACTCGGCTCGTTCGTCCTGGTCCACGGCCTCTTCCTCGCCTCGCTGGGCGCGTACCTCGTCGCTCGTGGCTCGCGGGACCGCTGGGACTGGGCGCTCGTGGGGGTCGCCGCCGTCTTCCTCGTCACGCTGGCCGCGACGTTCGACCTGGTCGTGGCGGGCGTCCCCCTGGACTTCGTCGGTCTCGCGCTGGGCGGGCCGCTGGTAGCCGGCGCGTGGCTGCTGCGGCGGCGTTCGCGAGTCGGCTTCGAGGGCGTGCTGGTGGTCGCGGGCGCGGGCCTCGTCGTCCTCGTGGAGTACGTCTACCTCGCGGACAACGCCTCCCCGGAGCGGTTCAACACGGTGTTCAAGGTGTACGCGCAGGCGTGGGCGCTCTGGTCGGTGGCGGCCGGCGTGGCACTGGCCTCGCTCGCACGCCGCCGGGTTGGCTCGAACGCACGACTCAGGTCGGCTGGGGGAACGGCTCTCGTCACCGTGCTGGTCGTCTCGGCGTCCGTCTACGGCGGCCTGGCGCTGACGAACCACTTCGGCCAGATGGACGACCCGACCATCGACGCCATGGAGTACGTCCACGACGAGCGACCCGGGGAGGCCGCGGCCATCGAGTGGCTCCTGGAGAAACCGGGCCAGCCACACCTCGTCTCGGCACCGGGACTCGAACCCTACTCGTGGCAGAACCCGGAGGCCAGCCTGACGGGGATACCGACCGTGGCCGGGTGGATACAGGAGACGATATACCGGGGCGACGACGCCTACTACACGCGAGTCAGCGACGTGGACATCGTCTACGAGACGGAGGACCCCGTCTCACGGGCGGTGCTGCTGCGGAAACACGATGTCGACTACATCTGGGTCGGCCCCGTTGAGCGGGAGCGCTACGACGTCGCGAACGTGGCGGACGAGCCCGGCATCTCGATAGCGACGGTAACGTCATCAGTGACCGTCTACGCCGTGAACCGGACGGAACTCGTCGAGACGCAGAACTAGACCGCGAGGTCGCCGGCGCGCTTGATGACCGTGATGTCCTCGGCGTCGGCGGTGTCGACTTCGAGCCAGTGCGGGATGTAGTTGCGCTTGTCGTAGTCCTCCTGCTCGTCGGCGTCCCCCATGACACACCAGAGCTGGACCTCCTCGGGACCGTGCCAGTCGCCGTTACGCGTCACCTGGAAGAGGACCTTCTCCTCGCCCTCGTACTCGATGATGGCGTCACGGCGGACGCCGGGGTCGCCGTGGATGATGAGCCGTCTCATACCCGCGGCTTCGGAACACGACCGATTAAACGCTTCGAAGCCCGCTCCGACCGACCGACGCGCCGAGGAGGTACGCCAGTGGCGCGAGCACCGCGAGCAGCGGCACCCACGCGAGCAGGACCACCGTGGGGCCGAGCAACGCGACCACGCCGACTACGGGGGCGACGGCCGCGGTGAACCGGCGCCAGCGCCGCCCTCCGTCCCGGTTCCGGGTCGCGCCGAGCACGGCGAACACGCCAACCTGCGCCGCGAGACAGCCAGCGGAGAGCGCGCGCCCGACGGTCCAGCCGAAGACGCCCGGGTACGCGAGCGCCCCGACGAACGCCGCGACGACGCCGACGCTGAGTGGGACGCCGACCGCGGCAAGCCCGAGCGAGAGCGTGGTCGGGGGCTCCCTGAGCGCCGCGGCGCCGACGGCGACCGCGGTGACCGCGGTGAACAGCAGGACTGCGCCGGGGAGCATGAAGTACAGCGACACCGCCCCGGTCGCCACGAGTGCGAGTGCGACGGCACCACCGGCGGCAACCGCGGCGCCGCCAGCAGTACGGGCGTCCACGCTGGGCGTCACCTCGACGGCGGTGTCGACCCCCCGGAACAGCAGCGAGAGGACGACGACGAACGGGACGAGGACGAATGCCGCGCCGCGCAGGAACGCCGGCCCCGTCTCGGCGACGAGCGCGAACCGCGTGGCGGCCGCCGAGACGGGACCGTGGGTCGGCGCGAACGCGACTGGTTCGGCGTCCACGGAGTCGTCCCACCCTACCGTCGTATCGCCGCGGTCGTGGCTCGCGACCACGTACGTGCCGGGCGCGTGAACCACGAACCGACCGGTGTTCACCTCCCACCCGGTCTGCGTGCGCGTGAAGGCGTCCGCGACCACGACGCCGGCGATCGTCTGGTAGCCGAAGGAGTCGTCGACGTACTCGACGACGGCCGTGTCGCCGACGAGGCGGACCGAGAGCGCGTGCTTCGACTCGTCGAGGCCGGCGTCGGTCGTGGCGAGTGCGTGCGCGACGGCGTCGGTGTTGTTCGCTACCCAGGCCGCGTCCGCTGGCTGGAGAGTGTTCTGCGCGACGAACTTCGCACTCCCGTTCTCGGCGAGGTGTACGTCGAGTCTGGACTCCCCGACGGTGACGGAGGGACCACCAGCGTCCTCGACGGCCGTCTCGAAGTGCGCCTCGCACGCGCCACAGACGTCTTCTGGCGGTGGCGCAGCACCCGCTGTGGCACCGAGCGGCGCGAGCAGAGCCAGAACGAGTAGCGTCGCGAGGACGACTGTGAGGGAGGTGGAGGACAGGCGGGGGGACACACACGACCCAGTGCTGGCCAGTCCCAAATTCTTTGCCCGACGGCGACCGGCCGTCGGCGCCCTCGAACCAAACGGATTTTAAACGGGCACGTCTTAGCAGGCACCAACAGAGCTGATCTTAGCCTATGGAGATGCCACGCCGATTCAACAGCTACTGCCCGCACTGTGACGCACACGAACAGCTCGAGGTCGAGAAGGTCCGCACAGGACGCTCCTCGGGCATGAAGTGGGACGCTCGCCGCACCAAGCGCGCGAACCGCTCCATCGGGAACCACGGCCGGTTCTCGAAGGTGCCGGTCGGCAACAAGCCGACGAAGAAGACCGACCTCAAATACCGCTGCAGCGAGTGTGGCAAGGCCCACCTCCGCGAGGGATGGCGCACCGGCCGCCTCGTACTCCAGGACTGACAATGGCGGGACGCTTCTACACCGTCGTCTGTCCGGACTGCGAGAACGAACAGATCGTCTTCGGGAAGGCCTCCACGGAGGTCGCCTGTGCCGTTTGCGGAACGACGCTCGCGCGTCCGACCGGCGGCGAGGCCGACCTCGCCGGTGAGGTCGTCGACACCGTCGAGGCGAGATGAAGTACGTCGGCTGGCCCGAGGAGGGTGAACTCGTCGTCGGGAAAGTCGACGACATCGAAGACTTCGGCGTGTTCGTCGACCTCGAGGAGTACGAGGGGAAACGCGGCCTCGTACACGTCAGCGAGGTGGCCAGCGGCTGGATCAAGAACGTCCGGGACCACGTCAACGAGGACCAGACCGTCGTCGCGAAGGTGCTCGGCGTCGACGAGTCCGCCCAGCAGATCGACCTCTCGCTGAAGGACGTCAACGACCACCAGCACTCCGACAAGATACAGGAGTGGAAGAACGAGCAGAAGGCCGACAAGTGGCTCACGCTGGCGTTCGGCGAGGACATGGACGACGACCAGTTCCGCCGCATCGCCAACGGACTGCTCGGGGGCTTCGGGAGCCTCTACGAGGGGTTCGAGCAGGCCGCCATCCACGGCTACGAGGCCCTCGAGGACGCCGACCTCTCCGAGGACGAGAAGGACGCCGTCGTGGAGACGGCCCGCGAGAACGTCTCCGTCCCGTACGTCACGGTGACGGGGTACGTGACGCTCACGTCCCCCGACTCGGACGGCGTCGACGACGTGAAGGCCGCGCTGCAGGCCGCCGAGGGCAACGGCGAGGTGCCCGACGAGGCCGACCTCGAGGTGACGTACGTCGGCGCGCCGGAGTACCGCCTCCGCGTGCAGGCGCCGAACTACAAGACCGCGGAGACGCAACTCGAGACGGCCGCCGACCGCGCCGTCGCGAAGATCGGCGAACTCGGTGGCTCCGGGAACTTCCACCGGGAGCGCCAGCTCGACGAGGAATGAGATCCGACATCCGGGTGTGTTCGTCGTGGCGCGACCGCCACGACCGCCCGGTGTACACGCTTTCTGCGAGTTGTCCGGAGTGTGGCGCCGACGCCGAGAACAGCGCGCCGGCGCCGTTCGACCCCGAGGACCCCTACGGACGCTACCGACGCGCTCTTAAGGTGCGCAACCGCCCGTAAGGACATGGACGAAATCGACATCGCGTGGGCGGCAGAGCCCGAACTGGACGACCCGGTGTTCGTCGAGGGGCTGCCCGGCGTCGGGCACGTCGGCAAGCTCGTCTCCGAACACGTCGTCGAGCAGGCGGACAGCGAACTCGTCTGTCGCATCCACACCGAACACTTCCCGCCGCAGGTGACCGTCGACGACGACAGCGTCGCGGAGCTCGCGGCCGCGGAGATCCACGCCGTCGACACGGAGGGCCGGGACCTGCTGGTGCTGACCGGCGACCACCAGGCCCAGGACAACGTCGGCCACTACCGCCTCACGGAGGCGTTCCTCGACGTCGCCGAACAGTTCGGCGCGGAGGAACTGTACGCGCTCGGCGGCGTGCCGACGGGCGAACTCGTCGAGGAACACGACGTCATCGGCGCCGTCTCCGACGAGTCCCAGAAGGAGCGCCTCGAGGAGGAGGGCGTGGAGTTCCGCAGCGAGGAGCCCGCGGGCGGCATCGTCGGGTCCAGCGGGCTGCTGCTCGGCCTCGGCGGCCGTCGTGGGCTCGAGGCCGCCTGCCTGATGGGCGAGACCTCGGGCTACCTCGTCGACCCGAAGGCGGCGAAGGCCGTGCTCGCGGTGCTCGAGGGGATGCTCGGCTTCGACGTCGACGAGGAGGCTCTCGACGACCGCGCCGACGAGATGGAGGAGGTCGTCAGCCGCCTCCGCGAGATGGAGGAGGGGCCGAGCCCCGGCGACGAGGACCTGCGGTACATCGGCTGAGGACTCCGCTGAGGGACCCGCAGGCGCGAGGTCGACGTCCGACGAACGATTCTTTGGGCCAGACCACCCAGTAGCGACTGTGCTGCCCGAGTGGCTGGCGCTTGGCCTGCTCATCGCGGGCGCGGCCTCGGTGGTGGCCGCGGTGCTGTTCGTCGTCGGGGAGCGGCTGTACCCGACCGAGCCCGTGAACCCGGCCCGCGAGCGCTCCGGCGAGTGGAAGCGCCGTCGGGAGATCCGGGAGTACCTCCGGGCCATCGACGAACCGTTCGCCGAGGAGCACGTCGTCGCGGGGACCACCGTCGCCTTCTACCTGCCGCGGCGGAACGTCGCCATCACGTTCGACGCGCCGGACTACTTCCGACTCCGTAACTCCGGGACGTACACCGTACTCGCGGAACACGAGATGCCGGGCAGCCACCTCGGCGGCCGCCTCCCCTTCGAGACGCCGGACCGCGAGGAACTGTTCGGCGACCCGGAGACGGAGGCCGCCGACGCGGACAGCGTGCGAGCGGCGTTCGCCACGCTCGGACTGTCCCCGTCGGCGAGCGAGGACGAGGTGAAGGCGGCGTACAGGGAGCGGATCAAGGAGGTCCACCCGGACCACGGCGGCGACCGGGAGACGTTCGAGGCGGTCCGAGAGGCGTACGCGGCGGCGCGCCAGGCGACCGCTAGGTGAGGTCGGTCACGCGGTAGTTCGCGGGCGCGTCCCGGAGCGGGTCCGTGACGCGGCCGAGCTGGTCCGCGACGGCGACGACGACGACGCGCTGGCCGCGGCTCGCGGCCTCGGCGGCGACGTCGCCAGCGGCGAAGGTGACGGCGGGTTCGGCGTCCGCACGGCGGAGCGCGACGACGGCCTCGACGCCTGCCGCGGCCACGAGGTCGGCGTCGGCGACGGCGTCGCGGAGCCGGTCCGTGTCCATGACGTCGCTGCCGCCTGAGCGAACGGAGGGCACCTGGTAGACGGTGACCTCGCCCGGGTCGAGGTCGATGATACCCTCAAAGCCGGTGACGCCGACCTCCTCGTCGGCGTCTGCGTCGGTCGTGGCGACGCCGGTCGCGGGCCCGTCGCCGCCCGGGGTGGCGTGGAGCAGGCCGTCCCGCATGTCGAGGCTGACCGTCTCGCCGGAGTCGACGGCGGCGGTGGCGACGGCGGCGTCCTCCTGGACCGCGCCGAGGACGTCCTCGGAGACGCGGTCGGCGTAGCGGCGGACGTCCGCGGAGGTGCGGAGCAGCCAGTCTACGCCCTCCTTCGTGACGCTGTACCGCGAGCGCCCCTCCTTCGTGACGAGGTCGTCCTCGACGAGTTCCCGGATGTACTCGGAGACCGCCTGGCTGGTGACGCCGACGGCGTCCGCGATCTCCCCCTGGCTCACGGCCGGCTGTCGGTCCGCGATCTCGACGAGGATGCGAAAGCGCGTGGCCGTGCGCTTGTCGGCGAGGACGTCGACCATACGGGTCCGTCTCACCGCGGTGCCAAAACCGCATCGGTGACCGTCGCAGCTAACTCCCCGGAGCCCCCAGGGTCGGCCGTGAGCGACACTCCGCCGTGGGCGACGTTCGGCGAGCGGGCCGTCCACCTCCCCGGCCCGGACGCGCTCGTGCTCGCGGACCTCCACGTCGGCCGGGACGCCGCCTCGGACGTCTCCCTCCCGCTCAGCGAGGGCGTCGACCTCCGTGAGCGCCTGGCCGCCCTGCTCGCGACGTTCTCCCCGGAGACGGTCGTGTTCGCGGGCGACCTGCTGCACGTCCACGGGACGGTCCCCGGCGGCGTCCACGACACCGTCGAGGACCTCCTGGCCGCCGTCGCGTCAGCAGACGCGGACCTGCGAGTCGTGAAGGGGAACCACGACACGATGCTGGACGCGGTCGGGGTCGACAGCGAGTCGTTCGTGGAACTCGACGACGGCACCGTTGTCTGTCACGGCCACGAACTGCCGTCTGTGGACGCCACGCGGTACGTGGCCGGTCACCAGCACCCGGCGGTGAAGATCGAGGGGCATCGACGCCCCTGCTTCCTCTACGGCCCGGAACAGTACGAGGGCCGGGACGTGCTGGTGTTGCCGGCGTTCACGCGCCTGGCGCCCGGGACGCTCGTCAACGGGCTCACGGACGGCGCGGCCGACTCGCCACTGCTCGACGAGCCGGACGGCTTCCGACCAGTCGTCGTGAGCGAGGGCGAAGCGCTCGGGTTCCCCGCGCTCGCGGACCTCCGCGGGTTACTGTAGGTCCGCGGTAACCGCGCGGGCCGCGGCCCGCGCGCTCTCCAGCGCGCCGTGGATGGAGGAGCCGTGCGTGTAGTCGCCGGCGAGGTAGACCGGTCCCTCGGGGTCGCGGGTGTCCGGCAGGCGCTCGTGGACGCCCGGCGGCTGGACGAACTGCGCGAAGTCGACGCGGTCCGTGCGGAGCAATTCGAACTCCCCGACCGACGCCGCCGGGTACCAGTTCGCGAGCGTCTCACGGGACCGCACCTCGAGAGCCGAATCCGTCTCCTCGCGGCGACCGACGGTCGTGACGGCGACGAGTTCCCGGTCGTCGGGCGCGTACTCGGGCGCGACGCCGGACATCGGGGCGACAGTGTTCGGCACCTCGTCGGCCGCGTTGAGGTGGATGCGGTCGCTGGTTCCGAGGGGGTGGCCCGCGGGGACGGCGAACTGCTGGGTGACACAGCCCCGCGCCTCCGTCGGGATGGATTCCACGCCGGTCAGGTCGCTGCTGGACCGAGGGTCGGCGGCGACCACCACGGCGTCGGCGTCGATCGACTCGCCGGGCACGCGGACCGCCGCGGAGTCAGCCGCGGGTTCGACGCGCTCGACTGGCGTGCCAGTGACAACGTCCACGCCGGCGTCCGCCGCCCGCTCCGCCAGTTGCGCCGAGATGGCGCCCATCCCCTCGGCGGGGACGACGGTCTTCCCCTCCGCGAGCATCTTGAACGTGAACTCGAAGACGCGCTTGGACGTCGACAGCGTCCGGTCGAGCGTGATGCCGCCGTAGAACGGGCGGACGAAGTGCTCGACGAACTGCTGGGAGAAGCCACGGCCGTAGAGGGACTGCTCGATGGTGGCGTCCGGCCTCTCGAAGACGTCAGCCACGGACGTCCGGCGGAGTTCCACGGCGAGGCCCAGCGTCCGGAGTTTGTCCATCGCCGTCACCTCGTGGTTGAACAGCGACTCCGTGAGCGCGCCGGGGTCCCGGAGCGGGTCCGCGAGCACCGAGCGCTCGTCGTCCCGGCAGATCACCGCCCCAGGCGAGAACGCCCGGAGGTCGAGGGCGCCGTAGTCGAGCTCTCGTCTCGCCGCGGGGTACGCCGTGAACAGCACCTGGAAGCCGCGGTCGAACGTGAACCCGTCGGCGTGCGTCGAGCGCACGCGCCCACCCACGTCGGAGTCGCGCTCGAACAGCGTCACGTCGAAGCCCGCCTCGGCCAGGTGTCGGCCCGCGACCAGGCCGGCGAGGCCGCCGCCGACGACCACGACCCGCGAATCCTTCATAGTGGACCCTTCCGCGGCCGACGCCATGAACCTGGGGCTTCGCGGCCGCGCACGCCGGCGACGACCGAAGGGACAGGCCTTTTCTCCCCGACTGCGAAGGCCCACCCATGGAGACGACGCCGGCGTTCGAGGGGCTCACCTGCGTGGACTGCGAGGAGACGTTCGACCCGGAGACGGCCACCCACCGCTGTCCGGACTGCGGTGGCATCCTCGACCCGACGTACGACTACGCCGCGATCGACGTCACTCGGGAGGACTTCGAGTCGCGGCGCTTCGACTCGATGTGGCGCTACGAGGAACTGCTCCCGTTCACCCGCGAGTCCGCCGTCTCGATGGACGAGGGCGCGACGGCACTCGTCGACTGCCCAAAACTCGCCGACGAGATGGGCGTCGGGCGCGTACTAATCAAGGACGAGGGCCGGAACCCCACGGGGACGTTCAAGGACCGCGGGCAGACGGTCGCGATGACGGCGGCCGCCCAGCACGGCGCCAGCGACGTGGCGCTCGCTTCGGCGGGGAACGCGGGGCAGTCGGCCGCCGCCTACGCCGGACGCGCGGGCATCGACTCCCACGTGTTCCTCCCCTCGCGGGCGGGGTTCACGAACAAGGCGATGGTGAACGTCCACGGCGGCGACATGACCATCGTCGAGGGGCGCATCGGCGACGCGGGCGCGGCGTACGCCGACGCGATGGACGACAACGACGACTGGTACTCCGTGAAGACGTTCGTCACGCCGTACCGCCACGAGGGGAAGAAGACGATGCTGTACGAGGTCGTCGAGCAACTGGACTGGGAGGTCCCCGACCACGTCGTCTACCCGACCGGCGGCGGCGTCGGCCTCGTCGGCATGCACAAGGCCGCCGAGGAGTTCCGCGACCTCGGTCTGACCGACAACCTGCCCGCGATGTACGCCGCGCAGGCCGAGGGCTGTGCGCCCGTCGTCCGGGCGTTCCAGGAGGGCCGCGACGTCCACGAGCCGTGGGACACCCCCGACACCATCTGTGGCGGCATCGAGATTCCGGACCCGGGTGCAAGCCCGTGGATCCTGGACGCGCTCCGCGAGAGCGACGGTGGCGCCGTGGCGACCAGCGACAGCGCGATCCTGGACGCCGCAGTGCTCGTCGCCCAGCACGAGGGCCTCGAGATGGGCGCGACCTGCGCGGCGGCCGCCTCCGGCGCGTCTGCGCTCGCCGACGACGGCGCGTTCGGCCCCGACGACACCGTCGTCATCATGAACACCGGCACCGGTAACAAGGACGCCGACGTCGTCCGCTCGCACCTGATGAGCAAGGGCATCTGAGTTCGCGACCAGCGAGAGACGGGACCCGGTTTTATCTCGACTCCGCGAGACGCTCCGTCGATGACGAGGTTCGACCTGTCTACGCCGCTCGCGTTCGCACTCGCAGCGGGAGCCGTCGCGCTCGTCACGGCCTTCGCCGTGGGGACAGTCGGGTTCGGTGACCCCATCGACGAGGCGGCGCTCCGCGCAGGCACCATCGCCGTCGGCGTGGTCGTCGGGACGTTCCTGGTGCGTCGGGCGGACGCTACCGAGGACCCGTCACCCGCCAAACCTAAGGATTAGACGCCTCAAACACGAGGTACGAAGATGCTCTCGGACGTGATGGAGGACTACCTGAAGGCGATCTACACGCTCCAGCGCGACCAGGGACCGCCCGTTCGCACCTCCGCCATCGCCGACCACCTCGACGTGACGCCGCCGACGGTGACCAGCATGGTCGAGAAACTCACCGAGCGCGGCCTCCTCTCCCGCGAGAAGTACAAGGGTGTCGAACTCACCGCCGAGGGGGAGACTGTCGCCATCGAGGTGCTCCGCCACCACCGCCTGCTGGAGGCGTTCCTCGCGGACCACCTCGACTACGAGTGGGACGAGGTCCACGACGAGGCCGACGCCCTCGAACACCACATCTCCGAGGAGTTCGAGGCGCGCCTCGCCCAGAAACTCGGCGACCCTACCGTCGACCCCCACGGCGACCCCATCCCCGGCGAGGACCTCGAACCACCCGCGGAGACGGACACGGAGGTGCTCGCGGACCACGAAGAGGGCGACCGACTGGTCGTCGCGCGCGTCAGCGACCGCGACGACGAGGAACTCCGCTACCTCGCGGACGCCGGCGTCGAACCCGGAATCGAACTCGAACTCGTCGAGTGCACGCCCATCGGGATGTTCGTCGTGCGCATCGACGGTGACCTCGTCCACCTCCCCGAGCAGGTCGCCAGGTCGCTGCGCGTGCGCCCAACCGACTCCGAGGTGAGCGAGGTGTGAGTACGTTCCTCGAGATCGCGAGCGTCGCGTTCGCCGCACAGCTCGCGGTGTTACCCGGCGAGAAGGTGCAGTTCATCATCGCCGGGCTCAGCACCGAGTACGACCCGAAGATCGTCGTCGCGGCCGCGGCGAGCGCGTTCGCCATCTGGACGGCCATCGAGGTGGCCGTCGGCGGCGCCCTCCAGAGCGCGCTCCCCGGCGCCCTCCTCGACGCCGCTACGGGCGTGCTGTTCGTCCTGTTCGGCGTCCTGCTACTCCGGTCGATGCCCGAAGAGGGCGCCGACGGGCCGCTCTCTAGCGACGGTGGGCTGGTCACCACCGGCGGTCGGTTCCAGAACGCCTCCGTGCTCGGCCGGCAACTCCCCCGCTACCTCGGCGGCTTCCTCCCCATCTTCGCGATGCTGTTCCTCGGCGAGTTCGGCGACAAGACCCAGCTCGTCACCATCGGGCTCGCCGCCGACTACGGCGCGACGCCGGCCATCTGGGTCGGCGAGATGCTCGCCATCGTTCCGGTCAGCATCCTGAACGCGACGTTCTTCCACCGCTTCGCCGGCGCGTTCGACGCACGGCGCGCCCACGGCTTCTCCGCCGCACTGTTCTTCTTCTTCGCGTTCGACACGTTCCTCGCCGTCCTCTTCGACGTCTCCATCTGGGAGCGCGTCGTCGCGGCCGCCGCGTGGGGCGTCGAGGCCGTCGCCGTCGCGTCCACTCTGCCGTGACCGGCGGATTTTAGTCCACTCACCGGCGAGATTCGCGCGTGTTCGACGCCGCCGTCTCCCTGTTCGCGGGCGTGGCGCTGGGCCTCTCGCTGGCCGCGCCACCCGGCCCGATGAACGCCGTCATCGCCGAGGAGAGCGTCGCCCGGGGCTGGCGGTCCGGGTTCGCCGCGGGGCTGGGTGCGATGACGGCCGACGCCTGCTTCTTCGTGCTCGCGCTCGTCGGCGTCGTCGCGTTCGTCGAGAACGCCCCGACCGTGCGCGCGGTGATGGTCGGCATCGGCGGTGTCCTGATGCTGTACTACGCCTACGGCGCGGTCCGCGACGCCGGCTCGTTCTCGCAGGCCGAGGCCGCCGACGGCCGCGGCTTCCGGAAGGCGTTCGCGCTCGCGCTCGCCAACCCCTACCAGGTGACGTGGTGGCTGACCGCGGGAGTCGGGCTGCTGAACCCCGGCGAGATTTCCGCGTTCGGCCTCGAACTGTCGGCGGCGAACGGCGCGCTCACCATCGCCGGCTTCTTCGCGGGCATCCTCCTGTGGATCACCGTCTTCCCGGCGTCGCTGCGCGCCGCTGGCGAACGAGTGGACGCACTCGGCACGGTCGTCGCCTACGGGAGCGCCGCGGTGCTGGCGCTGTTCGGCCTCTCCTTCCTGCGGACCGCCGTGGGCCTCTAGTCGCCCATCTCGGGGACTTCGGCCTCCAGCCACTCCTTGAGCCAGCGCACGCGCTTGCGGCGCTGGTAGGCGATGGACTCGGCGGTGTCGCTCTCAACGCGTTCGGCTGCCTCCTCGCTCCGTTCGAGGACCCGGCCGACCATCTCGGCGGCGTCGACGTGCGTGCGGGCCTCGTAACCCATCCGCAACAGCATCAGCGCGGCGCCGTTGGCGCCGGCCTTGTCGAGCATGTCAGCCTCCACGAGACACTGCGCCTCGCGCGTCAGGTCCGTCAGGTCGCCCTGGTGGGAGTGTTGTTCGACGGCGCTGCACACCTGGTCGACGAACGACGGGGCGAACTCGCCGTGTGTCTCCAGGTACTTGCGGGCGATGCGGGCGCCCTCCGTAGCGTGTTCTTCCTGGTCGGCTTCGAGTTTCGCGATGTCGTGGAACAGTCCGGCCACCCGCACGACGTCCACGTCCGCTCCCTCCTCGGCGGCGATTTGCTCGCCGATCTCGACGACGTTCAGGATGTGGTTGAACCGGTACTCCGCGGAGTGCCACGGGTACCAGCGCATCCGACCGCCGTCGTCCTCGTTCTCGACGCTCGCTTGCAGGTAGTCGCGGACGAACGCGGCCATCTCGTCGAACTGCGAGTCCGAGACCGGTGACTCCTTTATCTCGACGCCCACAGTCTCACCCCCGGTTCGTGGCGTTCTGTCTCTGTCATTACCTGAACGAACGCTTGTTTCGCTCTTAGGCCTTTTGCAGGCCAGGTGGTCTGGAGCGAACAGACCGTCCGCTGTGAGCGGCCTGCGTTCGCACGCTCGCCGCGGTCGGACGTGGTAGACCTGTGACCGAGCCGCCCGTCTAGTACTCTGCGACCGCGGCTTCGCACTCACGCATCGCCTCGAAGCGCTCCTCGTCGGGTTCGTCGATCGCCACCGATTCGACCGCCAGCCAGCCGTCGTCGTACACCAGCCCCTTCACCCAGTCGTCGGTGCCGAGGATCAGCTTCTCGGTGATGACGACCGGTTCGCGGGTGTCCGCCTCCACTGCCTCCTCGCGGTTCACTGGTACGACCAGCGAGAACGCGTCGGCGTGGTTGAGCCCCGCGACCTCCGCCTGTCGGAGCGGCCGGTCCGGGAGCGAGTCGACTGTCCCGTCCATACCACGTACAGCGCGTCAGGACTGTTATGTCGTTCGTTCCGCGCGAGTACACCCTTCGTTTTATTCACACCACAATAATACACACAAAGCATATATACTGCACCGCTAGTCCTCTGAACGAGATGCTCGAGTGCAAGAACTGCGGGTCGTTCGTGACGGAGGCCTACGCCCGGGTGTTCACCCCGACGGGCATAGAACGACCTCGCGTCTGCCCCGACTGCCCCGACATGGTGCGCGACGGTAGCGACGTCCGCGAGGCTCGCGCCACCCGCTCGTAACGCCAAAGAAACAGAACTCGCGCCTACAGGCGCGTGACGTTCGTCGCCCTGGGCCCCTTCTCCGCGTCTTCGATGTCGAACTCGACTTCCTGACCCTCCTCGAGGTCCGGGCCACCGACGTCCTCCATGTGGAAGAACACGTCGTCGTCTGCCTCGTCGGTCTCGATGAAGCCGTACCCCTTCTGCTCGTTGAAGAAGTCGACCGTGCCGGTTGCCATTGTCGGAAACTCCAACCAGAGAGTTGGTCCCGGCGCACTTAGTTGCTCTGGCGACGACCACCTCGTACGCAGATAGACGGGGATTTCACGGCCGCTACCGGCAGTTCTCGGCACTTCGCCTCGTCGCCGTGTGACTACTGATCGACCGTAGCTGCCCGAGACGATTGCACGTCGACGCCCGAGATCTCGAAGCGCGCGCCACCCACTTCGCTCTCGGTGAGGTCGACTGCCCACCCGTGCGCGTCGACGATTTCCGCGACGATGGCGAGTCCGAAGCCGGTGCCCTCCTCGCTGGTCGTGTGTCCGCGTTCGAACACTGACTCGCGTTCCTCCACGGGGATACCGGGGCCGTCGTCCTCGACGTAGAACCCGCGGTCGTCGTCGAGCACGCCGACGCGGACCGTCACCGACTCGCCGGCGTGCTCGATGGCGTTGCGGAACAGGTTCTCGAACACCTGTTGGAGCCGCGCTCCGTCGGCCCGAACCGACCGCTCGTCGACGACGTCGAGGGTCGCCTCCGGCGTCGCGACCAGACCCCAGCACTGGGTGACGAGGTCGGTGACGTCGACCGTCTCCCGCTCGGTGACCAGCTGGCCCTGCCGGGCGAGCGTCAGCGTGTCGTTGATGAGCGTCGCCATCCGGTCGAGGGCGTCCTCGATCTCGTCGAGGTGGTCGCTGTCGGTCTGCTCCCTGAGGAGTTGGAGTCGCCCCTCCGCGACGTTGAGTGGCGTCCGGAGGTCGTGGCTGACGATGGTGGCGAACTCCTCTAGGCGGTCGTTCTGCCGCTTCAGGGCCTCCGTGCGCTCGCGGAGCTCTCGCTGCCGTTCGAGGCGCGTCAGTGCCTCCCGTGCGTGTCCGACGAGCAACTCCGTGAGTTCGCGGTCGGCCTCGTCAAAGGCGGCGGTGTCCCGGGAGACCGCCTGGAACGTCCCGTGTTCGGCGATCGGCACCGTCAGCGCCGAGCGGTACTCGGGGTCGGCCGGCGTGATGTCGTTCTCGCGGAGGTCGTCGACGACGATCGTCTCCTGGCGGTGGTGCGAGCGGGTCGCGAACGTGTCCTCGTCGAGGGGAGTCCGCTCGAAGTACCCCTCCGTGTCGAGGTCGAGCGTCCACGCCCGCTGGACGAGCGCGCCGTCTTCGACGACGTCCACGGCCACCAGGTCGAAGTCGAGGATGCCCTCCGCGGCGTCGACGAGTACCTCGTACACCGCGGCCTCGCTCTCGGCCGCCTCGAGGTCGCTGGCCGCCTCGTGGAGCGCCGCCAGCGCGCGACCGTGCTCCTTGCGTTCGGTGGCGTCCCGCACCGTACAGACGAGCGAGCCACGGTCGGTCGTCGCCAGCGTGTGGTCCTCGACGAACGTCGTGCCGTCCGCGCGGAGGCCCGTCGTCTTCCCGTGCCAGTTCCCCTCCTCGTACAGTTCCGGCAGTACCTCCTCGCGGACTATCGCGACCTCCTCGTCGGGGTAGACGAACGACCAGTGTTCGCCCACGATCTCCGCCGGTTCGTAGCCGTAGAGGTTGGCGTACGCCTCGTTCACGTAGACGAACTGCTCGTCGTCGTTCAGGATGCTGATCCCCTCCTCGGCGGCCTCCATCGCGTTCAGCTGTCGCTTGCGCTGGGTCTCCACCTGTGCCGTCTCGACGTAGTTCAGCACGCGGTTGGCCAGCACCGTGTACTGGTCCGTCCCCGCCTGTTTCTGGAGGTAGTCCGTCGCTCCCGCCGAGAACGCCTCGCTCGCGACCGCCTCCGAGCCCTTCCCGGTGAACAGGATGAACGGCAGGTCGGGGTCGTCCGCCCGGACGTCCTCGAGGAACTCCAGGCCGTTCGTCCCCGGCATGTCGAAGTCCGAGACGACGCAGTCGACGCCGCCGGCGGCCAGACGGTCCATCCCCTCGTTCGCCGCCGTGGCAGTGACCACCTCGATGCGGTCGTCCTGCCGCTCGAGGAACTCGGCCGCCACCTCCGCGAACCCGGGTTCGTCGTCGACGTGGAGGACGCGGATCGAATCGTCCATTGTCGCGGAATCGAGGCGACGGACTATCAGTGTTTGTGCGTTTCTTACGCGATAGATACCACTTACACTGGACGTACCGACGTCGAGCGCAGCAGAGACGGGAGAAAACCGGGAAGCGAACCCGGACCGCAAGTGACAATGGACTTTTTGGTCGGGAGGGCGAACGAACTGTCATGGACTGGACGCGTGGATTCCTGTTGGCCGTGGTTCTGGTGTTGCTGGTAGCGTCGGTGTTCCTCGTGCTCCCCTTCCTCAACTACTTCCTGCTGTCGGTGTTCCTCGGGTTCGTCCTGATGCCGCTCCAGACGCGTCTGGAGACGGTGACGAAACCGAGTGTCGCGGCGGGCACTATCGTCCTCCTGACCAGCGTGGTCATCATCCTTCCCCTGCTGTACGTGCTCAGAATCGTCCTCGTCGAGGGGACGACCCTGCTGGAGCGCATCCAGGCGGGAGAACTGGACATCGCCGGCGTGGAGCGATCGATCCAGCGACTGACGGGCGAACCGGTCGACATCGCGGGAGGGCTGCGTTCGGCCGCCTCCGACGTCGGCCCCGGCGCGTTCGACAGCATCCTCGGTCTCCTCGGCACCGTCACGCACACGGTCATCGGCGTCGGACTGGCGCTGTTCCTCCTCTACTACTTCCTCAGGGACGCCGACACGTTCGAGCGGTGGCTCAGGGCCCGACTCCCACTCCCCGAGCACGTCCAGGACGAACTCCACTCGGAGTTCCGGAACATCCTCTGGGCGGTACTCCTCGGGCACGTCTTCGTCGCCGCCGTCCAGGGTGGTATCGCCGGAATCGGCCTCGTCGTCACCGGCATCCCGAACGCGTTCTTCTGGACGGCCGTGATGATCGTCCTCTCGCTGTTGCCCATCGTCGGCTCGTTCCTCGTCTGGGGCCCAGCGTCGGTCTACCTCTTCCTCGTCAACGACCCAATCGCCGCGCTCGGCCTGTTCGTCTACGGCACTATCGTCGTCGGCATCTCCGACGACTACCTCCGGCCCATCGTCGTGGACCACTACGCACAGCTCAACCCCAGTATCATCATCATCGGCGTCCTCGGCGGCATCTACGTCATCGGGTTCATGGGCATCTTCTTCGGCCCCATCGTCATCGGGTCGCTGAAGGCAGCCCTCGACGTCTTCCACTCCGAACACGGCATGTCGCTGTGACGACTGCAGACAACGCAATGTTCATTACCAGCACCCTAAATTAGGCGCTATGACGTTCCACCTTCGTGCTAAACGACGTCGGACAGTGGCCACGATCGCTGTCGCACTTCTGCTGGTCACGACAGGATGTACGACGTTCTCCCAGAGCAACTCGGAGGCACCCACGACGACGGAACTCACACCGACACAGACTACGGAACCGACAGCTACGGAGACAGTCACCAGTACCCCGGAGACGACAACTACTACCGAGTCTGCGAAGGGCCACGAGTGGAACGCGACTGTGGACATCCGTCCAGAGAAAACCTCGCTGGCGGCTGGGAACACTGTGTTCAACGGGTGGAACGTCTCGATCGAGGTGACGTCGCTAGATGGTGCGGACGAGATCATCTACGTCTACGAGGGCGTTAACGTCGTTCAGGGTAACTCGACACACGAGGGAGTAGTCGGCGCCGAGACTGGTGATACCTCCTCTCCGGGTGCACTATCTCTCTTACAGCGTAACGAGACGGTCACAGTCTACGCGGTCAAAAGTGGTGAGCGAAAGCAGATTGGCTTCCACAAAATACCGTCATCGTACACCGCGCCCTGGAACGGGGAACGCAGCTGGAACGCCTCGTGGCGCGGAGAACCCCCCGAAGAGATGGAAACGTGACTGTTGTTCTCGGAGATATGATAAAAGTTCAGCATTCCCTCAGTCCTGCGTGAGACGCACTAGGGAATCAGTCAGACATCCCGGGAAGACCGGCAGGTCCTGCAGTACTGGCGAAGTAAGCCGTCTCTGGACTAGGTCGTTGCCGTGCTCAATAGTCGAGCGCCATGAGTTACTGCAGGTATCCTCAGGAAGCACGAGCACTCTGAGGCGGTCAGTCCGTAGTTATCAATCCAGACTCCAACGCAATAGAAAATCGCAGTCAGGGAACAG
Organism: Halobacterium wangiae; assembly: GCF_021249345.1. Taxonomy (NCBI): domain Archaea; kingdom Methanobacteriati; phylum Methanobacteriota; class Halobacteria; order Halobacteriales; family Halobacteriaceae; genus Halobacterium; species Halobacterium wangiae. Next base: position 2,402,051 of record NZ_CP089588.1, on the reverse strand, counting down.
ACGTCACGCCCGTGTTCGATTTCTGTTGAGGACTATGCTACGTGCTCACCGTGGTGTTCACACATCGTTTCCGTGCTGTGCTCGTGCTCGGGATGGTGCGGGGAGTGCTCGTCCATGCGGATATCATTCGGGTGTTTCGAGTGGCCGTTCTCCCATCCCTGCTCGGAAACTGTAATCAACTGCGCATTACTGGGGTTCCCCGAAGGAACGTGACACACCTCGATGCTCTCTGCATCCCCGCTCTGATGCTCTGGGCCTGCTACGGCTCCACCCATACCCGAAGTGAGCATCGTTGCGACTGCGATGACGATCGCGAAGCGGATGACGGTCCGTGTCTCTGTGTTCTTTCTCATTGTCTCACGTGAGTTATCAGTCAAGCTCGTACGTCGTGCTGTGGTGTCTGGCCAGTCGGTACTATTTCACCGTTCGGGCTCAGGGATGGCTGTCATACTTAAGGAAACAATCTACGGCATCAACTCTCAAAGCGATTGTGGCTAAGCATACAATATCCGCCTAGAGGATTCCTACCGTCTCGAGTATAGTCCCGGGCGGATTCGAACCGCCGTCATGGGCTGACTTCCCGGTACGCGAATCCGCACCGGTCCAAAGGCCCATATGATTGGCCACTACACCACGGGACTGCTCGTTACACTCGTCCTCCCGTGAGGCTCGTAACCGCTTCGCGTTTACTCACCACCACGGGACTCCATCAGTCGGTAGCGGACTGGCACACAATAAGATTGCTTTTCAGGGCGTGCAGGCGGGGAGAACCATGTCACCATCCTCGATGCAGCGATGACAGGGCCGACACAGGCAGATTACGTTGTCTAACTGATGAGCCGCTTCCGGATTTTCGAACTCTCGGACGGGTTCGATATGGTGGACATCCGGGTTGCGGCCCAGCTCCGCGACTCCAGCACCACACTTCTGACACTCGTAATTGTCACGTTCCAACGCGGTCCGGCGAACCGCCCACCACGTGGGGCCGTAGGGAACCGTTCCGCCCCGCCACTGATGGTGGTCCTCCCCGACGACGTTGTTCGATAACCACGTCCCGTAACAATCGAGGTCGCAGAACACGCCGTACGACGCGGACTCGATCCGAGACGGATGTCGCTTTAGCGTCGAACCACAGTGTTCACAGGCCACCTCAACCTTCGTCTCCGGGGAGCCATCGTTGGGGAACAGGCCATCCGCGTTGGCCACGCATTTGGAGCAATAGATGCCGTCTTTGTCTGACGGATAGTACTCGAAGCGGTCACCACATCGGTCGCACTCCGTCGTCTCCTTCGCACCGGAGTAGTTTCCGTTCTTGTCGCCGGCCTCCGAATAGCACTTCTCACAGTACGTCCGGCGTGACTTCGGGTCGTAAAACTCAACGCCACAGTCCTCACACGTCCGGTTTGGAAGAGGGTTACCGTGAACTTTCGTGTGGTGCTGGCGCGTGCCTTGCTCAGTGGCGAGCGCCTTGCCACATGTCGGACAGTCCATACTTGAGCGTCGGGTAGCGCCGTTGTCGGTGTTTCCGCGAAAATTCAAACCGGATGCGTCAGTCGTCGGCCTCGACGCGCTCCTCGACGAGCAGCGTGCAGGCGTCCTCGTCGGCGTCGAAGCAGTCCGGACACTGCGGTTCGCGGTCGATGATCATGTCGAGGCGGTCGGCGACCGTCTCGTCGATGACGGGTTCGAGCTGGCGGGCTTCCGCCCGGAAGTCCTCGACGTCGAGGACGTTCGCGAGGAACCGCTCGAGGATGCAGTACGTCTGGAGGGCCTCGCGGGCGAGCGCCTCGCCGTCGTCCGTGACAGCCGCACCCTTGTACTTCTCGTGGGTGACGAGCCCGCGGTCCTCCAGCTTGCCGATCATCTCGTTGACGCTCGCGGGGCTGACGCCGAGGCGGTCGGCGAGTTCGCCGGTCGCCGCCGGCCCGTCGTGGAGCTGTTCGACGAGGAAGATCGTCTTGAGGTACTGGTCAGCCGTATTCATGCGCGGTCCTCCATCAGTTTCGCTACCTCCTCGACGCCGCCGGCCTCGGCTTCGCGTATCTCGCGGAGCGTGTCGAGTAGCGCCGCGCGGTCGACACCGAACTCGGCGTCGCTCGCCTCCACGGCATCGAGCAGGTCGTCGTAGAACTTGTACGCCGTCTCCTCCCCGTGCAACTGGTCGTACAGCACGCCGTCGAAGTCCTCCGGGCCGGTCTTCCCGTAGCTCTGGGCGACGAGGTCCTTGACGTCCTCGAACGGGATGCTCTCCGCGTCGAGGTCCTCGATGAGCGCTTCGAGCTGCTGGCGGTGTTCGGCGGACTCTTCGCTGGCGTCCGAGAGAAGCGCCTCGATGTCCTCGTCGCGCTCCTCGGCGGGCAGCGACTGGTAGTGGCGGTGTGCGCGGGCCTCCACGACCTCCTCGAGGACGACGCCGATCTGGAGGAGGCGCGCGAGCTGGGCGTCGGTGTCGACGCGTGCGGCGACTGAACTCACGCGAACGCCTCCGTGAACGCGTTGTGGGTCCGGTGTACGGCTGCGGGTGGCCTCGCGCGGGACACCTCGCGGGCGATACCTCTCATGTCGTTCGGTAGTCGGGGAGAGGCGGACTTAAGCGGTTCCCTCCGGGGGAGGGTTACCGGAGCAGTTCGTGGATGCGCGCTTCGAGGTCCTCGCGGAGTTCGTCGACCTCGATCTCCTCTAGGACGGGGACGAAGAAGCCCTCGACGAGCATGTTCGTCGCGGCCTGCACGGGGACGCCGCGGTTCTGCATGTAGAAGAGGTCCTCCTGGTCGATCTGGCCGACCGTCGCGGAGTGGGAGGCCTCCGTGTCGTGGTTGTTGATGATGAGCTTCGGGGAGGCGTCGGCCTCGCTCTCGTCGCTCAGCATCAGGGTGTTCTCGCGCTGGTAGGAGCTCGTGTCCCACGCGTCACGGCCGACGTCCTGGACGCCCTCGTAGACGGAGCGCGCGTGGTCGTCGATGACGCCGCGGGTGACGAGGTCGGCGGTCGTGTGCTCGGCGCGATGCCAGACCTTCGCGTCGAGGTCGAAGTGCTGGTCGTCGTGGCCGAAGAACGCGCCGACGATCTTCGTCTCGCTGGAGTCGCCGTTGAGCTCCGTGGAGACGCTCGTCTTTGTGAGCCGGGAGCCGAGGTTGCCCTCGATCCAGTTCACCGTGCTGTAGGTGTCGGCGTCGCCGCGCTTGGCGGTGTAGTTGTACGTCTGCTGGTCGAAGTCCTGCAGGCTGCCGTACTGGACGTAGGAGTTCTCGCCCGCGTCGACCTCGACGATGCCGCTGTAGTAGCGTTCGCCGTCGACGTCGTCGCCGGTGTCCTGGCGCTCCAGGATGGTCACCGAGGAGTTCTTCTCGGTGACGACGAGCGTGTAGTTGAACAGCGAGCGGGAGTTCATCGACGTCCGGATCTTCACGTCCTCGGCGTCGACGCCCTCGGGCACGTGAACGACGGTGCCCGTCGTGAACAGCGCCGTGGAGAGCGCGTTCAGGCGGTTCTGCTGCGGGTCGACGACGCTACCGAACGTCTCCTCGACGAGTTCGGCGAGGTCGTCGTCCTGGAGCGCCGCGTGGAACGACTCGACGCGGACGTCCTCGGGACCGACCTGGTCCTTGTTCTCGGTCTGGGTGAGCGGGTCGACGAGGGCCTCGAAGTCGAGGTCCTCGAGGTTCGTCCACTTCCGACCGGGCGTCTGGATGACGTTCGGGTAGTCGAGGTCGTCGAGCGCGTTGAGGGCCTCCAGGCGGGTCTGGAGGAGCCACTCGGGCTCGTCGCGCTCGGCGGCGAGCTGGCGTACCGTCTCTTCGGAGATGTCCTTGTGGATCTGCGTACTCATGTTATCCGAGGCTCCCCTCCATCTCGAGTTCGATGAGGCGGTTGAGCTCGACTGCGTACTCGATGGGCAGTTCCTCCGTGATGGGCTCGATGAAGCCCGCGACGATCATCTGCTTGGCGTCGTCGTCGTCGAGACCGCGGGACTGGAGGTAGAAGACGTCCTCGTCCCCGATCTTGCCGACGGTCGCCTCGTGGGCGACGTCCACCTTCGACTCGTTGATCTCCATGTACGGCATGGTGTCGCTGGTGGACTCGTTGTCGAACATCAGCGCGTCACACTCGACGGACGTTGAGGAGTTCTCCGCGCCGTCCGCGATGTGGACGAGGCCGCGGTAGTTCGTGCGGCCGCCGTCTTTCGCGATGGACTTCGACTCGATGGTGGACTTCGTGTCCGGCGCGTTGTGGTAGACCTTCGCGCCGGTGTCGATGTCCTGGCCCTCGCCCGCGAACGCGATGGTGATGTGGTTGTCCGTCGCGCCGCGGCCCTTCAGGATGGAGGAGGGGTAGAGCATGGTGGCCTTCGACCCCATGCTGCCGGAGACCCACTCCATCGTGGCGTTCTCCTCGACGATGGCGCGCTTGGTGTTGAGGTTGAACGTGTTCTTCGACCAGTTCTGCACGGTCGAGTACTGCACGTGGGCGTCCTCCTTGACGAACACCTCGACGCCGCCGGAGTGGAGGTTGTGGGTGCCGTACTTCGGTGCGGAACAGCCCTCGATGTAGTGGACTTCGCTGCCGGGTTCGGCGATGATGAGCGTGTGCTCGAACTGGCCCATGCCCTCCGAGTTCATCCGGAAGTACGCCTGCACGGGCATGTTCACCGTCACGTCCTCGGGGACGTAGACGAAGCTCCCGCCGGACCAGACGGCCCCGTGGAGCGCGGCGAACTTGTTGTCACTCGGTGGCACGCACTTCGTCATGAAGTGCTCCTTGACGAGTTCCGGGTACTCCCGGACGGCCTCGTCCATGTTGCAGAAGATGACGCCCTTCTCCTCCCAGCGCTCCTGCATGTTCTGGTAGACGACTTCGGACTCGTACTGGGCGCCGACGCCGGAGAGCGCCTCGCGCTCGGCCTCGGGGATGCCCAGCTGTTCGAAGGTGTCCCGGATCTCCTCGGGGAGTTCCTCCCAGTCGTCCACGCCGGCGCGCTTGTCGACGTCGGGGCGGATGTACGGGACGATCTCCCCGACGTCGAGTTCGGAGAGGTCGGGCTGTCCCGGCCAGTCCGTCGGCATCGGCATCTTCTGGTACTGTTTGAGCGCGCGCAGACGGCGCTCGAGCATCCAGTCCGGCTCGTCCTTGTCGTCGGAGATGAGCCGGATGGTCTCCTCGTTGAGGCCCTTCTCGGACTTGAAGGCGGAACTCTCCTCCTTCTTGAACTCGAATCGGGCCTCGGTGTCTGTCTCTTCGAGGTGGTCTTGGTCTGAACTCATGATTGTGTTAGGCCGTACCGTAGACCTGGTCGCGGACCCAGTCGTAGCCCTCGTCCTCTAGCTTCTTGGCGAGCTCCGCGTCGCCCTCCATGGCGATCTCGCCGTCCAGCATGATGTGGATGCGGTCGGGCTCGACGTAGTCGAGGATGCGCTGGTAGTGGGTGATCTGGAGGATGCCGGCGTCCTGTTCGTCGCGCAGGGCGTTGATGCCGTCGGCGACGTCCTGGAGGCGGTCGATGTCGAGGCCGGAGTCGATCTCGTCGAGCACCGCGATCGAGGGCTCGAGGACTGCGGCCTGGAGGACCTCGTTCTGCTTCTTCTCGCCGCCGGAGAAGCCGGCGTTGAGGTAGCGCGTGGCGAACGACTCGTCCATGTCGAGCAGCTCCATCTTCTCGGAGAGCAGCGCCTGGAAGTCGGCGACGCTGACCTCGCCTTCGTCGGCGGGCCCCTCCATCGGGGAGGTCTCGTAGCCCGCGTCCTCGTCGTCTTCGTCCTCGTCCTCGCCGAAGAGGAGTTCGTCGCGCTCCTCGAGTTTCGCGTTGAGCGCGGTGCGGAGGAAGTTGACGAGCGTGACGCCCTCGATCTCGGCGGGGTACTGGAAGCCGAGGTAGATGCCGAGCGCGGCGCGCTCGTTCGGCTCCAGTTCGAGGAGGTTCCACGTCCGCTTGTCGTCGGGGATCTCGACGTCGCCGAAGTCGCTGTCCTCGAGGTGGAGCAGCACTTCGCCCTCGGTCACCTCGTAGGCCGGGTGCCCGGCGACGATCTTCGACGTGGTCGACTTTCCGGAGCCGTTCGGGCCCATCAGGGCGTGGATCTCGCCCGACGGAACTTCGAGGTCGACCCCGTTGAGAATCGTCTCTCCACCGTCCTCTGCCACTTCCGCGTGTACGTTTTTGAGTTCTAGCGTAGCCATCGATTAGGTCATCCTAGACAAGGTGCGAGCGCCCCATAACGGTTACGCATTTTCGGCAACTCCTTTTGGAAACGAAAACAGGAGTTCGCGATTCGTGAAGAATTCACACAGTTCGGGCAGTTATCGCCGCACGGCGACTCACGTGAAACTGCCGAGACCGGTCTGGGTCTGGCCCGTCTTGACCTCCTCCCAGGAGACGTCTAACGCCTCCAGAATGCGCTCGATGGGGCCCTTCAGCGTCTTGTCGAGCATCACGTCGTAGTCCACCTCGAACTCGTCGGGAATCTGGTCGGCGTACTCGTAGCAGATGACGTCGTGGTCGGTCTTGAACTCGACGTACAGGGGGTCCTCGTTGATACTCGGTCGCTCGTCCTCCACGCGGCGGAAGAACTCGGGGTGGACCTTCGCCAGGTAGAGGCGCTTGGGTTTCGAGCCCCGGTCGAAGTTCGTCCCCAGCAGGAGGTTGGCGTACTTCGCGCCCCGGACCTGCGCAGTGTCCGTGTCGTAGTTGTCGAGGCGCTTCCCGATGCCGCCCGGGATGCCGATGTCGTCGAGGTCGACGTTCCCCTCGCGGAAGTCCTCGATAACGTCGTGGACGTACTCCTCGACGCCGTCGACGTCGCCCTCCACGACGACCAGTTCGATGACGCGCTTCTGGACCTCCTTCGTGATGGGCGCGATGTCCGAGCGCTTGTACTCGAAGCCAGTGATGTCGATGTCGTCGACGTCCTTGCCCTCCTTCCAGACGATGTGGCCGGCGTAGCGCTTCTTCGTCCCCGCCTGGAAGAACCGGCGGTAGAGCTTCTCGAACTCGATCTGGAAGCGGTGCTCCTCGGCGTTGAGTCGCTCCCGGGCGAACTCGTCGTAGGACGCGTTGATGTGGTCCTCGATGTCGAAGGACGTCTCGATGGCCTCCTCCTTCGAGAGTTCGCTGCCGAGTTCGAGCATCACGCTGTCGGTGTCGCCGTAGGCCACCTCGTAGCCGAAGTCGTTGGCGGCGTCCTCGGTGAACGAGATGACCTCCCGGTTCGTCGACGTCACGCCCGCGCTCATCTCCCGGTCGTACAGCCGGAAGCGGTCCCAGCCGAACACGCCGTACAGACTGTTCATGATGACCTTCACGGCTGCCTGCTGGCGGTCGAAGCGGGCGTACGGCTCCGAGTCCGGGTCGTGCTGGTCGCGGAGTTCCTTCTTGTCGTCGCGCTCGGTGAGCAGTTCGTCGACCATCTCCCGGATGATGCCGTCGGGTTCCTTCCGGAAGTGGACGCCAGTCGGCGTCTTGTACGTCTCGCCGTCGAACTCCTCGGGGTCGACCTTCGTCTCCGGCGACGCGTTGATGGTCACCATCGACATCGGGTAGAGGCTCTTCAGGTCGAGCACGGAGACGTTCTCCTTGACGCCCGTGATGGGGTCGAACACCGCGCCGCCCTCGAACTCCTCGGCCTCCTGCTGGCCCTTCGACGGCAGCACGAACTCGCCGTACGCCTTGTGCAGGACGTACATGTCCACCGCGTCGCCGGGCGTCGTCGCGTCCTCGAGTTTGCAGCCCACCAGCTTCCGGGCCTCGTCCCAGAACGCCACGATAGACTGCTTGCGGTCGATCTCCACGCAGAGTTCGACGTCCCGGAGGTTGTACTCCAGCAGGCGCTCGGGGTCGTTCTCCCAGAGGTCCCCGATGTCGCCGGCGTAGCGCTCCTTCCCGACGTCGAGTTCCTGCTCGCCGACCGCGTCGAGGCGGTAGGAGTCGAGTTCGGAGCGCTTCGTGCGCTGGTAGGCGTACAGCAGGTCGAAGACGACGCGACCCTTCACGTTCGGGCCACCCCAGCCGGAAGTCCACACCTCCTCGACGCGCGAGAGGCGGTCGGACTCGATGCCGAGCACGTCGAGGCGGTCGACGAGGTACGGCATGTCGAAGTCGTCGAAGTTCCACCCCGTGAGCACGTCCGGGTCGGTCTCGACGATGTAACCGATGAACGCCTCGTGCATCGCCTCCTCGGTGTCGAAGACGCGCACGTCCGCCGCCGCGTCCTCGTCGAGGAGGTCGTGGTCGGCGAGGTCGTCGGGCGAGTCGGTGGTGGCGTCGGGTGCCTCGAACAGCCAGACGATGTACTCGTCACGGAAGGAGTCGTGGCTCGCGAGGCAGACGACCGGTTCCTCGCCGTCCTCCGGGAACCCAGAGCGGTCGTCGACCTCGATGTCGAAGGTGTTGACGCGGAGGCTGGCGTCCACGTCGCAGGCCACGATCTCGTCGTGGTGGACATAGAGGGCGCCGTCGTCGGCGCGGCGCTCGGGCACGCGGACGCCGCTCGTGATGTCCTTGTCGATGAGCAGGCGGTTCGGGAAGAGGATGTCCGCCTCGTAGTGGTCGAAGCGGTCGCGGACGTTCCCGACGTCCCGCGGGGTACGGCCGTAGATCTTCGTCAGTTCCTCGCCACGGATGGACTCGTAGCCGTCCTCGGAGCCGGTGATGACGTCGTCGGTCAGGTCGTCCGCCGTGAGATTCGCCGTCGGCGCGTAGAAGTACGGGCGGAAGCCGTGGACGCGGACGTGCTCGGCCTCGTCGTCGTCGGTGCGGCCGAAGACGTGGACGACCGGGCGCTGCCGGTCGCCGCTCCCCTCGACGGTGTAGTCGACCTGGGTCACCATCAGTTCGACGTCGCCGTCGGCGTCCGGGAGCGCGTCCGCCTCCGCGTTCACGATCTCGGTCACGACCGGGTCGGCGTCGCCGGCCACGACCTCCGCTTCCGCGTGCACGACGTCCTCGTCGGGCGATTGCTCGTCCGACTCCCCGCCCTCGTGCATGAACTGGGAGAGGTCCGTGTTGCTCATTGCTGGGTCATTCGACCGTCCACCCTAAAAACTCGCCCTTCCGACCGGCGAAATGCGTCACCGGGGGAAGGCTTATACCATGTTACACCTTACCAAAGTGCGAGGTGACAGACGTGACTGACCACGCAGCGGGCGACGCGAATCGCCAGAACGAAGTCCCACAGCTGCCCGAGGGCACCGACGCCCGAGACGACGTGGAGTCCTACGACACAGAGGACGGCGTCGTATTCTACGACGCGCAGAATCCGCTCGCGTGGCTCAAAGCGACGGACGTGGTGTCGCTAGGCGACGCACTCTGAGAGGCAACGCTTTTCCACCGCCATCCCGGATTTTCTCGCGTGTTAGACGACCTGTTCGGGAACGAGGAGTCCGAGGCCGAGCGAGAGCTCGCGCCCTCCGTCGACGTCCCGGACGAGTCCGACGCCGACCCGCGCCTCCAGCGGCAGTTCTGGCTGCTCGTCCTCGTCTTCAACGTCGCGCTGATGGCGGGCAGTGTCGGCGCGATGCTCGCGGTCTTCCGCAACCAGTGGGACACCGGTGGGAGCCTCCTCGCCGCGGGCGTCATTCTCGGTCTCTACGGCTACTACAAGTACCGTGTCTACACCCGCGAGGAGTGACCGGGCGGGAGAGCGCGAGCGAACGCAACTCCTAACGCCGCGGAGTTACTGCTTCGAGGCATGCGCACGGTCCGCGACGACGAGGGAGCGATCTACGTCCTGCTCAAGGAGAGCGGCGACAGCAGCCTCGTCCGCGACCCGGCGACCGGCGAGCGCCGCCACCTCCCGAACGACGACCTCGAACCGGCGAGCGGCGAGTCCCCCCTGGACGCCCTCGCCACCGCCGTCTCGGCAGAGGCCCGGCAGGTAGTCCGCGCCTGCCACGCCGACTGGCACCTCGGTCTGCTCGTCGACCTGGCGGACCGCGGCCCGCTGGCCGCCCGCGAGATGCTCGCCGCCTACGACGTCTGCGAGAGCGACATGGTCGGCTCCCTCACGGAGTTCCGGGCCGCCGGCCTCGTCGAGGAGGCGACCGTCGGCGGCGAACGCGGCTACGCACTCACCGACGCCGGCGAGCGCGGCGTCGATGTACTCCGCGAGGACTAGGCGGGGACGAACCCACGCGACCCGGCGAAGACGGCGAGTGCGACCGCTGACGAGCCAACCCCGAGCCCCCACACGGGGGACGCGGACGTCACTGCCCCGGCTACGAGCAGCGACGCGCCAACAACGCCCAGTCCTCCGGCGAATGTGTGCAGCTCTGACACCGCTGACATAGCACCTCCTCTGTAGTCGGGGTAGAGAAAACTTCTGTTACCAATCTGGTACCCAACACGAACCGACGCGGGTAGTGACTGACTGTCCCGATCGGACCTGTCAGTCCGCGAGCAGCCCCGCTTCGTCGCGCACCACGCGCGAGCGGTTCGACGTGGCGTCCTTCTCGACGCGGACCACGTCGTCGGCGGCGTCCACGAGTTCGTCGTCGTGGCTCACCACGACGATCTGTTCGACGCCGAGCCGACGCATCGACTCGACGAGTTCCACGAGCTGGGAGACGTGGCCGGAGTCGAGGAAGACGGTGGGTTCGTCGAGGATGAGCGACGGCAGCGGCGCCTCCCCCTCGATACCCTCCGCGAGCAGCCGGTAGATGGCACACCGCAGGCTGAGGTTGAACAGCGCGCGCTCCCCGCCGGAGAGCTGGTCGGGTTCGAGCGCCTCGCCGTCCTTCTGGTACACCGTCAGCTCGTAGTCCCCGGAGAGTTCGATGCGCGCGTAGGAGTCGTTCTGGTAGACGAGTTCGAACGTCTCGTTGAGGAGGCGTTCGAGCTTCGTGACGTTCTGCTGGCGGAGTTCCGCGCGCAGGTCGCCGTACATCGCCTCCAGGTCGGACACCTCGTCGTGGAGGTCCTTGAGTTCCGTGTGGCGCTCGGCGACGGCCTCGCGCTGCTCGCGGAGCGCCTCCAGTTCCTCGATGGCGTTCTCCGCGGCGCCGATCTGTCCCTGTAGCTCGTCGCGGTCCTCGTACAGTTTCTCCAGCCGGGGCTCGACCTTCTCGAGGTAGTCCGCGGCGCGGTCCTTGTCGGCTCTCGCCTGCTCGATTCGGTCCTCGTCGAACTCGCTCTCGAGGGTGCGCTTGCGCTCCCGGAGGTCGTCGAGGCGCTCGCGGCGCTCCTCGTTGCGGTCGGCGAGGTCCGTACGCTTCTCTGCGAGGCGCTCGGCCTCCGTGCGGTGGTCCGCGGCGTCCGCGAGCACGTCCGCCAGGTCGCCGAGGCGCTCGACGCGCTCCTTCAGGTCGCTCTGGCGCGCGTTCAGGTCCGCGAGTTCCTCGCGTCTGTCGTCGGCCGCTTCGCGTTTCGCCTCGGCCTCTTCCCGGGCCGTCGCCGCCTCGTCGGCGAGTTCGTCGGCCTGCTCGCGCTTGGACTCGGCCGCCGAGCGCGCCTCGTCGACGGCCTCGGCGCGGTCCTCGCGGCGTTCGACGGCGAGTTCGCGGTTCTGCTCGTGGTCGCCGACGTCGCGTTCGCGCTCGACGAGCGCCTCGGCGCGCTCGATGCGAGCCTGGACGTCCTCGACGTCCTCGTCGACGGCGTCGAGTTCGGCCTCGAGGTCGGCGACGCGCTCGCGGTACTCCTCGACGCCGTCGACGTGCGGCGACCCGTCGACCGGCTGACCGCACTCCGGACACTTCCCCGCGTCCAGTAGCTCCTCGGCCTCCGCGACGCGGTCCCGCGCGGACTGCAGGTCGCCGCCGACGTCCTCGCGGCGCTCCCGCAGGTCCTCGAGGTCCGCTTCGAGCGACTCGAGGTGGCGCTCGGCTTCACCGAAGGCCACGGGCGCGTCCTCGAAGGCGGCTTTCGCGTCCTCGATGGACTCGTTCAGTTCCGCGATTCGTTCCTCGGCGTCCTCGCGCGCTTCCTCGGCCGCCTCCGCCTCCTCGTCCAATTCCGCGGCGTCCTCGCGGGCCGATTCCGCGCGCTCCTCGAGGTCGTCAGCGCGGTCCGCGGCGTTGTCCGCCTCGGTCTGGAGCTTCGACACCGCGGGCGCCACCTCGGATATCTGCTCGGTGACGGCCTCGCGCTCGTCGACGAGGTCGTCGCGTCTCGCTTCGACCGCCTCGACGTCGGCGTCCGCGAGGTCCGTCTCGGCGAGGAGTTCGGTGGCCTCGTCGTCCAGTTCGGCGGCGCGCTCGCGGTGCTCGGCCGTCTGCTCGGCGAGGTCCTCGCGGTCGGACTCGGTCTCCGCGATGGACTCACGGAGGTCCGAGATGGTCCCCGTGACGTCGTCGAGTTCCTCGCGTTTCTCCTCGAAGCGTTCGAGGACGTCCTCGGCGTCTTCGAGGGTCTCCCGGGCGCTGTCGCGCTGGTCCTCGTAGCGCTCGACGTCGTCGGTGACGTCCGCCAGTTCGGACTTCAGGCTGGCGAGCGTCTCGTGGGGGTCCTCGGCCTCCTTGGTCTCGATCTGCTCGTCCAGGCCCTGGAGTCTCCCCTCGACGGTGCTCTTGACGTCCTCGACGCCGAGTCTGGCGTCGCCGGCGCGCTGGCGGTAGTCCTCGAGTTTCCCGAGCTGGAGGAGGTCGTCGAGCATCGCCTGGCGGGTGCTCGCGGAGGCGTTGATGAGCTTGTTCACCTCGCCCTGGCGGACGTACGCGCAGTTGACGAACGCCTCCGCGTCCATCCGCAGGAGGTCGGTGACGTACGCCTCCACGTCCGTCACGCCGTCGATGCTCCCCGACGGCGTCTCGAGCGTACAGTCGGGCGTCGACGCGCGCTCGCCGGTGTTCCGGACGCGCCGGTAGATGTGGAAGTCGTCGCCCGCGTGCGTGAACCAGAGGTCGATCTCCGCCTCCTCGGCGCCGATGGTGACGATCTCCTCGAGGGTCTTGTCGAGGGCCGTCGCGCCGTACAGCGCGAAGAAGCAGGCCTCCAGCAGGCTCGACTTCCCGCTGCCGTTGAGCCCGTGGATGACAGTTACGCCGGGGTCGAGGTGGACGTCCGCGTCCTCGTAGCACTTGAAGTTCCGGAGGGAGACGCGGGTGAACCTCACTGGAACTCCTCCATGGTCGTCGCCTGCGCCTGTTCGCCCGGCTCTTCGGGCACTTCCGGTTCCTCGGCGTCTGTGGTCGTCCCTGCCGCCTCCTCGTCACCGTCCAGGACCGCTTCGACGCGCTCTCGCACGCGGTCGCGGACGTTCGAGTCAGCCAGTTCGAGGTCGCGGACCGCGTCGTCGACGTCGAGACCCGCCTCGCTGAGCCCCATCTCGCGGACGCGCTCCCTGACGGCGTTGTCGGGGTCGGCGAACGACACCTCCACGTCGGTCTCCGTCTCGACCTCCCGGCGGTCGTTGACGCGCGTGATCAGTGCGCCCTGCTCGTCGCCGAAGCGCTCGACCTCAGCGGGTGTCACCGTCTCGCCGTCGCCCTCCACGGTGACTACGACGACGGCGTCCTCGACGTCGTGCTCTCTCACTCGTTCGCGCACGTAGGCCGTGCCGTCCTCGGAGCCGAGGTCGACGTCCACGAAGACGAAGTCGCGGGTGTCCAGGCCCTTCCGGGAGATGGTCACCTCTCTGTCGAACTCGATGAGGTTGTAGCCGCGGGGGTCGCGCTCGCTCGCGCTGGCGCGCTCGGTGGACCCGCAGTAGGTGACCCAGGTGTCCTCGACCTGCGCGGTGTCGGCGGCGTGGTTGTCGCCGAGGAGCACCGCGTCGAAGTCGACGTTCGACTCGTCGAGCACCTCGTCGAGGTCCCAGTTGGCGTGTGCGAACGGCGTGAAGAGGCCGTGGGAGACGAGCGCGGTGTTGTCGGCGTCCGGTTCCTCGAACTCGTAGTCGAGGTCCGGACGTCTGGACTCGGGGACGTAGTCGAGGCCGTAGAAGACGGTGTCGCCGACCCGTCGGCCGGTCTCGTCGAGGCGTTCGGCCAGCCCCAGCGTCTCGAAGAGGTCGAGCCACTGGGCGTCGCGGGTCCCCTCGTGGTTGCCGACGATGGCGAGGAACGGGATGTCGTTCTCGCGGAGCGGTCGGAGGACGGAGATGGTACCGAGGATGTCCCGGAGGCCTGGCCGCCGGTCGTGGTAAAGGTCGCCCGCGTGGACGACGGCGTCGACGTCAGCTTCGACGGCGTCGTCGACGACCGACCGGAAGGCCTCGAGGAAGTCCTCGCGGCGCTCGGGGGAGTGGTACTGGCGGTACCCGAGATGTGTGTCCCCCGTGTGGATGACGCGAACCATTTGCTGTGAAGATGTAGCGGTACGTCGGATAAAGCTTCGGCGCTTCGGGCGACCGCAGACCGGCTCCGAGGAGTCGAGGCGGAGGACAGTACGCGCGGGAGCCACCGGACGGCGACAGACACAGCGAGACGGGACGGGCGTGGCGGGTGCGTCGTCGTCAGGCGAGCGGCGTCGTCGTCAGGCGAGCGTGTAGATGCGCTTGCGGGCGTCCGAGAAGGAGAAGCGGGACTCGACGACGTCCTGCTCTTCGAGACGGGTGAGCGCGTAGCGGACGGTGCGGGCCGGCAGCAGCGTCTCCTCGGCGAGTTGGCTCTGGGTGAGGGTGTCGTTGTACTCCAGGACCTTGGCGACGAGCTTCGCGCTCGGTGGCAGGTCTTCGAGAGCTTCGACCGTGTCGGCGTCGATTGCGGTGGCGCTCATACCCACCCCTACTGAATGCACTTAGATAATGGTTTCGCTATCGAAAATGCATTGCAGTAATTCGAGTGGTGGGAGAGTTCGACCACCCGAAGCCTCTTATGAACCAGCGCCTTACCGAATCGTGATGACCGAGACCGTTGAGGACGCCGAGTTGCCCTACGAGGAGAGCGCCTCGCAGCAGGAGAAGATCGAGGCGCTCGAGGAGCGGCTCTCGGACCTCGAAGACGAGAACGAGGAGATGCGGGACCGGCTCCTCGACGCCAACGCCGAGAACAACAAGTACCAGCAGAAGCTGGAACGGCTCACCCACGAGAACAAGAAGCTCAAGCAGTCGCCGCTGTTCGTCGCCACGGTCCAGGAACTCAACGACGACGGCGTCGTCATCAAGCAGCACGGCAACAACCAGGAAGCCCTCACCGAGGTCACCGATTCGCTCCGGGAGGACCTCGAGCCGGGCGCCCGCGTCGCGGTCAACAACTCGCTGTCCGTCGTCGAACGCCTCGACGACGAGGCCGACGTCCGCGCTCGCGTGATGGAGGTCGAGGAGTCCCCCGACGTCGGCTACGAGGACGTCGGCGGCCTCGACGAGCAGCTCCGTGAGGTCCGCGAGACGGTCGAACTCCCGATGCGCGACCCCGAACTGTTCGAGACTGTCGGTATCAACCCGCCGAGCGGCGTGCTGCTCCACGGCCCACCGGGTACCGGGAAGACGCTGATGGCGAAGGCCGTCGCCGCCCAGACCGACGCGACGTTCATCAAGATGGCCGGTAGCGAACTCGTCCACAAGTTCATCGGCGAGGGCGCGAAACTCGTCCGCGACATGTTCCAGGTCGCCCGCGACCACGAGCCGGCCGTCGTCTTCATCGACGAAATCGACGCCATCGCGTCCAAGCGCACGGACTCGAAGACCAGCGGTGACGCCGAGGTCCAGCGCACGATGATGCAGCTCCTCTCCGAGATGGACGGCTTCGACGAGCGCGGCGACATCCGCATCATCGCCGCCACCAACCGCTTCGACATGCTCGACCGCGCCATCCTCCGCCCGGGCCGCTTCGACCGCCTCATCGAGGTGCCGAACCCGAACGTCGAGGGCCGCGAGAAGATCTTCCGCATCCACACCCGCGAGATGAACGTCGCCGACGACGTCGACTTCGCCGAACTCGCGGCGGACACCGACGACCTCTCGGGCGCGGACGTGAAGGCCATCTGCACGGAGGCCGGCATGTTCGCCATCCGCGACGACCGCAAGCAGATCACGATGGCGGACTTCCGGAACGCCCGCGACAAACTCGAACAGGACTCCGAGGCGACGACCGCCGAGCCGTCCCGGACGTTCGCGTAATCCCCGCACCTCTACGGTCTCTTTCGGCCTTCCAGCGCCGCGGCTACCTTCTCGATGGGGTGGTGCGGCCGGCCCGCGTCCGCGCGATCCCCCAGTTGCGTCCGGCAGGACGTGCCCGGTGCGACGACGGTGTCGCTGTCGCTCGCTCCGAGCTTCTCGACGAGGTCGTCGGCGATGGCCTGCGAGAGGTCGTAGTGTTCGGCCTCGTAGCCGAAGCTCCCGGCCATCCCGCAGCACGTCGCGTCCACGGGGTCGACGGCGTACCCCGCCCGACGCAACACGCCGACCGCGTGGTGGTCCGTCCCGACGGCCTTCTGGTTGCAGTGGCCGTGGTAGGCGAGGGACTCCTCGCCCGCGGCGAACTCGAGGCGCTCGCCTACACGTTCGCGGTCGAGGTACTCCATGACGCCGAGTGTGGCGTCGGCGACGCGGTCGACCGTCTGCCCGTCGGCTCGCGAGTCGCTTCGCTCACCGCTCGCTGATTCCGAGGCGCCTGGCGCCTCGCCGAGCAGATCCCGGTACTCGTCCTGGACCATCACGGCATCTGCCGGTTCCACGAACACGGGTGTCCAGCCGGATTCGACGGCGGGAGCGAGCACGTCGACGGTGGCCCCGGCGCGCTCGCGGGCACGGTCGAGGAAGCCCAGCGAGTACGCCGGGCGGCCCGACGGTCGGGACTCGGCCACGTCGACGTGGACGTTCGCGGCCTCCAGCACGCGCACCGCCGCCTTCCCGACCTCGGGGTTGGTGAACTCGGTGAACGTGTCGGGGACGAGGAGGACGCGGTCCACGGGGTCCGTAGGTGGCTGGCTCGCCCGGGCGTCGAACCAGTCGGTGAACGTCGTGGCCCGGAACGTCGGGAGGTCGCGCTCTGGGGCGATGCCGAGCGTCCGGTCGGCGAGCCAGTCCGCTCCGGGGAGGTCGGTCGCCCAGTTCGAGAGCGGCGCGAGTCGACTCCCCCACGCGGAGAGCCGGTGGACGTCCGCGAACAGGCGCTCGCGCAGGCCGGAACCCTCGCGCTCGTGGTACTGGTGTTTCGCCTCGGCCTTCAGCTTCGCGAGGTCGACGCCCGTCGGACAGTCGCTCGCACAGCCCTTGCAGCCGACACAGAGGTCGAGCACCTCCTCCTGGAAGCGCTCGGTGTACAGTTCGTCCTCGGGGAGGTCCCCCGAGATGGCGGCCCGCAGGAGGTTCGCGCGCCCCCGCGTCGTCTCGATCTCGTCGCGGGACGCGCGGTAGGTCGGACACATCACGTCCGAGTCGGTCTGCCGGCACGTCCCGCAGCCGTTGCACAGTTCGACGAGGTGGCCGAACCCGCCGTCCTCGGAGAAGTCGAGCGTCGTCTGCGGCTCGACGGACTGGTAGTCGGGCCCGTAGCGGAGTCGTTCGCGGACGTCCGCTGGTTCGCCGTCGCGGAGGTGCCCGGGGTCGGGCACGTCGCCCTCGTCGCGGTAGACGACCTTCCCCGGGTTCAACAGCCAGTCCGGGTCGAACGCCGTCTTGAGGTCCTTGAACGCCGCCCAGAGGTCAGGGCCGTACATCTTCGGGTTGAACTCGGTGCGCGCGAGGCCGTCACCGTGCTCGCCGGAGAACGCGCCGCCGTGGTCGAGCACGAGGTCGGTGACGTCCTCGGTGATGGCGCGCATCGTCTCGACGCCGTCGCCATCCTTGAGGTTCAGAATCGGGCGGACGTGGAGGGTCCCGGCGCCGGCGTGCGCGAAGTACGCCGCCGACGTGCCGTGGTCGTCGAGCACCGCCTGGAACTCCCGGACGTAGTCGGCGAGTTCCGCGGGCGGGACGGAGGCGTCCTCGATGAACGGGTACGGCTTCGGGTCGCCCTCGAGGCTCATCAACAGGGGGATGGCGGCCTTCCTGAGTTTCCACAGGTCGGCCTGTGCGTCCGGGTCGAACGCCTCCAGCGCGTCGAAGGCGGCGCCGCCGTCGACGAATTCGCGGGTGGTCGCGTCGACGGCGACCCGGAGGTCGGCCTGCACTTCCGAGTCGAACTCGACCATCAGTGCGGCGGCGCAGTCCTCGGGTATCGGCTCTACGTAGGCGGCGTACTCCGCGGAGTCGGCCGCGAGGCGGAACACCTCCTCGTCCATCAGTTCGACCGCGCTCGGGTCGTGGTCGAGAGCGACCGGGACGGCCTCCATCGCGCTCACGAGGTCGGGGAAGCAGTACAGCGCCACCGCCGTCTCCTCCGGGACGGTGACGAGGTCGAGGGTGGCTTCCACGACGACTCCGAGGGTCCCCTCGGCGCCGACGACTAGTTTCGCGAGGTTGATCGCCCGCTCGCCGTCGTCGGTCTCGTAGACGACTTTCTGGAGGTTGTACCCGGAGACGCAGCGTTTCAGTTCGGGGTAGCGCTCGGCTATCTCCGCGGCGTTCTCCTCGACGAGGCGGCGGACCGTCCGGTAGACGTCGGCCTCGCGGTCGTCCTTCGCGACGATGGCGTCCCACTCCGGCGAGTCGAGGACGACCTCTCGGGCGTGGAGGCGCGAGCCGTCGGCGAGCACCACGTCGAGTTCCTCGACGTAGGCGTCCGTGATGCCGTAGCGGACGGAGTGGGCGCCCGTGGAGTTGTTCCCGATGCCGCCGCCGATGGTCGCGCGGTTCGACGACGCCGGGTCGGGCGCGAACTTGAGGCCGTGGTCGGCGAGGCGGGCGTCCAGGTGGTCCTGTACGACCCCGGGCTGGACGGTCGCCCGCTGCGATTCGGGGTCCACGTCGACGACGTCGTCCATGTACTTGCTCGTGTCCACTACCACGCAGCCTTCGCCGACGGCCTGCCCGGCGAGCGACGACCCGGCCCCCCGCGGGAGCACCGGCACGTCGTGATCGGCGGCGACGCGGACTGCTCGCTGGACGTCCGCGGCGTGCCTCGGGAGCACGACGCCCGCGGGCCGCGCGCTGTAGATGCTGCCGTCCGTCGCGTACAGCACCTGGGCGTACTCGTCGAATCGTACCTCGCCGTCCACGGCGCGCCGGAGTTCCGCGGCGAGGTCCGCGTACGCCGCCGCGTCCGGGTGGGCGTGCCCGCGAGCGTCCCGGAACGCCCCGTAGTCGCTGAGGTCGGTGTCGTCCGTGGCCACAACCTGTTGTGCTACGCGCTCCTGATTGTTAATGTCTGCCAAACCAGGAGTGGGGAGGGGCGTCTGGCGGTACGTAGCGGTGGAGTCGAGTTTCGGGAATTGGTAGGCGGTGTAGAACGGTCGGTCGACACGGGAGCTAGTTGACCAGGTAAGTGTACTCGAACGCCCCGGACTCGTTGACTGCGACACCGCTCTCCAGGAGTCCCGGCTTGAGGGTGACGTTCCGCTCGAAGGCGGCGCCGTCCATCGTCGCCACGACGTGGTAGGTCGTCCCCTGTCCAGTGAGGTTCGTGACGGGTCGTTGGGTTCCGGGGGCTATCGTGACGGTGTCGTTGTAGACCGCCTCTGACCCGTTACTGACGACGAGGTGTACGGTATGGCTCTCGTCGTCCTCGTTCTCCAGCGAGAACGGGACGCGGTCCGCCTGCGGAACCGTCGTCTGGACCGTCGTCGGCGTCGCCGTGGTTGTACTCGATGGGGTCGTGGTGGTCGTCGCCGTCTGGCCGCCGGTCGTACACCCTGCGAGGGCGAGGAGGGCCGTGACAGCGAGCACTTGGAGGGCCTGCCGCGACATTCACGTCAGTATGCCTGCAGGAGCGGTATATGTCTTCAGGCTCCGACGGCGTGTACTCACAGACGTACTGTCCAACGAGTCCAGCCCATCGAACGCGGAGGAGCTGCGGTTACAGGAACCGGAAGATGCCGTAGGGCACGAGGAACAGCAGGACTGTCATCACCAGCAGGATGAGGCCGTAGCTGAGGAACGTGGCGAGTGCCGTCGACCAGGACGGGTGGTCGAACTCGTCGCGGGCAGCGCTCATGGTGGAACGTTCCGGGCGACGGACGTAAACGTTGTCATCGTGTGGGTCGCGGTCAGTCCACGATGTCGCCGATACGGCGCGGTTCGCCCGACAGCGACGGGTTCTTCTCGACCAGTTTGAGCACCTCGTGGTCGGTGACGTCGTGGTAGTTCTTCTGGGTCGCGTCCTCGATGAGTTCCTTCTCCATGTGGAACTCCGTTCCGTCGTAGACGACGTCGACGCCGTCGTCCTCGAACGAGAGGGTCGTCATGCCGTACGCTATCGGGCGGGTGGACAAAAGTCCGCCGTCCGCGGGGCGGGCCGGCGTCTGACGGCCGGCTTGCGTTCTCGCGGGGTTTATTGCCGTGCGGAAACTCGGGGCGCGTGTGCTCGGCACGAACCCGATCGACGAACTCGTCGTCCCCGACGGTACCACCGTCGAGGAACACGACCTGGTCACCGACGGCGACGTACTCGTCGGCGGTCAGTCGGCGGTGGAACTCGGGGTTCGCGGCCGGAACGTCGTCGCGGGCGAACGCGTCTCCGTCGACGGCGACATCGAGGCGGAGGCCGACTGCCGACTCGACATGTGGTGCGAGGTCGACGGCAACGTCCTCGCGGGCCAGGACGCCTACCTCGGCGAGCGAGCCCACATCACGGGCCGCCTCGTCGTCGGCGGCGACCTGGACATCGGCGACGACGTGGACATCGAGGAGGGGTTCGAGGCCTCGGGCTGGATCGTCATCCGCAACCCGATGCCGACGATCACGTTCTTCGTGATGTACCTCACCCACCTGCTCCGACTCGGCGAGGAGGAGCAGGCCCAAGAGCTGGTCGACGAACTCGCCACGGACGGCGACCTCGACCCACTGCGCATCCCCCGCTCGGCGAGCGTCTCCGACGACGCCTGGCGCGTCTCGACGCCCGCCACCATCGGCGACGACTGCCGGCTCCACGGCAACATCCGCGCCACCGCCATCGACGTCGGCCGCGACAACAACATCTTCGGCAGCCTGCGCGCCCAGGACGAGGTGGTCGTCGGCCCCGGGACGAAGATCCACGGCGACGTGACCACCCGCGACGGCGACGTCACCGTCGAGGACGACGCCGTCGTCCTCGGCGACGTCTCCGGCCGCGACGTCGAGATCCACGAGGACGCCGAAGTGGACGGCGTCATCCGCGCGACCGGCGAGATGCGACTCGGCAGCGGCGCCGACCGCGACCCCGAATAGTTTAGTTCGTTCTGCACGCAGTTCCGGCCATGTCCGACTCGCCCTCCAGCGACGTGCACGGCACAGAGACCAGGCCGACGACCCCGGAGACGCCGCTGTTCGTCGGACTGACGCTGTGGCGGGAGAGTGTCGTCGCCGCCGTCGGCCTCCTCTCGCTACTCACTGGCGCCCACGGCTGGACGACCGTCCTCGGCGGCGCGCTGAGTGGCTGGGGGTACACGCCCCTGAACCTCCTCCTCGACCTCGGGTGGGTCGTCCTCGGCGTCTACCTGCTCGTGGGGGCCGCAGGTAGTGCGGCCCGGCGACTCGCTCGCGCCTGAGAACCGCGGCGTCAGTCGTCGACGCCCGTGGCGTCACCCAGGCCGTCGTCCAGTCGGCTGCTGTCCACGTCCTCGTCGTCGACCGCCTCGTCGAGCGGGTCCTCCAGTTCCCCCATCACCGCCTCGAAGGCGTCCGTCGCGGTCAACAGCCCGACCACGTTCCCCGCCGAGAAGACGAGCGCGAGCTCCTGGTGTTCGACCTGGAACTGGTCGACGGCGTCGCTGACCGTCGCGTCGGCGGTGACCGTCATCGGTGGCGCCGCGAGTGCTTCGAGGTCCATCTCGCCGGCGCGGATGTCGTCGAGGTGCTCGATAACGGACGGAACGTAGACGACGCCCTCCAGCTCCTCGGGGTCCTCGCCGACCAGCGGGTAGCGGGTGTGGTGTGTCGACTCGAGGACGTCCACGTTCTCCTCTATGGAGGCGGCCGTCGAGAGGAAGACGACGTTGTCGACGTCGACCATCACCTCGTCGACGGTCGTGGTGCCCGCCTCCAGCGCGCCGAGGACCTCGTTGAGGCGCTCCTGGCTGAGTTCGCCCTCCTCGAGGACGTCCTCAACGCGGCTGCGGAGCTGGGCGCGCGTCTCGATGACGTCCTCCTCGGTCTCCAGCCACGCGCCCGTCATCTCGACGCCGAACAGCGCCAGGGTCCCCTTCGCGACGTAGTCGCCGAGCGTGATGAGCGGCGAGATGGCCACGTTGAACCAGTACAGCGGCGTCGCGCCGTACCTGCAGACCAGCCGCGACCGCTCGACGCCGAGGTACGTCGGCGTCTGCTCGCCGTGCGTCAGGTGGACGAGGTTGATGATGAAGAAGGCGACGAGCGCACCGGCGCCGACCGACGCGAGCCACGTCTCCGCGAAGAACGGTTCGAACAGCGCGGCCAGCGCGGGTTCCGCGACGATGCCGACCGCGATGCTCGACGCCGTGATGCCGACCTGGCACGTCGTCAGGTAGATCTCGAGGTTGTTGGTCATCTCCCAGGCGCGCTCCAGCGCCGGGTTCCCACCGACGAAATCCGACTCGGTGAACTGCCTGGCGCGCGTCAACGCGAACTCGATGGCGACGAAGAACCCGTTCGCCAGGATGAGGCCGACACCTGCGAGCAGCCGCGCGGCTACCTCGATGGTGTTCATCGTCTGTACGTTGACACAGTGGCTGGAAACTTCTTTTGGCGATTCCGGGCAGGCGAGAGCCGTCCAACCGAAAGCCATTCTTCCGCGGTGGCGCTACCCTTCGGTATGCTCTCGATCGCGCTCGCCGGGAAACCCAACGCCGGCAAGTCCACGTTCTACACCGCGGCGACGCGCTCGGAGGTGGACGTCGCGAACTACCCGTTCACCACCATCGACCCGAACCGCGGCGTCACCCACGTCCGCACGGAGTGTCCGTGTCTCACTCGCGAGGAGCGCTGCGGGCACGAACACTGCCACGACGGGAAACGCTACGTGCCCGTCGAACTGCTGGACGTGGCGGGGCTCGTGCCGGGTGCCCACGAGGGCCGTGGCCTCGGCAACCAGTTCCTCGACGAACTCACGAACGCGGACGTCATCGTGAACGTCGTGGACGCCGCGGGCGCGACGAACGCGGAGGGCGAACCCGTCGAACCGGGCAGCCACGACCCGGTCGAGGACATCGACTTCGTGGAGACGGAGATGGACCTCTGGCTGGCGGGCATCGTCGAGGACAACTGGGAGTCCGTCGAGCGCCAGTCGCGCTCACCCGGCTTCGACATCGAGGAGGCCGTCACGGAGCTGATGACGGGGTTCGGCGCGAGCGAGCACGAGGTGGCGGCCGTCCTGCGAGAGTTCGACTACCCCGACGACCCGATGCAGTGGACGGACGAGGACCGCGAGACGCTGGCCCGCGGCGTCCGCGAGCGCACGAAACCCATCGTCGTCGTGGCGAACAAGATAGACATCGCACCCCCGGAGCACGTCGAGAAGTTGCTGAACCTCGACAAGCCCGTGATTCCGGCGACCGCGCAGGGCGAACTCGCGCTGCGCCGTGGCGCCGACGCGGGCGTCGTCGACTACGACCCCGGCGACGAGAGCTTCGAGATCACTGGTGACGTGAGCGACGAGCAGCGCGAGACCCTGGAGACGCTCCGCGACACGATGGTCGAGTACGGCGGAACCGGCGTCCAGCAGGGTCTCGACTACGCGGTGTACGACCTGCTCGGGATGGTGACCGCGTACCCCGTCCAGGACCAGTCGAAGTGGACCGACGGGAAGGGGAACGTCCTGCCGGACGCGTTCCTCCTCGAGTCCGGGTCGACGCCAGTGGACCTCGCGTACGCGGTCCACACGGACATCGGCGACGGCTACCTCCACGCGGTGAACGCGAAGACGAAGCGGGAGGTCGGCGAGAGCTACGAACTCGAGGAGGGCGACGTGGTGAAGATCGTCTCGACGGCGAAGTAGGCGAACCGCCCCGTGGTTCCGGGCGCGATTGCTGTATTCAGCGAAGCGTGAGAAACTGGAACCGCCGAACCCCGGGGAGTGTTAACAAGGTTATATACACGCGCTGCCTAAGGAGCGTATATATGGATAATAAAAGTGGAACAGATATCAAATCTGTTGGTATCCCCAGCAGTCCTCCTCGGGCGACGCGCCGAGCGGTACTCGCAGCCGGTGGCGCCGTCGCACTCGGGAGCCTCGCCGGCTGTACGGCGCTCGATGGACTGTTGGACCGCGCCGGCAGCGAGGCCGTCGGGACCACGGAGGCATCGCCAGCCGCCTTCTACGACGGGTCTGCGGGTTCCGATTCCGTCGGTGGCGGAGGCGGGAGGATTGCGCTCCACCGGAGTGACCCAGTGGACGTCCGCTACGTACCGCCGACCCTCCGGGCCGCCTCGCGAGAGATCGAAATCGACGGCTGGAGCACCAGCGCGCCCACGAAGGCCCAGGACTACAACTCCTCGCGATCGAACAAACCGAGTTCTCTCTGGTGGCCAGGCCCCGACGACGAGGATTCCGACGACGACGGTATCGGCACTCTCGTGACGGTTCTCGACGTCGAGCGGTCGCTGTTGGTCTACGCCGACGCCGCCATCGGGGCGGTGGACGACCGGTCGCCCGACGACGCGAAGGCGCCCCTCGACGCGTTCATCAACGCGACGACGAAGGTCCGGAGCGAACTCGAAGGCTGTCCCTCGGACACCTGCACCACCGTCTACGAGAACGCCGACAAACGGGCGGGACTCGCCGGGGACGCTAGCGACGCCGTCGACGCGGGCGAGTGGGACAGCGCGAGGCGCTCGCTCCAGGAGGCCCGCCGCATCGTCCAGGGCGACATCGAGCGTATCCACGACGACCTCGACAGCGACGACGACGGAATCCTGGATGGCACGGAATCGCTCTACGGCTACCTCGACGGGGAGCCGACGATTGGCGAACGATTCGTCGTCAGCCTCCCCGACGCTCGCGTGCGGGGCGGCGGACCCGCGCTGGCCGAGGAACTCACGCCCGAGCGCGTGCTCACGTACTTCATCGGCGAACGGGACGCCGAACGCTGTGGCGAGAGCGACCGGGACGTCGCGATCCACCGGGACCTCGCGTGCCGGAATCTCCTGACTGCGACGCTCGAAGTCGGTTACGCCGTCGGGTCACTCCTCCGTGGCATCGACAAGAAGGACATCCGGCGGGGCATGTCCCCTCGCAGCGTCGCCCCCTTCGGAACCTCGGGCGGTGTCGTCGTCACGGGCGCGACGCCAGCGGCCGAGGTCGCGGCGCCGATGCTGCGCGTCTCGAGCCAGTGCTGCACGACGCCGACGCTCTGCTGTGACTTCCTCGAATCCTGGGGCGAGGAGACCACCTCCGGGGAGGCCGCCGTGTCCGAGACGTTCGTCGTCCCCGTGGCGGCGACGCCGTCGGACAGTCCGCTCCCGGTGCCTGCGCTGTTCTACGTCGGGCGGATCCGCCACGACGACCAGCTGCTCTACGTCGGCGGCTGGCAGATCGACGACGGTGCCCTCTACGCGGACAGCGCGACGCTCCTCACAGCCGACGGCCCGAACGTCGTCGCCGGGGTTACGCGCTCTGACGTCGAGGAGAGCGGTGTCGACCTCCAGTCCCGCGTCGCCGGGCGGAAGAAGCCCGGACGGACGACGTACGCGAACATAACACTCAGCGCGCCGTACGACCCGAATGCGGACTACCTGCCTCCCGGTGCACATTCGGTGTGTCGGGACGACGGGGAGCTCTGGTGCTGGGGCGTCCAGTCCCGGGAGGCGCTCGCCAGGCACGACACTGGCAACTGTCCGCGTAACGACGAGCGCGACGCCCCCGCGTGGTCGGTCGTGACGGCGCTCGATGCGCCAGTCCTCCACCTCGCGGGGGCTGCCAGCGCCTCGAACGACGTGAAGTTCAAAGCAGGGGCGAAGCTGTCGAAAGCGGTCAACTGAACAGTACCGGTTCCGCGACGGCGATACTCACCGTGACATCGTCTCCAGTCAGACTCGATACTTCTTCCGTGCTGACCCCACTCTCCGTGATCAGCACGCGCTCCTCACATCCCTCGGGTGGATTTCCACTCGAAGTCGTGCGACGCTCACCTGCATCGACCGGCTGGTTCACCCCCCGTCTCTGCACAGCGGAACCGTGTTGGTGGTTCTGCTACTCCTCCGCGTCCGGTTCCGTCCCGGACTCGCTGGTGAGCAGGTCGCGGGCGGCGTCCTCGGACATCTCCTCGCGGTCCTCGCCGACGAACGCGTCGACCTGCCAGTCGTCGTCCGGCACTTCCGCCTCGACTTCGAGTTCCAGCACCGACCTCTCGCCAAGGACGCTCGCGACGCCGACCATCGTGCTCGCGGGGTAGTGTGGCGCCTCGAAGAACTCCGCGCGCACCTCGTGGATCGTCCCCTGGGCGGCTCCGTCGAGGCTGTCGGCCTCCACGTACCAGCGCGTCGTCACCACGTCGTCGAACGTGCCGCCGACGTCCGAGAGTACGCGCCCCACGAAGTCCAGTACCTCCCTGGCCTGTGCCTCCAGTCCGGACGCCTCGGACGTGACCCCAGAGAGGCTGACGCGGGTGTAGTCGGCGTGCTCGGTGGCGACGCCGACGGAGTGGACGGCGTGGTCGAGTTCCTCGGAGTCGACGGTGCCGGCGCCGGGACCGAGCAGAATCTTGCGCATGGGTGAGGTTGCCGACGTGTGCCGAAAAGCCTTCGCCGGTCAGCGGGCCACGAAGACGCCGACGTCCTTCGTCACGCGGAGCGCGTCGTCGCCGATTCGCTCGCGGAACACCCGCGCCAGTTCGTGGGCGTCCGACGGGTCGAATCCCGGCAGCGAGAGCACGTAGGCGATCAGCGGTTCGGGCGCGGTGACCGCGAGTTCGTCGTCGAAGCGCCGCCGTTCCACGTCGTCGAAGACTGCGCGCAACTGGTCGCCGCCGTTCTCCAGGGAGAACCCCAGCGGTCCCGGCAGGTCCCCGTACTCGCTCGCGACGTCGAACAGTTCCGCGAGGTTCGCCTCGCCGTTCGTCGAGGCGTAGCAGACGCCGCCGGGTCGCAGGACGCGGCGGATCTCCGCGAGGGCGGTCTCCCTGTCCGCGTCGTCGAGGTGGTAGAGGACGTGGTGGGCGGTGACGGCGTCGAAGGAGTCGTCGGGGTAGGGGACGTCGCGGGCGTCCACGATATCGAAGTGGAACTCCCGGTCGACGTCCTCCAGGGCCTCCATCGCGTCGAACATCATCCCCTGGGAGGCGTCGGTGACGGTGACGTCCCAGCCCGCCGGGATGCGGTCGGCGTTCGTCGCCCAGAGGACGCCCTGCCCGGCACCCAGCGAGAGCACGTCGGCCGTCTCGGGGAGGTCGAACTGGTCGAACAGCCACTCGTGGAGGGACCGGTCGGCCGTCGAGAAGCGGGCGTGTAACACCTGTCGGGCGGCGAGGTTCGACCCGTCCTCGTACTGCTCGTCGAGGACGCCGTCGTCCAGCCAGTCGGTCATGACGGGAGCGTGGAACCACACTCCCTTGAGCGCACCGTCTACGGGTCGTCGGCGCGAGCACTCAGGCGAGCGGCCGGAACCAGACGGCCGCGACGAGCACCGCGAGGAAGACGTAACAGCCGCGGACGAGCAGCATCGTGGCGATCTCGGGGTCGGCCCGGGCGGCGAACGCGGCGACGGCACCGAACGCCCCCACGGCGGCGACGGCGCTCGGCGGGAAGACGGCAAGCGCGACGAACGCGACGACGCCGACCATCGCGACACCCATCAGTCCGAACGCGACCCGGCGAGCGGGGGCCTTCCCGAGCACCACCGCGACCGTCCGCTTCTCGATGGAGCGGTCGTAGTCGTAGTCCTGGGAGTCGTCGACGACCTTCACGCCAGCCAGCAGGACGAGCAGGACCGACGCGAACGCGACCGGTCGGAGCGCGAGCGCTCCGGTCTGGACGTAGTAGCCTCCGAGCAGCGAGAGCGCGATGCCCAGCGGGTAGCCCGTCGTTGTCGTGACCGGGTTGGTGTCTAGCTGGGGGGCGTGGTGGTAGGCGATGAGCCAGGGTGGCAGGACCAGAGCGAGAGCGCCCGGGCCGACGAGCCACCACAGCGCCGCCGCGCACGCGAAGAAGGCCGCGCTGGCCGCGCGGATGGCGGTGAGACAGCCGTGTTCCGTGAGCGGGTGGTCGTCGTCCTCGCCGCGCACGTGGAAGTCCACCAGGCCGTCCTTGACGTGGGCCGTGTACACCGCGAAGAACATCGCGGCGAGGTGGACGGACGCCAGGTCGAGGGAGAACTCGCCGGCGAGCACCGCACCGAACGCCGACGCCGCGAGCGGTGGGAGCATGAACACGGGGTGGACCTGGGAGGCGAGCGCGGCGGCGTCGTCGCGCCACCCCCCGCCGTGCCGTGCGAGGTGCATACGTGTAGCATTGGGCTGGCGACCAGATAACTGTCAGGGGCGCGTCCGGTCCCGGTGTGGGCGCCGCCTCGCCTGGACCGACGACTCCGTCTCCCGAAATTGCGTCAGTAGAGAAGTATCGCCCTAACCCTCGAATTCGCCGTCTGCGGCGGTGGCAGTTCGTTCGTCGTCGGGTTACTGGACTGCCGCCGTCGCCTCGCGCATCGCGTCGAGGGCGTCACGGATCTCGGCCATGTCCGTCGCGTAGGAGATGCGGACGGACCCCTCGCCCTCCTCGCCGAACGCACTGCCGGGGACGACGACGACGCCGCGGTCGAGCACCTCGTCGACCCACCCCTCTGGAACCTTCGGCATCGCGTAGAACGCACCGTGAGGCGTCGGCACCTCCAGGCCCATCTCCTCCAGACCCTCCAGAAGGACGTCGCGGCGCTCCTGGAACGACGCGACCATCTCGTCGACGACGCCCTGCGGACCGGAGAGCGCGGCTTCGGCGGCGTACTGGGCCGGCGCGCTGGCGCAGGCCTGGACGTACTGGTGGACGCGCAGCATCCGCTCGGCACGGCGCTCGCTGGCGGCGATCCAGCCGAGTCGCCACCCCGTCATCGAGTACGTCTTCGAGCAGGCGTTGACGACGACGACGTTGTCGGTCTCCGCGAACTCCATCGGCGAGCGGTGTTCGCCCTCGAAGACGATGTGCTCGTACACCTCGTCGCTGATGCAGAGCACGTCGTGTTCGTCCGCGATGCGCGCGAACTCCCGCATGTCGTCGGGCGTCTGGACCGCGCCAGTCGGGTTCGAGGGGCTGTTCACGACGAACGCCGCCGTGTCGTCGGTGATGCGCTCCTCGACCGTCTCGGGGTCGAGCGTCAGGTCGTCGCGGAGCGGGAGGCCCACCGGTTCGCCGCCCGCGATGCGGGTGAGCGCGTCGTAGGAGACGAAGCCGGGGTCCGGGAACAGTACTTCCTCCCCCGGGTCGACGTGGGCTTCGAGCGCGATGTGGAGCGCTTCGCTCCCGCCCGCGGTGGCGATGACGCCCTCCGGCGCGACGTCGACACCCTGGTCCCGCGCGTGCTTCTCGACGATGGCGTCGACGAGTTCGGGCGTCCCGCGGTTCGACGTGTAGCCGTCGGCCTTCCCGGACTCGATTGCGTCTACGGCCGCCTGCCGCGCGTGCTCGGGCGTCGGGAAGTCCGGTTGTCCCAGACCGAGGTTGATTGCGTCCTCGCCGGCCGCCTCGAACACTTCACGGATGCCACTGATGGAGACCTGCTCTACCCGCGCCGAGAACTCTGACATACCAGAACGGGCAACGCGGGTCCTGATAACTCTTGGCGAACCGGGCCGAGCAGAACGAGTTAGAAAGGACGAGCATCCGCGACCCGAGCGGTCCGAAGGACCCGGAAGGGTCGCGGTTCACCGCGCGAGTGAGCGGAGCGAACGAGCGCGGGACGTTTTTAGCGTAGCTTTTTGCGAGGAGCGGTCGCCTCCGGCGACCCGACGAGTAAAAAGGTACTATTGGAACATCCGCATCGGCTGGGCCTGCGTGGACTCCTCCTCGCTGGCTTCCTGCATGCGCTGGGCGAACTGCTCTTTCTGCTCGCGGATCTCCTCGGCGTGCTCGACGAGGTCGTCGGTGGAGACGTCTACGTCGGCGAGCGGTTCGATGGCGTCCTGGATGAGGTGTTTGGCGGCGGCGGGGTCGGGGAACCGCGGGTCGGATTCGACGACGAGGCAGACGGCGTCAAGGTCGTACTCGCCGGCGCGGTTGACGAGCGCGCCCGTGGGACCGCCGACGATGCCGCGCTCGGGGGGCGTCCCGATGTCGAGGTCGTCGAGGCGGGCGGCGGCGTCGCCGGTGGCGATGCCGAAGACCTCGGGGACGTCGCCCATCTCGTGGTTCTTGACGGGGAGGCCGCTGAGGTAGAGGGGCGTGACGTCGTTGTCCTGCAGCCACGTCGTGATGCACTCCGCGAAGTCGTCGCCGCCGCGGGAGATGGGGACGTCGCTCTGGAGCGCGAGGACGTCCTGGGACTCGTTCGCGTAGATGCGGACCGGCGGGAGGACGTCCCGGGCGTCTTCGTCGTAGATGGTGACCTGCGGAACGCTGCCGCAGTCGACGCTGGCGACGTAGGTCATGTCGAGGGTGTCGACGAGGTGGTCGGTTGCGATCTTGCCGACGAGGCCGACGCCGGGGAGGCCCTCCACGAGCGTCGGGGAGTCGAGGTCCAGTTCGGACTTGACGCGGACTCGAGCCATGGTCGTCAGTTAGCGCGGCCGTCGCATAAAGCCGAGGCAGACGCGCGTGGCGACAGGTCCCGCTCGTGGACGGACGCCGGGAGCGCAAACCACTAACCACCGTCCTGCCTACCGGGGAGCAATGGACGCGCTCTCCCGGTACGAGCCGATCATCGACGACTTCGACGCGTTCCTCGACGCCTGCGAGCGCCCGCTGCCGACGACGGTCCGCGTGAACCCCATCAAGGCGACGACCGACCGCGTGGTGGAGGCGCTCGCCGCGGCAGGCGTCGGCGTAGAGCGCCGCGACTGGCACCCCGGGGTCCTCGAACTGGACACCGACAAACCCGGGAACACGTGGCCGTACGTCCACGGCTGGATGCACGGCCAGGAGGAGGTGTCCTCGGTCCCACCGGCGGTCCTCGACCCCCAGCCAGGCGACGTGGTCTGGGACTCGTGTGCGGCGCCAGGCGGCAAGACCGCCCAGCTCGCCTCCGAGATCGACGACCGGGGGCTCGTGGTGGCCAACGACGACAACCTCGGACGCCTCTCCGCGCTCCGCGGGAACTGCGACCGCCTCGGCGTCACGTCCGCGGCGGTGACGAACGGGGACGCCCGGCGAACGACACTCGACGCGTTCCCGAACGTGGACGCTTTCGACGCCGCGCTCGTGGACGCGCCCTGTACCTGCGAGGGGACGATCCGGAAGAACGCGGACGCCCTGGAGAGCGCGGGCGCGTCGGCCAGCCGGAACCTCGGGCGGCTCCAGTCGGACATCCTCGAACGCGCCGTCGAACTCACCCGCGCGGGCGGCAGCGTCGTCTACTCGACGTGTACGTTCGCGCCCGAGGAGAACGAGGCCGTCGTGGACGCCGTCCTCGACGCGACCGACTGCCGACTCGTCGACTTCGACACCGGCCTCGAGTCGGTGCCGGGACTCACCGTGTGGGACGGCGAGTCCTACGACGAGTCGCTGACGAAGACGCGGCGCTACTACCCGCACCACAACGACACGGGCGGGTTCTTCGCCGCGAAACTGGAGGTGACCGCATGAGGTCGAACAACGGCCGGCAGTTCGACCGACTGCCCGAGACGGGCGAGGACCGCGACGTCGAGGGGCGGCCGACCCGGCAGGCCGTCGTGGACTGGTGGGTGCAGCGCTTCGGCGTCCCCGAGGACACGTTCGAGGGGTACACGCTCTGGGAGAAGGGCAAGGGGAAGGTGTGGGGGCTGCCCTACGACCTGGACGGCCCTGTGCCCGTGGAAGCACTCGGCCTGAAGCTGCTCCGGACGCGCCAGGAGCACTGGAAGCCGACGACGGACGCCGTCCAGCGCTTCGGCCGCCACGCCACGAAGAACGTCCTCGAACTCGACGAGGAGCGCGCGAAGCGGTTCGCCGCGGGCGAGGACCTCGAAATCGAGTGGGACGGTGACTGGGGCTACCTCGTCGTCGCCCACGAACTCGCGGGCGGCGTCGAACCCATCGGCGTCGGCCTGTTCACGCACGGCGAACTGAAGTCGATGGTGCCGAAGGGCAAGCAGCGCGAGCTGTAACACGCCCTGGCGAGCGACTCACTTCTCGCGGAGCGTGCCGCCGCCGAGTCCCTCCCACTCGACGCGGTAACCCAAACGGGAGAGCACCGCGCTCGCGTCCTCGATGCCGTACTCGTCGAGGGTGGCTTCGGCGTCCTCGCGGGAGAGCCCGGCCGCCAGTTCGGCGGCGACGGCGTCCAGTACCTCGGGCCGGACGAGCGTCCGACCGACGCGCTCGTGCTCCGGGAACGACTTCGCCTCGACCGCTGCCTCGCTGACGCCGTGGGTGGCGGCGAGGTCCGCGAGCGTCACGACGTCGCCGTCGGGAGCGAGTTCGTCCGGGATGTCGTCGGCGTTCGCGGCCACGAGGTCGGCTTCGAGGTCCCGGAGTGCGTCAACGACGTCCTTGACGCGGACGGAGCCGGTGTACTCGACGACCCGGTGGTCGCTGGCCGCGACCTCCTCGCCGACGCCGAGGCTCGCGTCGACGGCGACCAGCAGCGTCTCGTCGGTCTCCTCGAGTTGCGAGAGCTTCTTCTCGACGTACTCCGGCGTCCAGAACCCCATGATCTCGAAGTAGACGCGAGCGTCGCCGTAGTCGTACTCGAAGGCGAAGTCCGGCACCATCAGGCGGTCGCCCGCCGCGAGCACGTCCGGTTCGCGGACGAGCGTCCAGTCGAGGTCCAGTGAGTCGAAGCGCGTCGCGAACTCGCGCTCGACGCCGCTGTCGAAGGACACCTCCGCGACGGGGTCGGCGTCCGGCACCGAGAGGTCCGCGTCGGTGAGCACGAGCAGGCGCTCGGTGCCGCGGTCGTCGACGGTGGCCTCGACGCGCCACTCATCGGCCGTCGCGACGGCGCGGAGGACGCGGGCGAACCGCGTGCCGTACCGCCGGGTGTTGCGGAACAGCGCGTCCGGGCCGGTGAGGACGACCTCTCGGCCGTCCTCAGTCGGGATTATCTCGTACAGCAGGCCGAGGCGTTTGACCGCCGAGACGAGCGAGCGCGGGTCCGTCGACTCGACACGCACTTCGGTCGCGTCGAACAGCGCGGTCTGTGCCAGGGAGAGGTTGTACTGGGCGAGGAGTTCCGCGGGCGACCAGCGCGGCGCGACCTCCACGAGCACCTCGCGGGTCTCCCGGTCGGCGTACAGCGAGTCGGCGAGGTCGGCGGTCGTGACGTCGCCCGGGAAGCGCTCTGCGGCCGCGGCGAGCGCGGTCTCGCGCTCGTCGGCGGTGACGACCCCGATGTCCTCGGCGGCGGTGAAGGCGGCGCGGCGCGCGCTCTCGGGGTCGACGGGAGCCTCGACCGCGAACGTGGCGTCGCGCTCGACGAGGTGGGCCAAGCCCCGCACGAGTTTGAAGTCCTCGGCGTCGGCCTCGAGGGCCGCGAGCGCCTCGCGGAGGACGCCCCGCTCCTCCCCGACGTGTCCCTGGAACGTCCCGAGGACGCGGGCCGCGAGCGCCTCGCTGTCGGCACTCGCGAACTGCGGCTGGTAGCCGCCGCCCGCGCGGGACACGCGGAGGAGGTCTTTCGTGAGCACGGCGCCGGCTACGCTCGCCGCCCACAAAAGGATGCAGAAGATACTTGCCGACACGCCGGAACCGAGGGGTATGAAGCGGCGGACTCTGCTCGGACGCACGGCAGCCGCCGGCGTCACCCTCGCGGTCGCGGGCTGTCTGCGCCGGGGCCGCGACGAGAACGTCCTCGTAGTCTCGGACTCGAACTTCGAGGAGGGCGAGGACGGCTCGCTCGTCTACGTGGTCACGGTCTCGAACCCGAGTAGCCGTGACGCGTCGGGCACGGTGTACATCAACAGCGACCTGAACGGCGACGCGTCGACGATGGTGCGGCAGGTGTCCCTCGACGCCAACTCCTCGCAGGTGTTCCGCATCACGTACGACGTCCAGTTCTCGGACGTCTCGAACTTCAACCCGAGCGTGAGCATCGAGGAGGACTAGCGGCGGCGGTCGGCGACGCGCTCCTCGGCGGTGTCCGCGCTCACGAGTTCGTACAGCAGCGCACGGCCGCCGTCGTCTTTCGGCCGGAGCACGCGCCCGAGACGCTGGGTGAACTCCCGTTCGCTCCCGCTGCCCGCGAACACCACCGCGACGTTCGCGTCGGGCACGTCGACGCCCTCGTCGAGGACGTTCGCGGTCACGACACGCGAGTACGTCCCGTCTCTGAACTTCTCGAGGATCTCCCGGCGTTCGGGCGCGCTCGTCTCGTGGGTGATAGCGGGGAGGAGGAACTGCTCGGAGAGCCGGTAGACGAGGTCCGTCGACGCCGTGAACACGATGACCCGGTCGCGGCGGTGCCGGTCGAGGATGTCCTGGAGTTCCGCGACCTTGGCGTCGCTCTCCCGGACGATGCGGCGGGCGCGCTGCTTCGCGAGCAGCGCCTCCCGCGCCCGGGGGTCGGTGCCCGAGCGCTTGACGAGTTCCTGGTAGTCGCTGCCCGAGCGCAACTGGACGCTCGACCGCTGGAGGTAGTCTGTGAACGTGCCCTGGGCGTCCTCGTAGCGCTCGCGCTCCGAGTCGGTGAGCGGCACCTCGATGCGCTTCACGTCGTAGGCCGCGAGGTGGTCGCCCGCAAGATCGTCCACGGAGATGCGGTAGACGGCGTCGCCGACGAGGTCCGCGATGACGACGTGGGCGTTGTCGGGGCGCTCGAACGTCGCGGTGAGCCCCATGCGGGCGGGTGCGACTAGCATGCGGGCGATGTCGCGGAACCCCTCCCCGCCGAGGTGGTGGACCTCGTCGAAGACGACGAGCGCGAACCGGTCGCCCAGGTCGTCCGCGCGGAGGTACGCCGAGTCGTACGTGGCGACCGTCACCGGGCCGACGGTCTGCTCGCCGCCGCCGAGCTGGCCGATGTCGCAGTCGAACTCGCCGGCGAGTTCGCGCTTCCACTGGACGAGCAGGTCGATGGTCGGGACGACGACGAGCGCACTCCGGCCGACCGCCTCGATGGCCTTCAGGCCGATGACCGTCTTCCCCGAGCCGGTGGGGAGTTCCAGCACCCCGCGCCGACCGTTGGCCTGCCAGGCGTCGAGCGCGTCGCGCTGGTAGTCCCGGAGTTCGTAGGCTGACGCGACGTCGAGCGGGTCCGCGGCGAGCGCGTCGTCCTCGAACGGGATGTCGCGGTGGTCGAGGTAGTCGCGGACGTCGGCGTAGCGGAAGGCCGGCGCGCGACCCGTCCCCGTGCGTTCGTCGTACTCGACCCCCGGGAGGGCTTCGACGTCCGGGAGGTCGTCGTCCTCGGAAGCCTCCGGCTTCTGATGGGGTGCATCGGACGCTTGTGGCGTCTGGTGAACGCCGTTGCTCTCGACACGGAGCGTCCCGTCCTCGAACGCCAGCCGCACTGTCACGGCCGGCCGTACGGAGCGAGGCGTAATTAGTCGTCGGACTGGGCGGCGCTCAGTGCGACGGCGAACACGACGCCCAGTCCGAGTCCGACCGCCAGCGCGAGCGCGACACTCTCCGCGGCGACGAACATCGCGACGGCGACCCCGAGTCCGAGGACGAGCCCAGAGACGACCCCGGTCTGCGTGAGTTCGAATTCGTCTGCCACGCGGCCACGGACGCGGTTCTGACCGATAGCTGTTCTGGCCGTCGGCGCCGTCCCGAAATCCGTAAATCCGCGCGTCCGCTTTCCCCGGGTATGAGCAACGACGCCGAGCAGGCCGCCGAGGGGGCGGACGACGAGGACGGCGAGGCGGGACCGACGCTGGCTGCCCGCGTCCGCGAGCACGACGACGACCTCGGCGACGAGGTGGCACAACTGGAGTCCCGTGTCGCGGACCTCGAGGCGGAGCTGGCGGACGCCGAGGCGGAGGTCGAGGACCTCACCGAGCGCCTCCAGACCAAGCAGGCGGACTTCCAGAACTACAAGCAGCGCGCGAAGCGCCGCCAGGACGAGATCCGCGAGCGCGCCACGGAGGACCTCGTCGAACGCCTGCTGGACGTGCGCGACAACCTCGACCGGGCCCTCGACGAGGACAGCGGCGACGCCGACGGTCTCCGCGAGGGTGTGGAGCTGACCCGCAACGAGTTCGACCGCGTGCTGGACTCGGAGGGCGTCAGTGAGATCGCGCCGGAACCGGGCGACGACGTGGACGCCGCGCGCCACGAAGTGATGATGCGCGTCGACGCGGAGCCGCCGGAGGGGACCGTCGCGGATCTCTACCGTCCGGGCTACGAGATGGGCGGGAAAGTGTTGCGTACTGCGCAGGTCACGGTCAGCGACGGCAGCGGCGACGAGTGAGGACCACCGACCGCAGGACGGCGTGGCGGTGGCCCACTGGTTCATCATAAATCCGCCGGCTAGGTCGCCGAGATATCCCGGAAACCGCACGATGAGGACGCGTAGGGCGGTCGTGGTACTCCGTGACACTAGCAAGGTTTAAAGGGAAAACGCGGCTTACATCCGGGTAACATGGCAAGCGAGAAGATCCTGGGCATCGACCTCGGCACCACGAACAGCGCGTTCGCGGTGATGGAGGGCGGCGAC
Organism: Halobacterium wangiae; assembly: GCF_021249345.1. Classification (NCBI taxonomy): domain Archaea; kingdom Methanobacteriati; phylum Methanobacteriota; class Halobacteria; order Halobacteriales; family Halobacteriaceae; genus Halobacterium; species Halobacterium wangiae. The sequence continues at coordinate 2,365,478 of NZ_CP089588.1, read as the reverse complement.
CCCGAGATCATCGTCAACGGAGAGGGCGACCGGACCACGCCGTCGGTCGTCGCGTTCGACGACGGCGAGCGCCTCATCGGCAAACCCGCGAAGAACCAGGCGGTTCAGAACCCCGACGAGACCGTCGCGTCCATCAAGCGGCACATGGGCGAGGAGGACTACACCGTCGAACTCGACGGCGAGGAGTACACGCCCGAGCAGGTCTCGGCGATGATCCTCCAGAAGATCAAGCACGACGCCGAGGAGTACCTCGGCCAGGACGTCGAGAAGGCCGTCATCACGGTCCCCGCGTACTTCAACGACCGCCAGCGCCAGGCGACGAAGGACGCCGGCGAGATCGCCGGCTTCGAGGTCGAGCGCATCATCAACGAACCGACCGCCGCGTCGATGGCGTACGGCCTCGACGACGAGTCCGACCAGACCGTCCTCGTCTACGACCTCGGGGGCGGCACGTTCGACGTCTCCATCCTCGACCTGGGCGGGGGCGTTTACGAGGTCGTCGCCACTAACGGTGACAACGACCTCGGCGGCGACGACTGGGACGAGGCCATCATCGACCACCTCGCCGAGGAGTTCGAGAACAACCACGGCATCGACCTCCGCGAGGACCGCCAGGCCCTCCAGCGCCTGAAGGACGCCGCCGAGGAGGCGAAGATCGAACTCTCCTCCCGGAAGGAGACGACGGTTAACCTCCCGTTCGTCACGGCGACGGACTCCGGCCCCGTCCACCTCGAACAGGACCTCACGCGCGCGACGTTCGAGAACCTCACCGAGGACCTCATCGAGCGCACCGTCGGCCCGACGGAGCAGGCCCTCGAGGACGCCGGGTTCTCGAAGGACGACATCGACGAGGTCATCCTCGTCGGTGGCTCCACGCGGATGCCCCAGGTCCAGGAGAAGGTCACCGAACTCGTCGGCCAGGAGCCCAAGAAGAACGTCAACCCCGACGAGGCCGTCGCGCTCGGCGCGGCCGTCCAGGGCGGCGTGCTCTCCGGCGAGGTCGACGACATCGTGCTCGTCGACGTCACCCCACTCAGCCTCGGTATCGAGGTGAAGGGTGGCCTCTTCGAGCGCCTCATCGAGAAGAACACCGCCATCCCGACGACCGCCTCGAAGGTCTTCACCACCGCCGCCGCCAACCAGACGAACGTCCAGATCCGCGTCTTCCAGGGCGAGCGCGAGATCGCCGACGAGAACGAGTTCCTCGGCGACTTCCACCTCTCCGGCATCCCGCCGTCCCCCGCGGGCGTCCCCGAAATCGAGGTCTCCTTCGAGATCGACGCCGACGGCATCGTCAACGTCGAGGCCGAGGACAAGGGTTCGGGCAACGCCGAGTCCATCACCATCGAGGGCGGCGCCGGTCTCTCCGACGACCAGATCGAGCAGATGCAGGAGGAGGCCGAGGAGCACGCCGAGGAGGACGAGCAGCGCCGACAGCGCATCGAGGCCCGTAACGAGGCCGAGACCGCCATCCAGCGCGCCGAGAACCTCCTCGAGGAGAACGAGGAGATGGTCGACGACGACCTCGAGTCCGACGTCCGCGACGAGATCGAGAGCGTCCAGGAGGTCCTCGACGACGAGGACGCCGACGCCGACGAACTCGAGACCGCGACCGAGAGCCTGAGCAAGACGCTCCAGGAGATCGGCAAGCAGGCCTACCAGCAGCAGGCCCAGGCCGGCGCGGCGGGCGCCGGCGGTGCGGGTGCGGCCGGTGCCGGTGCGGGCGGCATGGGCGGCCCCGGTGAGGGCGCCGACGGCGAGGAGTTCGTCGACGCCGACTTCGAGGACGTCCAGGAAGACGACGAGGACGAGCAGTAACGAGTACGGGCGTCTTCCTGAACTCGGAAGGCGAGCACCGCGAGTCTTCCGTAGTTTCAGAAATCGAGCGGAGCGAGGTTTCTGAATTAGACGACAAGGACGAGCAGTAGCGAGTCCTTCTCCTCTGCTCACAAATTCTCGCGACTACTCTGCTTCGTGTAGCTTCTCGCCACGGTGGAGCCGCGTGGCGATGGAGAACGTCTGCTCGTTCGAGCGACGCGTCGGGAAGTGCGCCGCCATGTAGCGGGCGGCCGCCATCAGCGCCAGACGCTGCTCCCACTCGTCGTCGGCGGCGTCGTGGCGCGCGAAGTGCCCCTCGACGTTCTGGATGGTGTGGAAGCCCGCGTCCTCCCGGAGGAGCCCACGCCCGAGCACGCGCTTCAGGTCGTCGACGTCGCCACCGGCGTCGAAGTGCTCGGAGACGAACGCCGCCGCGCGGTTCACCTGTCCCTGCTCGTCGAAGCACGCGAGGACGTCTTCGCGGACGTCGGCGGGGTCGCGGTCGGAGTCGCCGGGCGTCGGGAGTGGTGCGCGTGGACTGTTGAGGAAGCGGTCGAGGTAGACGGAGATCGCGGCGTCGAAACAGCCGCGGTAGAGCGCCGTCGCGTCGGTCCGCTGGGTCGCTTCGAAGACGGCGTTCGCGTACGAGAACGTGTGGTGGACCGTGTTCCAGTCGGCGAACTCGTTGTTGGTGGCGAACCAGGCGACCCGGCGGGTCGCGGCGCGGGCGACGGCGTCCGCGAGTTCCGTCTGGCTCGCCCCCTCGCGGATGGCTCCGGTGAGCGCGTCGACGACGTGCTCCGGGTCGTCGACGAGTAGTTCGTCGACGAACTCCTCCGGTTCGCTCCACTCCTTCCCGTCGCCTGCCGCGACGAGGTCCGGCAGGCGCTCGTGGACGTCGAACACCAGTTCGGCGACGTCGATAGGGGTGCGCCAGGACGACAGCTCCTCCGAGCGGGTGGCGTCGGTCAACTGGTCGACCGTGGCGGCGAGGACCTTCGCCGCGTTCGACTCCTCCCCGTCGCCGTGCCAGCCGACGTGGTCCAGCGTCGTGAACGCCTTGTTCAGGAAGTCGACCGTGTGGCCCCCGTTCAGGTAGAGGGAGTCGGTCGCGGCGGTGAAGACGATCTCGGCGACCGCCTCGGGGTCGAGGCACGCGACTGCAGTGAGCAGGCACCGTTCGGCGCCGTCGTCGTCCCGGACCTCGACGCTCTCGCGGAACCAGGACTTGAGCCGGTCCTTCGAGAGGTCGCGGTTGTCGAAGGCGTACTGCTGGAACCGCGGAGGCTCGCCCGCGCAGTCGTCGGCGACCTCGCGGACGCCCGCGAACATCGCGCGACGCCTGTCGCGGCCGCCGACCTGCGAGTAGAGGTTCGCCGTGCAGCCGAGTGTGGTGAGCCCGCGCCCCCAGCCCGCCGACCGGTACTTCGTCCCGAAGTCGACGGCTGTCTCGATCGGCGTGTGGAACCCCTCGCCGGCGTCGTCGAGGCCGACGACGGCTTTCGCCATCACGAGGGAGAGGTTCTCGTGGAGGCCATCGGCGAGTCGATTCCGCCAGTGGACGTTCGGGGGGAGTTTCCGGGGCGGGTCCGGGTCGAGGTACACCTCGTCGTCCCGTATCTCGACAGGGAACGTCTGCACGTCGTCGGCCCACGGGTCGAAGGTGTCCCCCGCCTCCAGTTCGAAGCGGGCGTGGTGCCAGTGGCAGGTGAGCACGCCGTCGTCGAGGGTGCCACGCGTGAGCGGGAACCCCATGTGCGGACAGCGGTTGTCGACGGCGTACACCTCGCCTTCGTGGTAGAAGAGCGCGATCGCCTGACCGTCCTCGGTGACGACCAGCCGCCCCTCCTCGTCCAGTTCCGCGCGCGACGCGACGGGACGCATATCGTCGGGTTCTGCGGCCATGTCTGTGAGCTAGTCACACACGCACTTGGAGGTTCCCTGAAACGAGTTTCAGTACCCGCGCTGGGACACCCGCGCATCCAACCCGTTCTTTTCAAGTGTCTCAGCGGAGTAGGGACGCACAACGAATGAGCGAGGACTTCTACGACGTGCTCGGCGTTGGGCGGGACGCCGACGAGGCGGAGATACAGCAGGCCTACCGCCAGAAGGTCTCGGAGTACCACCCCGACGTGAACGACGACCCGGACGCAGAGGAGAAGTTCAGGAAGATACAGAAGGCCAAGGACGTGCTGACCGACGAGGAGAAGCGCCAGCAGTACGACCAGCTCGGCCACGACCGGTACGAGGAGGCCGAGAAGCGCGGCGGCGCCGGCGGTGGCGCGGGTGCCGGCCGTGGCAACCCGTTCGGCGGTGCCGGTGGCGCGGGCGGCATGGGCGACATCTTCGAGCAGTTCTTCGGCGGTGGTGCTGGCCGCGGCCAGCAGCGACCCCAGCAGGGCCGGGACCTCCGCACGCACCTCACCATCGACCTCGAGGAGGCCTACGAGGGCGTCCAGAAGCAGGTGACCGTCCGACGACCCGAACGATGTCCGGACTGTGACGGCGCAGGCTACCCCGAGGACGCAGACGTCCGCACGTGTCCGCAGTGCGACGGCCGCGGCCAGGTCACGCAGGTCCGCCAGACGCCCCTCGGTCGGGTCCAGCAGACCCAGGAGTGTTCGCGCTGCGGCGGCGAGGGAGAACTCCACTCCGAGACGTGTTCGACCTGCAGCGGCCAGGGCCAGGTACGCGAGGAGGCCACGCTCACCGTCGACGTCCCCGCGGGCATCCGCTCCGGGCAGACGCTCCGCATGGAGCGCGAGGGTGCGCCCGGCGACAAGGGAGCCCCGAACGGCGACCTCCTCGTCGAAGTCGAGGTCGAGCCCCACCCCGACTTCGAGCGCGAGGGTGACGACCTCCACCACCGTCACGCCGTCTCGTTCCCCCAGGCCGTCTTCGGCGACGACATCGAGGTCCCGACCCTCGACGGCGCCGCCTCCTTCGACCTCGAGGCGGGCACGCAGAGCGGCGAGACGTTCCGCCTCAAGGGGAAGGGGATGCCCCGACTCCGCCGCCGCGGCCAGGGTGACCTCTACGTCACCGTCCAGGTCGTCACCCCGGATTCGCTCAACGAGGAGCAGCGCGAGGCTCTCGAAGCGTTCGCGGAGGCCGGCGGCGAGGAGATCGACGTCGAGCAGGGGTTCTTCGAGAAGCTCAAAAGCTCCTTCTAAGCGACCGTTTACGCTGCACTCGGCGGCCTTCGGCCGCCTCGTTCGGTAAGAGCTCGGACAAAAACACTGCGTCACTCCCTACGGTCGCTCTTTGGCCCGCGCTCAGTTCGTTCGCGCGGTGAACCGCGACCCGAGCGGGTCGAGGACCCGGAAGTGTCGCGGATGCTTGGTCGGTGCTCGCGTAGGTTCAAGTACCAGAACGGGACCACCCCGGACCGTGAACTGACCACTGGCGCGGGGCGTGAGGCGCATCCGACGAGCGGCCAACCGCGAGCGCCGTCCACGGAGCACGGCACGCCGTCCCGCGAGCGAGAGTGCCGTCTGTCAGCCCGACCCGGAAGGTGTTTGCCGCAGACGCACCGACAGCCGAGCATGGAGACGCTCGCCGACGTCGTGGCGGCGCTGGACGACCCCGACCGACCGGCGATTCGTGCGGAGCGCGTCCACGACGCCCGGGAGACTCGCTCGAAGGTGTACAAGACCGGGAACGCGCTGCGGCACCGCGGCGTCCGGGAGGACGCGGGGGTCGCCGTCCTCGACGTCCCGGAACCGGCGGCGCTGCACACGTTTCTGGGAGCCGCCCTGCTCGGCGCGACGGTCACGTTCGGACCAGGGTTCGTCGTCGACGCGCGCGTGCTCGCCGGGCCGACCGGTCAACTCGGGGAGTACGACCTGCCGACAGGCGGGCAACGCGTCGGCTGGGGCGCACCACCCGCGGACCCGTCTTGGATGTACTTCGAGCGGGACGTCTGGAGCGAGAATCCGGCGTTTCCGCAGCCCTCGGTGACGGCCGAGACTGAACTACTCCCAGGCGTGACTCACGGCGAGGCGGTGGCCGCGGCGGAGTCCGTCGCCACCGACCTCGAGGAGGACGACGTCGTCGCGCTCCGAGCGCCGCTCTCACACCCCGGCACTGTGGTCGCCGGCGTCGTCGCACCACTGCTCGCCGGAGCCTCAGTCTCGCTGCCGAGCGCGACCACCGACGCGACGGTCGCAGTCACCGACGGTGACGCGCCGGAACCGCGCCAGATAGCTCCCGACGACGCCGCCCCCGAGTGAATGCGAACCATTCTCTCGGAACCGATTTAGGCCGGGACTGAGATGCCCGACACATGCCAGGTGCAGTGTTTCGGCGCGGCGACCGGGTGACCCTCCGTCCGGTCGAACGCGAGGACGCCGAGTTCATCCAGCGCGGCCACAACCACCCGGACGTGGCCGTCTCGCTGGGTCTGAATCGGCCCGAGAACGAGTCGGAGGCGGAGTCGAGCATCGAGGGCAACGAGGACGACCCGCTGAACGTCGGCCTCCTCGTTTGCCTGGAGGACGACGAGGAACCGACGCCCATCGGGAAGGTGTCCCTGCAGAACCTCCACCACACGCGCCCCGAGCTCTCCTACTGGATCGTTCCAGAGCACCAGGGGAACGGCTACGGGACCGAAGCCGTCGAGGTGCTCGTAGACTACGCGTTCAGCGCGCACGAGATCCGCGGCCTGCAGGCGCAGGCGTTCGCCCCGAACCAGGGGTCCGTCGGTGTACTGGAGAACGTCGGGTTCACCCACGAGGGCACCCTCCGGGACGCGCGCTTCCGCGACGGCGAGTACGTCGACGTGGTGTGGTACGGACTGCTCCGCGAGGAGTGGGAGGACGACTGATGCCCGGACCGATTCTCGAGGTCGGCGACGACCTCGTCCTGCGAACAGTCGAACGCGAGGACGCGGCGTTCCTCCAGCGACTGTTCACTGACCCCCACGCGAGACTCGGGTTCCACGAACGGAGCCACAAGAACGAGAACGAGGTCGAGGAGCTGATCGAGGAGCAGATCGAGGACGACAGCAACGCCGCCTACGTCGCGTGTGTCGACGAGGCGGACGCCCCCTGGGAGCACCCCGAGGAGGACGACACGACGCCGGTAGCGTTCGTATACGCAGGCCACGTCGACCGTGATCGGCCAAACCTCGTACTCTGGGTGCCCCCCGAGCATCGCGGTGACGGGCACGCGAAAGCCGCCCTCGAACTCTCGCTTGAGGGGCTGTTCCGGACCTACGACGCGCACAGCGTCGGTGCGTCGGTGCTAGAGGGTGACGATACGACTCGTGAGGCGTTCGACGCCGTCGGGTTCACCGACGAGGGCCGCGGCCGCGAGCTGGTGTTCGTCGACGGCGAGTACCGCGACCTGCTCCAGTTCGGACTGCTCCGCGAGGAGTGGGAGGACGACTGATGCCCGGACCAATCGTCGTCGCAGGCGACGACGTCGTCCTCCGGACGGTCGAACACGAGGACGCGGCGTTCCTCCAGCGCTCGTGTACGGACCCCCGAATCAGGTACTCGTTGGGGTCCATCCACCACCGCTCGCGCGCCCAGCAGGAGGAGGGCATCGAGCACTGGGTGGAGGACGACGGGAACGCCGTGTTCGTCGCCTGCGTGGACGACGACGACGCTCCAGCGGGCCACCCCGACGAGGACGAGACAACGCCCGTCGGGAGCTTCAGTGCCCGGCACGTCGACGGCGACCGCGCGTGGCTGGCGTACTGGCTCGTCCCCGAGCACCACGGCGAGGGGTACGGCCGCGAGATGGCGGAACTCGGCATCGACTACCTGTTCAGCAACTACGACGTCCACGGGATCAGCGCGGGCGCCTACGAGTTCAACGACGCGTCCCGCGGTCTCCTCGAGGCGATGGGGTTCACGCAGGTGGCGCGTCGCCGCGAATCCCGCTACATCGACGGCGACTACTACGACGAGATCCAGTACGACGTGCTGCGACGGGAGTGGGAGGACGACTGATGCCCGGGCCGGTCGTCGAGCGCGGCGAGCGCGTGACGTTCCGCACGGTGGAGCGCTCGGACGCGGCGTTCCAGCAGCGCGCTACTACCGACCCCCGCGTCCGGTACCTCCTCGGGATGGCCGAGCAAAAGAACCTGGAGGAGGCCGAGGACCTCGTCGAGGACCGGAGCGAAAGCGACAGCAACCTGAGTTTCGTCGTCTGTCTGGACGACGAAGACGCCCCCGACGGCCACCCGCACGACGAGGAGACGACACCTATCGGGATGGTCCACGCCCACCGGGTCGACGGTGAGCGCGCACACCTGGCCTACTGGCTGCTCCCCGAGCGCCACGGCGAGGGCTACGGGACGGAGGCCGCGGAACTGCTCGTCGACCTCGTGTTCCGGACGACGAGCGTCCACAGCGTCGGCGCGGGGGCGTTCGCTCACAACGAGGCGTCCCGCGGCCTCCTGGAGTCACTCGGGTTCACGCAGGAGCTCCGACACCGGGAGGCGACGTACGTGGACGGCGAGTACCGCGACTTCGTGAACTACGGGTTGCTCCGCCGCGAGTGGGCCGAAGAATAACGCTTTTTCGTGCGTGACGGTTCGGTCGGGCCGATGTCGGAGCCCCGCGCCTGCTGTGTCGTCCGTCGCGACGGTGAGTTGCTGGTCGAGGAGCGCGTCGACCCCGACGCCGGCGAGCGCGTCTTCCGGCCGCTCGGTCGGCACGTCGGCGATGACGCTGCCGAGTCCGCACTCGAAGCGGAGTTCTCGTCGGTGCTGGGCGTCGAGCTGGTGGCGGCCTCGGCGCTCGGAACGTTCGACGGCGTGCGGGTGCTGGAGGGGAGCATCCGGGAGGCCTGGCCGTACGCCGAGTCGGGGTTCACGGTGTACGACCCCGACGTGGGCGAGACGACGCGGGTCTGCTGGCTCCACGTCGACGACTTCCGGAAGTACGGCGAGACGCTGGCCCCGGAGGGGCTGCTCGACGCGCTCTAGGAGGCGTCTCGCAGGGCTTCGAGGGCGTCCGGGTTCTCGATGCTGGAGAGGTCGCCGATGTTCTCGCCCGTGTAGGCGCCCTCGATGGCGCGCCTAATGATCTTCCCAGACTGCGTCTTCGGGAACGCGTCGACGAACAGCACCTCGCGTGGCCGGAACGGTTTGCCGAGTTCCTCGCCGACGTGGGCGCGCAGTTCCTCGGCGAGCGCGTCACTGGGTGACTCGCGGTCCTCGAGGATGACGTAGGCGACGACCGCCTCGCCGGTGGTGTCGTCGGGGACGCCCACCGCAGCGGCCTGGTTGACGGCCTCGTGGTCGATGAGCGCGCCCTCGACCTCCGCGGGGCCGACCTTCCGGCCTGCGACGTTGATGGCGTCGTCGGCGCGGCCGTGGAGGAACCAGAAGCCGTCGTCGTCCTGCTGCGCCCAGTCGCCGTGGTTCCAGACGCCCTCGAAGTGCGACCAGTACTCCCTGAGGTAGCGCTCGTCGCCGCTCCACAGCGACTTCGTCATCGCCGGGTTCGAGGAGCGAGCGACGAGGTAGCCGCGTTCGTGTTCGTCCTTGATGGAGTCTCCGCCCTCGTCGACGATGTCGATGTCCATGCCCAGGCCCGGCCCGCCGAGCGTGCAGGGTTTGAGCTCCTGGATGGGCATCGGCATCAGGAAGCAGCCGAACACCTCAGTCCCGCCGGAAATGTTGACGATGGGCGCCTCGCTCCCGCCGACGTGCTCGTAGAACCACTGCCAGCTCTCGGGGTCCCACGGCTCGCCCGTGGAGCCGAGCAGGCGCAGCGAGGAGAGGTCGTGGCCGTCGAGCCACTCGTCGCCGTACTTGCGGAGCGCACGGATGGCGGTCGGCGAGATGCCGAACTGGGTGACGCCGTGGCGGTCGATCAGCTCCCAGAATCGGTCGGGTTCGGGGTGGTCGGGCGCCCCCTCGTACATCACGACGGTACCGCCGAACGCGTGGTTGCCGATGAGCGTCCACGGACCCATCATCCAGCCGATGTCGCTCACCCAGAAGAAGCGGTCGGCTGGCTTCTGGTCGAAGCCGAAGTGGATCTCCTTGGCCGGCTGGACGAGTGCGCCGGCGTGCGTGTGGACGATGCCCTTCGGCTTCCCCGTCGTGCCCGACGAGTAGAGGAGCATGCAGGGGTCGCTGGCGTCCATCACGCGCGTCTCGAACTCGTCGTCCTGCGTCTCGACGGCGTCGGCCCACCACTCGTCGCGACCGTCGTCCCACGGGATGTCGAGGTCGGCCTCGGGGTCACTGGATCCCAACCGGTCGTAGACGATGGTGTGTTCGACGTGACCGGCCTGCTCGATGGCCTCGTCGGCGGTCTGCTTCAGCGTGATGGGGTCGCCGCGGCGGTAGAAGCCGTCGCCCGTGAACAGCACCGAGCACTCGCTGTCCGCGATGCGGGTGGCCGTGGCGTCGACGCCGAACCCGGAGAAGATGGGGACGGCGATGGCACCAACCTTGAAGACGCCGTAGAGGATGCTCTGCACCTCCGGGACCATCGGCATGTAGAGGCCGACGGTGTCGCCCTCGCCGATGCCGCGCTCGGTCAGGGCGTTGGCGACCTTGTTCGCCTGGCGGTGGAGTTCGTGGTACGTGACCTCCCGCACCTCGCCGGGTTCGCCCTCCCAGATGCAGGCGACCCGGTTGCGGTCCGGTGAGTCGGTCGCGGCGTGCCGGTCGACGGTGTTGTGCGCGACGTTCAGTTCCGCGCCAGGGTACCACTCCGTGAACTGTGGGCCGTCGGTCTCGTCGCGCACCTGGTCGAACTCCTCGTGGAAGTCGAGGCCGAGGTAGTCGGGGAGTTCGCCCCAGAACCAGTCGAGGTCGGTCGTCGTGCGCTCGATGAGTTCGTCGTAGTCCGCGATGTCGTGGGCCTGCATGAACGCCCAGACGTTCGTGGACTCGACGAACTCCCGGGTCGGCCGGTGGACGACTTCGTCCACTTCGTCGAGCGAATCCATGTGTTCCACCTCTTCCCTTCGCGTCAAAGTTGTTTCGCAGTGAAACTCGGCCAGGAGCGCGAGACGCGAGGATTCCGCGGACCGACGTGTAGCCGTTCCAAAACGATTATGCCGACGACAGGTAGTTTGTCAGCGTGTATGCGCAGGAGTGGGCCGAGCCACCCGACGAAGATCGTCCTCCTCGCCGTGGTCGTCGTCCTCGCCAGCGTGGTCGCCGCCGGTGGGCTGCTGACGCCACCGTCGGCCGGCGCGGGAGGCGGTGAACGGCTCGGGGTGGACGCTTCGGAGCGGTACGCGTCCATCGAGGGAGTCGCGGCGACGAAGGTGACGGTCGTCGAGCGGGGGGAGGCCACGAGTCGCACCGTCACCGAGGTCCAGCGTCGACCGTCGACCGACGCCCACCGAGAGCTGGTCGTGGGTGACGCCGACCGGCTGCACGAACTCGTGGTGTCGAACGGGTCGACGATGTGGCTGTACGACCGTGACGCGAACGTCGTCGACCAGTTCTCGCTCTCCGGCGACGAGGAGCCCTCCCAGGGCCAGCGACTGGAGCGCCTGTTCACCCGACTGAACGTGTCCGACCCGTCGGAGTCTGCCACCGCACCCGCGAGCCCCGCAATCTCGCCGCTCCCCGTCGTCGCCTCGACGGGGAGTACACCCCCTGGTGCGAGCACCCCAACGGCTGCCGCTCACGGCGTCAGCTACAACGGGACCACGACCGTGGACGGCCGGACAGCCTACGTGCTGCGGGTCGAACCGGCCGACGACGCCGACACAGCGGGGTACCGACAGACGCTGTGGGTGGACGCGGAGTACTTCTTCCCGCTGAAACAGCGGACGGAGTGGACCGAGGACGGAGAGACGGTGTCGACGACCACGACGTACACGAACGTGACGTTCGACCCGGGGCTGGCGAACTCGACGTTCAGCTTCGACCCGCCCGCGAACGCCACCGTCGAGACGCTCGACGTCCCGGAGACGACCACCTACGACAGCGTGCGGGCGCTCCGCGCGGATGCAGCGATCGGCGTCCCGACGCCGGAGCTACCGCCGTCGTTCGGACTGACGTACGCGTCGCGGACGAGCGGCCAGATCCGCGGCGTCGGACTGGCGTACGCGAACGCGACGGCGCGGGTCACGGTCGCGACGTACGACCGGACGTTGCCGGTGCGCGACGGCGACCAGCAGGTGACTGTCGGCGACCGGACGGCCGAGGTCTCGGTCGGCCCGACGACGTCGGTCTCCTGGAACTGCGACGAGTACCGCTACACGGTTCGGGGTGAGGGCGTCCCGGTGGCGCTGCTCGTCGACGTGGCGCGGTCGGTGCAGTGCGAGTGAAACGGCACGAGGACGTCTGGGACTCCCCGGTTCGCTACGAGTAGTTGCGTTCGACGACGTTCAAGTCGCCGTCCACGACGAGTTCGAGCGTGTCGCCGTCGAACTCGACGGCGAGTGCCACCTCCCAGGGGTCCCGCGAGCGCACCGTGACGAAGCGGTCGGTCATCGCGAACTCGAGGTGCCAGACGGGTTCGCTGGTGACGTCGCGGCCGCGCTCATAGCAGAACGAGACGACGGCCGGGTCGTAGAGGAGTGCTTCGCCGACGCCGACGTACATCTGGGCGCCACAGTGCCCGCAGGACTGGTGGACGGAGACCGTGCGGTGCTCGTAGTCGGTGAACGGCGACGCCTCGCCGTCGATGAGTCTGGTGTCCAGGCGGTTCACGCAGGTGGGACAAACCCCGCGCTGGAACGCCAGGCGCCGGTGGCGCGTGTACTGGTTCAGGCGGTCCAGTAGCTCCGGTTCGTCGCCGGGGTCGAGGGTCTCCGGCGGCGCGAGCACCAGGTCGAACAGCGTCTCACAGCCCCGGCACTGCACGGTGAACATGCCGTCGCCGTAGACGCCCTCCGCGGGGGCACCGCAGTGGTGACAGTCGAAGCCGACGTCCACCGGACCGAACGACGCGTCGCCGGTGAACGTCCCTGCCCGAATCGTTCGGTACAGCGTGGACCCGACCGGTTTGAGGCGGTAGCCGTCCTCGGTCTGGTCGACGAAGCTGCCGACGAGTCGCTGGAGGTGGTAGTTGAACTGGCTGGAGACCACGTCCACGTCGACGGCGTCGTGGAGCTCCGAGAACGAGAGGATGGGACGCGGTCCCTCCTGGCCGCGCTCGTCGCCGAGCGTCCGGATAATGGCGGCGCGGATCTCGTTGCCGACCAGCGCGAACGCGGACTCGTCGCCCTCGACGTCTGCGTCCACCTCCGGGCCGCTCGGCCACCCCGGGAGGATCTGCTCGCCGGGAGCGTACGCCGCGTCTGGCGCGGGGTCCTCGTCACTCGTCATCGCCGGCCAGTTTCAGACGCGGCGAGTAAACAGTTGCCCCGCGAGAGAATCGACCCGGGAACTTTTGGTATCCGTCGACGCCACAACTCGACATGAGACGCGTCCCCCTCGCAGTCGTCGTCCTCCTGCTCGCCGCCGCCAGCGTCGCTGGCACCCCGGCAGCCGACCCGAGCGCGGAAGTCGTCGCGCGGTACCCCAGCGATGGCGAGATGGTCGAAGAGCCAGTGGTCACGCCGTCGGACGTCGAGCGCGCCGGCGCACCCGAGAGAGGGGAGACCGGCTGGCAGGTCCCGGTGACGCTCACCGACTCTGGCGCCGCGTCGTTCACCGACACGCTCGTCGACGCCGGGTTCACCGACGAGGGCGTCCAGTCGTGTCGGGCCGACGCGGAACGCAACGACCAGGGGTACTGCCTGCTCACCGTCGTCGACGGCGAGGTGGTCAGCGCCTACAGCCTCGGCGCGGGCCTCGCCGACGCCATCGAGTCGGGGTCGTTCGAGGCGAACCCGCAGTTCGTCTTCGTGACACAGAACGAGACGACGGCGGAACGCGCCGCGCGAGCGTTCGGCTGGACGCCCCCGGAGACGACCCGGACGTCGGAGACGCCGGAGTCGACGGAGACGACAGTGGAGTCCGGCGAGACGACGACGGACCTCGCCGACAGCGACACGTCGGCCGCCGACGTCCCCGGGTTCGGCCTCCTCGTGGCGCTGCTCGCAGTCGCAGTGGGTACCGTGGTCAGTCGTAGGCACTGACGGCGGGCCTGGTGACGACACTCCTCCTGGCGCTCCCGAGATATACCGGTCCGCAAACCCTTTTCCCCACCCCGGTCCAACAACCAGGTGTGATGCAAGCACGGGACGCCAAGAAACACGAGGAGGTGTGGCTGCTCGACCGCCTCGACGAGTACGGGTTCGAGGACCCGGCGTTCCGCTCGCGAGACTACGTGCTCGCGATCGAGGACGACACCCGGGAGCGCGCCGGGTTCGCTCGACTCCGCGCCCACGACGCCGGGGAACCGGTCTGCGAGTTCACGAACATCGGCGTCCTGGAGGAGTACCGCGGCCAGGGCGTCGGTGCACGGCTCCTGGAGTTCCTCATGGACGAAGCCCGCGAACAGGGCTTCGAGGGGGCGTACGCGCTCTCCGACGAGGGCGACTACCTCTCGCAGTTCGGCTTCGAGCGCGTGGACGCCGAGGACCTCCCCGAGCCGCTCCCCGCGCGACTCGACGCCGTCCGCGACTACCGGCCGAACGCGGAGCCGTTCCACCTCGACTTCGAGGAGTTCGCGATTCCGCTCCGACTCCGGCGACGGTTCTCCGACGAGGAGGGCACCGACGACCCGGAGACCCCCGAGGACTTCGGGATCGACCCGGACTCGGCGACGTACAAGTACGACACCGGGAGCAAGTGACACGGCCCGCGAAGGCTTTTGAGCGCGGCGGGTGACCGGCGTGGTATGACGGAGTTCGTCACGCCGCCACCGATGGAACCCGGCGACAGCGTCGCCGTCGTCGCACCGTCCTCCGGTGGTGCTCGGAACGCACCGCACCTGCTCGAACTCGCCCTCGACCGCCTCCGGGACGTCTTCGACCTCGAGCCCGTGGTGTACCCGACGGCCCGGCAGGGCGACGAGTTCCTCGCCGACAATCCGCGAGCGCGCGCCGCCGACCTCCACGCCGCGTTCCGCGACCCGGAGATCGAGGGAATATTCGCGACCATCGGCGGCGCCGACCAGTTACGGGTGCTGAAGCACCTCGACGCGGACGTGCTCCGCGAGCAGGCGACGCGGTTCTACGGGATGAGCGACAACACGAACCTCGGGCTCTACCTCTGGAAGCACGGCGTCGTGTCGTTCAACGGCGGTCAGCTCCTGAACGAGATCGCGACTCCCGGCGGCGTCCCCGAGTACACCGAACACTACTGCCGGCGGGTGTTCTTCGAGGACCCCGGGGGCGAACTGGAAGCCAGCGACGAGTGGACGGACGAGCCGAGCCACTGGTGGTCGGACCCGTGTCTGCTCGGCGAACGCCCGGAGTACGAACCCAACCCCGGGTGGCGGTGGGCTGGCGGCGACGAGGTCGTGACCGGTCGGCTCTGGGGCGGTTGCCGCGCCATCATCGACTGGCACCTCGCCAGCGAGCGCCACCTCCCCGACCTCGAACGCCTCGACGGTGCCGTGCTCTGCGTCGAGACGGCCCAGGACCTCCCGTCGCCGACGATGGTCGGCGGGAGCCTGATGGCGATGGGCGAACGCGGGCTACTGGAGCGCTTCGACGGCGTACTCGTCGGGCGCCCGCCGACCCGGAGCTACGCAGCCGGCCCGCCGGGCGGCGACCGCGAACGCTACCGCGAAGAGGTCTACGACGCCGTCGTCGAGTGGGTCGGGCGCTACAACCCTGACGCGCCCGTGGTGTGTGGCCTCGATTGGGGGCACACGAACCCGGTCGCCCCGATGCCGATCGGCCGGGAGGTCGAGATCGACCCCGAGACGGAGCGAGTCGTCGTCCGGTGATATTCCGACGAACGTACAAGCATTAAGACGACGCTCCCCGTTCGCCTAGGTAATGTACGATTCCGAGGACCTCGAGCGCATCCGCGAGTCCCGGGAGGAGTGGGAGGCCGACACGCTCGGACCCACGCTCGACCGGTTCGGCGAGCGCCAGGAACAGTTCACGACGGACACCGGCGGCCAGCCGGTCGACCGCCTCTACACGCCCGAGGACGTCTCGGAACTCGACTACGAGGAGGACCTCGGGTTCCCGGGCGAGGAGCCCTACACACGGGGTCCCTACCCCACGATGTATCGGGGTCGGCTGTGGACGATGCGGCAGTACGCCGGCTTCGGGACGCCCGACGAAACCAACGAGCGGTTC
Organism: Halobacterium wangiae; assembly: GCF_021249345.1. Taxonomy (NCBI): domain Archaea; kingdom Methanobacteriati; phylum Methanobacteriota; class Halobacteria; order Halobacteriales; family Halobacteriaceae; genus Halobacterium; species Halobacterium wangiae. The sequence goes on along the minus strand of NZ_CP089588.1, from coordinate 2,349,524 downwards.
CACTACCTGCTCGACCAGGGCCAGACCGGGCTGTCGATGGCGTTCGACCTGCCGACCCAGATGGGCTACGACTCAGACGCCACGATGGCCCAGGGTGAGGTCGGCAAGTCGGGGGTCGCCATCGACACGCTCGCGGACTTCGAGCGGGTGTTTAAGGGGATCCCGCTGGACGAGGTGTCGACGTCGATGACCATCAACGCCCCCGCCAGCGTGCTGCTCGCGATGTACATCGCCGTGGGGGACAAGCAGGGCGTCGACCGCGAGGAGCTCCGGGGTACCATCCAGAACGACATCCTCAAGGAGTACGTCGCGCGCAACACCTACATCTTCCCGCCGGAGCCCTCGATGCGCGTCATCACGGACATCTTCGAGTTCTGCGCCGACGAGACGCCGAAGTTCAACACCATCTCCATCTCCGGCTACCACATCCGCGAGGCTGGTGCGACCGCCGCCCAGGAGATCGCGTTCACGCTCGCCGACGGCATCGAGTACGTCGAGACCGCCCTCGACGCCGGCCTCGACGTCGACGAGTTCGCGCCACAGCTCTCCTTCTTCTTCAACGCCCACAACAACATCCTCGAGGAGGTCGCGAAGTTCCGCGCCGCCCGTCGCATGTGGGCGACGATCATGGAGGAGCGCTTCGGCGCCGAGAGCCCGAAGAGCAAGCAGCTGAAGTTCCACACGCAGACCGCGGGGTCGACGCTCACCGCTCAGCAGATCGACAACAACATCGTCCGCGTGGCCTACCAGGCGCTCGCGGCCGTCCTCGGCGGGACGCAGAGCCTCCACACGAACGGGAAGGACGAGGCGCTCTCGATTCCCACGGAGGACTCCGTGCGGACCGCGCTGCGCACCCAGCAGATCCTCGCCCACGAGTCCGGCGCGGCCGACACCATCGACCCGCTCGCGGGCTCCTACTACGTCGAATCGCTGACCGACGACGTCGAGGCAAAGGCACTGGACCTCATCGACGAGGTCGAACAGCAGGGCGGGATGCGCCAGGCCGTCGAGGACCAGTGGGTCCAGCGCCAGATCCAGGACGTCGCCTTCGAGCGCCAGGAGGAGGTCGAGGAGAAGGACCGCGTCATCGTCGGGGTCAACGAGTTCCAGGTCGACGAGGAGGCCGAAGTCGACATCGAGGAGGTCACCGAGGAGGACGAACAGCGCAAGGTGAACGGCCTGGAGGCCGTCAAGGACGACCGCGACGAGGCGGCCGTGGAGGACGCGCTTGCGGCGCTCCGGGACGCCGCAGAGAGCGACGAGAACCTGATGCCCTACATCGTGGACGCCGTGAAGGCGTACGCCAGCGTCGGCGAGATCTGCAACACGCTCCGCGACGTCTTCGGCGAACACCGTCCCTGAGCGGCGGTCCGAGCCAGTCCCGCCGCGGTCGCGGCGACACACACCGGAACGCCCCGGAACTTTGTCACTCGGTCACGAACGGAGAACCATGAGTACCGACTGGACCCCCGAACAGATGCCCTCGCAGGCCGGCCGGCAGGTCGTCGTGACTGGCGCGAACAGCGGCGTCGGCTTCGAGGCGACGCGGGCGTTCGCCGCCGCCGGCGCGCACGTCGTACTGGCCGTCCGGAGCACAGAGCGCGGGCAGGAAGCCAAACGAGCCGTCGCGGACGAGTACGCGGGTGCGTCGCTCACCGTCGCCGAACTCGACCTCGCGGATCTCGACTCGGTGCGGGCGTTCGCGGAGTGGTACCGGACCGAGTTCGACGCGATCCACGTGCTCTGCAACAACGCCGGCGTCATGGCGATTCCGCGCTCGGAGACCGCCGACGACTTCGAGACGCAGTTCGGCGTGAACCACCTCGGGCACGTCGCGCTCACCGCGGGCCTGCTCGATACACTCCGGCGGACGAACGGGCAGACCCGCGTCGTCACGCAGTCGAGTGGCGTCCACGAACGCGGCCGCATCGACTTCGAGGACCTCCAGAGCGAGGCGGACTACGACAAGTGGGCGGCGTACGCGCAGTCGAAACTCGCGAACGTGCTGTTCGCGTACGAACTCGACCGGCGACTCCGCGCCGCGAACGCGAGCGTGGCGAGCGTCGCCTGCCACCCGGGGTACGCCGACACGAACCTCCAGCGCCGGGGCCCGGAGCAGGCCGGCTCGCGCCTCCGCCTGTTCGGGATGCAGGTCGCGAACGCCGTCTTCGCCCAGAGCGCCGAACGCGGCGCGTGGCCGATGCTGTACGCCGCCACCCACCCCGACGTCGACGGCGGCGAGTACGTCGGTCCCGGCGGCCTGCTGAACATGCGCGGCCACCCGACCGAGCAGTCCTCCAGCGACCGGTCGTACGACCGCGACGTCGCACGGCCACTCTGGGACGTCTCCGAGGACCTCACCGGCGTGCAGTTCGACCTGCCGACCCCCACTGCGACCCACTAGGCGTCCGCGGCCGCTCGCCGCAGCCTTGATGGCCGGCCGCCGTCTCCGGACGGGTATGCACGTAGACCACGTCGGCGTCGCCACCGACGACGCCAGCGGCCTCGCCGACCTGTACACCGAGTTGTTCGACGCGCCACTCGTCCACGAGGAGACGTTCGACGGCCTCCGCGTCGTCTTCCTCGAACTCGACGGCGAGGGCTACTTCGAACTGCTCGAACCCGTCGAAGAGGGGACGACCATCGGCCGGTACCTGGAGAACCGCGGCGGGGGCATCCACCACGTCGCGCTCGCGACCGACGACATCGCCGCCGCCCTCGAAACCGCTCGCGAGGCTGGGGTCGACCTCATCGACGAGAAACCGCGGCCGGGCGCCTGGGGCCACGACGTCGCGTTCCTGCACCCGAAGTCGACGGGCGGCGCGCTCGTGGAGTTCGTCGAACACTGAGGAGTGAGACTTTCGGCGCGACTCGGTTACGGCGCGGGGCCGAAGCTCTCGACCTTCGCGCCCTCGGTGTCGAAGCCCGCGTCGTCGAGCGCGTCGACCGCCTCCTCGCAGAAGCCCGCGAAGCCGTAGACGAACGCCGCTGCGTCCGGACGGTCCGCGACGGACTGGACGGCATCCGAGAGGTCGCCAGTGACGAACACGACTCGCGCACCACCGACGGAGAGCGCGGAGAGGCGCTCCTCGTGGACCGGTTCGTCGTCCCGGTAGACGAGCGTGACCTCAGCGCCCTCGCTGATCGCTCGTTCCGCAATGCCGATGGCGGGGCCGACGCCGGGACCGCCCGCGAGCAGGACGATCGACTCCTCGCCCTCGTAGTAGTCGTCGCCGTACGGGCCCTCGATGCGGACCTCGTCGCCGGGTTCGCGGTCGGCGAGCCACGGTCCGAGTGCTCCCTCGGGGTCGACGCCGACGGTGACCTCGAACGTCCCCTCGACGGTCGGCGAGGACAGCGTGTAGTAGCGCCCCTCCTCCTCGCCGTCGAACTCCGCGAGCATCCGCACGAACTGTCCCGGTTCCGCCGCGAACTCCGCCGGCGCCGCGAAGGTCAGTGCGACCGTGTCCGGCCCCACCTCGCGGACTTCGCGCACGGCGACTGCAGTCTCGTCCATGCTCAGCGTTCGCGTTCGCGGTTCAAATGGATTGGCTTCCGATCCGTGCACGCACGCTCGCCCACTCCGTCACGCGACCCCGTTCGCCGTTCGGAACTCGTGGTAGACAGACAGGCGGAACTGGAGGCTCGTGGCGCCGATAGAGCTACTCGAACCAGCAGTACTGGACGAACGTCCAGTTCTCGGGGAGAGCAGGTGTGCTTCCCCGGTTTGGACGCCGAATGCGGCTTCAGAAGCCTTTTTGCTCGCGGCGCGGCAAGCCGCTAGTACATGCACGACGACCTGAACTGGGCCATCGGCGGCGAGGCCGGCGATGGAATCGCTTCGACCGGCAAGATCTTCGCACAGGCGCTCTCGCGCGCCGGCCGGCACGTGTTCACCTCGAAGGACTTCGCCTCTCGCATCCGGGGTGGCTACACGGCGTACAAGGTCCGAACGTCGGTCGACCAGGTACAGAGCGTGGTCGACCGCCTCGACATCCTCATCGCGCTCACAGAGCGCACCGTCGACGAGAATCTCGACGAACTCCACGAGGACTCCGTCATCATCTACGACGGGGAACGCACGGAGTTCTCGGACTTCGAGGCGCCCGAAGACGTGACCGGTCTCGACGTCCCGCTGAAGTCGCTGGCGGAGGACGCCGGCGGCGCCATCATGCGCAACGTGGTCGCGCTCGGCGCCGTCTGCGCCGTCGCCGACTTCCCCATCGAGAACCTCGACGAGTCCCTCGAGAAGCGCTTCGGCAACAAGGGGGAGAGCATCGTCGAGAACAACAAACAGGCCGCCCGCCTCGGCTCCGAGTACGTCGAGGAGCACTTCGCAGAGGAGGGCCCCCGCTACTCGCTGGACACGACCGACAACGACTACGTCCTGCTGAACGGCGACGAGGCCATCGGCATGGGCGCCATCGCCGCTGGCTGCCGGTTCTACGCCGGCTACCCCATCACGCCCGCGACCGACGTGATGGAGTACCTCACCGGCCGCATCGAGCAGTTCGGCGGCCACGTCGTCCAGGCAGAGGACGAACTCGCGGCCATCAACCTCGCGCTCGGCGCCGCCCGCGCCGGGGCTCGCTCGATGACCGCGACGTCCGGCCCGGGTATCGACCTGATGGCCGAGACGTTCGGGCTCGTCGCCACCAGCGAGACGCCGCTGGTCATCACGAACGTGATGCGCTCGGGTCCCTCCACGGGGATGCCGACCAAGCAGGAGCAGGGCGACCTGAACATGATGCTGAAGGGCGGCCACGGCGAGATTCCGCGCTTCGTCGTCGCGCCCACCTCCGTCGCGGAGTGTTTCCACAAGACCGTCGAGGCGTTCAACCTCGCGGAGAAGTACCAGGTGCCGGTGTACCTCACCGCCGACCTCTCGATGGCGGTCACCGAGCGCACCTACGAACCGGACGAGTTCGACATGGACGAGGTCGAAGTCGACCGCGGGAAGCTCGTCGACGAGGGCGACATCTCGGCCTGGCAGAACGAGAAAGAACAGTTCCAGCCACACGCCGTCACGGCCGACGGTGTCAGTCCGCGCGCGCTCCCCGGCACGAAGGGCGGCGTCCACATGTCCACGGGCCTCGAGCACGACGAGCTCGGGCGCCGGACCGAGGACACGGACGTCCGCGTCGAGCAGGTCGACAAGCGCTACCGCAAGGTCGACACTGCCATCGAGCAGGAGAACTTCGACTACCGCGAGTTCGGCGACAGCGAGGCCGACAGCCTCGTCATCTCGTGGGGGTCGAACGAGGGGACGCTCGTCGAGGCGCTCGACTACCTCGACGAGGACGGCGTGAACGTCCGCGTCATCTCGGTGCCGTACATCTTCCCGCGCCCCGACCTCAGCGACGAGGTCAAGGCCGCAGAGGACGTCGTAGTCGTCGAAGCCAACGCGACCGGCCAGTTCGCAGACGTCGTCGAACACGACGTCCTCGAGCGCGTCGAGCGCATCAACAAGTACGACGGCGTCGACTTCAAGGCAGACGAACTCGCCGCCGAGATCAAGGAGACCCTAGCATGAGCTCAGAGAACGTCCGATTCACCGACTTCAAGTCCGACAAGCAGCCCACGTGGTGTCCCGGCTGTGGCGACTTCGGCACCATGAACGGGATGATGAAAGCACTCGCCGAGACCGGTAACTCGCCCGACGACACGTTCGTCGTCGCGGGTATCGGTTGTTCCGGCAAGATCGGGACGTACATGCGGTCGTACGCCCTCCACGGCGTCCACGGCCGCGCGCTCCCGGTGGGCACCGGCGTCAAACTCGCCAACCCGGACCTCGAAGTGATGGTCGCGGGCGGCGACGGCGACGGCTACTCCATCGGCGCGGGCCACTTCGTCCACGCCGTTCGCCGGAACGTCGACATCACGTACGTCGTGATGGACAACCGCATCTACGGCCTCACCAAGGGCCAGGCGTCCCCGACCAGCCGACCGGACTTCGAGACGGCGACGACCCCAGAGGGGCCGAAGCAGCCCCCGGTCAACCCGCTCGCGCTCGCGATGGCGGCCGGCGGATCGTTCATCGCCCAGAGCTTCTCCTCGGACGCGATGCGTCACACGGAGATCGTCCAGGAGGCCATCGAGCACGACGGCTTCAGTCTCGTGAACTGCTTCAGTCCGTGTGTCACGTTCAACGACGTGGACACGTACGACTACTTCCGGGACAGCCTCGTCGACCTCTCCGAGGAGGACGACTACGACCCGACGGACTACAACCAGGCCAAGGACGCCATCCTCGAGGCCGACAAGGAATACATGGGCATCCTCTACCAGAACGAGGACTCCGTCCCGTACCACGAGGCCCACGGCGTCACGGAGAACATGGCCGAGATTCCGGACGGCGCCCCCGACGGCGCGACGGACCTCGTCCGCGAGTTCTACTAACGGACCTTCTTATTTCGTCGGGTGCGCGCAAAGCGCGCACCGCTCTCTGCTCACGGCGCGGTCCGCGCGCCGATGCTGGTCTCTCCCGCCAACCTCGGTGGAAAGTACGTTTTACAGTGGTGCGCGAGAGAGCCCCGTGTATGAGCAGAGCGAACGCGAGTGGCCGGAACAAACTGGCGCGAATCCGCCGCTACCGGCGGCTGATGTACGGGTCGATACTGGTCGGCGTCGGCGGGTTCGTCGCGGCGGGCGAGTTCGGCTACCCCCTGGTCGGCCTTGCCGTCTACTGGGTCGGCATCCTCGGGTTCGTCGGCGTCTGGAAGGGGACGTCCGTAGACCTGTTCGACGAGCGTGACGCCGCGTTAGAGCGCCGCGCGAGCTATCTGACGCTCCAGATTGCGGCCGTCGTCGGGTTGCTCACGATGACGACACTCGTCGTCGCGGAGAACACCGCAGCCGTCGACGTCCCGGACCGCGTCTGGGGCGGGTTCGTCGCGCTATCCGCGCTGTTCGTACTGTACGGAATCGTGTACACCGTCGTCCGGTACCGCCGATGAAGAACGACGTCCGCGCCCACAGGGAGGAAGCGGGGCTGAGTCAGGCTGACCTCGCGGCCGCCGTCGGCGTCACGCGCCAGACCATCAACGCCATCGAGCGCGACCGCTACGACCCCTCGATCGAACTCGCGTTCAAGCTCGCGCGGCAGTTCGACTGTCGCATCGAGGAGCTGTTCGACCCGGAACTCGACGATGACAGCGACTGAAAGGAACGTACACTGCCGAATTCGTCCTCACCGATAGATTTAGGTGGACGTGTAAAGCATACTTTACTGTAAAGCTCGCTTTACACCTCGCGTCTCGTGCAAGCCATGACCCGAACCCGACACAGCCAGAACCGACACGCCGAACCGCCAGCCAGCGACGACCCAGCCCACACATGACCACCGAGTGCACACCCAGTGACCGCCAGCAGAACCCGATAGACGCGCGACTCGATCGGCTGATGGACTCGGTGTCGGCGTGGAGCGCCCTGTTCGTGGGCGCGACCAGCGTCGTGCTCTCCCGCGAAATCGCCGAACGCCTCCCGTTCGGCGACTTCTACCAGGCGCTCGCACTGTTACCGGTCACCCTCGCGGTCGTCTACGTCCTGCTCGTACTCGCAGTGCGTCTCGAAGGCCGCGACCGCTGAACCCCGACCCCCATCCTTACTACGCTGTCCCCCGTCGTCCCGCACGTGACAGGCTACTGGGACGAGCGTCACGAGCTGACGCCTGAGCCGACGACCGAGATGGACGTGGACGACCAGAACGGCGGTCGCCACCTCGTCTTCCTCGCGCGCGTCGACGACGAGTCCGTCCGCGACGCGTTGCGCCCGACGCTGGACGCGCTCGCGGAGTTCGACTGTCTCGCCGTGGTCCCCCAGAGCTACCTCCACGTGACGGTGACGGTGGCGGGGAACGTCGGCCCAGACCAGCGACTGTCGGCGGGTGACGAGGCGGACATCGCTGCGGCAGGGCGGGAGGCGTTCGCGGACGCGCCGGCGTTCGAGGTGACCTTCCCGCGACTGGACCTCTTCCCGTCCGTGGTGTTCGCGGCGGTGGACGACGGTGGTTCGTTGAGGGGGCTGAACGAGCGAGCCTGTGGTATCGAGGGCATCGAGGTCCACGACCGCGACGAGGGGTACGTCCCCCACCTCACGCTCGCGCAGTTCCGGTCCCAGAAGGGGTACGAGGACCTCCTCGCGTGGCTGGAGGGGAACCGGACGCTGGACGTACCGTCGGTTCGGGTGACGGACGTCGAACTGGTGGCGGTCGACCTCGACGAGCGGTTCCCCGACTTCGAGACGGTGGCGCGGTACCCGCTGGCCGACTGACCCGAGGGGCGCGGGGAACACCGGACTTTTCGTCGCTGCTCGAGAGGTGAGCGCCATGACGGACACCGCGCCGGAACCGTTCCGGTACGACGCCGAGGTCGACCCCGGGGAGAAACGCCACATCCGCTACGAGATCGGGGAGACGTACCTCGGCGACCCCGTGGAGATGCCGGTGACCGTCGTGAACGGGGACACGGGCGGCCCGACGGTGTTCCTCTCGGCTGGCGTCCACGGCGACGAACTGAACGGCGTGAAGGTGCTCCAGGAGGTCGCCGACCGCTACGAACCGCGCGACCTCCACGGGACGCTCGTCTTCCTGCACGTCGTCAACGTCCCGGGCTACCTCGCCCAGCAGCGTGACATCCCCATCTACGATCAGGACCTCAACCGGTCGTTCCCGGGCCGGGAGCGCTCGAACACTGCCGAGCGGATGGCTCACGAGGTGTACCGCCGGTTCGTCAGCCAGGCCGACCTCGGAATCGACCTCCACACGTCCACGCGGAACCGGACGACCATGTACCACGTCCGCGCGGACATGTCGAACTCCGAGGTCGAGCGCCTGGCCGAGTCCTTCGGCGCGAACGTGATTCTGAACGGCGCGGGCGACGGGGGGTCGCTGCGCGCGGTCGCGACGGGCGACGGCATCCCGACGATCACAGTCGAGATGGGGAAGGCCCACCGGTTCCAGCGGCCGCTCATCGAGAAGGCGAAGGCCGGGGTCGAGAGCGTGCTCGCGGAGTACGGTGTGCGGCCTGACGGTGAGCGGGCGAACCCTCACTGGCAGAAGATCCTCGGAGGCGACCAGGAGAAGCGGTGGCTCCGGGCGGACACGGGTGGTCTCGTGGAGATGGAGTGGGGACCGGCGCCGCTCGTCCACGAGGGCGAGACCATCTGCACTATCAGCGACCACTTCAGCAGCGAGGAGCACGTCGTCACGGCGCCGTTCACTGGGATTCTCGTCGGCGTCCTCGAGAACCCGGTGGCGCTGCCGGGCCACCCGCTCTGTCACCTCGCGCGCATCGACGCGGAGACCCACGCCGAGATCGAGGCGGAGATCGAGCGCGGCGAGTTCGACGGCTACCGCTCCCTCGGCCTCCGGTGGATGGGTGATGGGGAGGACGCCGAGTGACCGGGGTCGGGTGACAGTTCTGCCACCGCGACCCCCAATTACGCCCTCTCGCGGGCGTCAGGAACGTTCCCGCGTGTTTTTTATCTCTGACCTGATTTAGATTGAGTAACTATGGCCACGGGCGCAGCCATCCACCGCCTCCGTCGGCCCGCAACCCCCGGTGCGGCCGCCTACCCGACGGTTCGTCGAGCCGACCGAGAAGGACGTGGCCCACACACGAGCGACCCCTCCGAGGAGTTCTCCTATGTCTGAGCATTACGACGTCGTCGTCGCCGGCGCCGGTCCGGCAGGAGCACAGTGCGCGCGAGATCTCGCCCGACGGGACTACGACGTGGTCGTCCTCGAGACCGAGTCCGAGGACGAGTTCCCGCGGCAGTCGAACAAGTCGACGGCGGGCACGTTCGCGTCGATGACGGGCGCGTTCGGGATTCCCGACGACGTGGTGATGCACTACACCGACGAGGTCGTCCTCGAGTCCCCGAACGAGCACTTCGTCCAGCACCAGCCCGGTGCCGTCCTGGAGTTCGCGGACTTCAAGCGCTACCTCGTGGCCGACGGCCGCGACGAGGGCGCAGAGTACCGCTTCGACGCCCGCGTGAACAACCCCATCCTGGAGGACGGGGAGATTGTCGGCGTCAAGTACGCCGGCTCCGAGGAACTGTACGCGGACATCGTCGTCGACGCCACGGGGCCGGCGGCGCCGCTGGCGAAGAAACTCAGCGTCTGCGACCTCAAGCGCAAGCACCAGGCCATCGGCGTCGAGTGGGAGATGGAGGGTGTCGACGTCGACCACGAGGACTACGCAGACCTCAGCGACGCGATGATGCTGCGCCTCGACCACGACCTGGCGCCCGGCGGCTACTCCTGGATCTTCCACACGGGCGAGGACACCGCGAAGGTCGGCCTCTGCTACATCCAGAACGAGAGCTACCAGCGCTTCGGGAACTCGGGGATGGGCATCGACGACTACCTAGACTACTGGCTCGACTCCGACCCGCGCTTCGAGAACGCCGAGAAACTCGAGGGCAAGCAACACCGCGGGTCCGCCCACATCCAGATGCCCGCCAGTCTCAGCACGGACAACTTCATGGCAATCGGCGACACCGTGCCGACCATCGACCCGCTGTGGGGCGAGGGCATCCACAAGGGGATGGAGTCCGCTCGCGCCGCCGCAATCACCGCCGACCGCTGTCTGATGGGCAACGAACAGGACACGTCCGCGGACGCGATGGCCGTCTACGACGAACTGTGGCACAGCCGCGTCGCACCCGACATGCGCACCCGGCTGACGATGACCCAGCTGCTGTACCTCGCGCCGAACGAGCGCTACGACACGCTGATGCGGGACCTCAACGCCACGGACATGGAGACGCTCAGCCAGGCCAACGAGGGCGGGTGGCGCTCGCTCGCGAAGCTGTTCCACGTCAGTGACCTCCCGTTGCTCGCGCGGTTCGCGAAGCAACGCCTCGCGGAGTAGACCACAAGGCCTTTTCTGTCGAGCGCTGACCCGTAGCGCGATGGCAGCCCTCCCACCGCTCGGGTTCGGCACGTTCAAACTGCACGGCGAGGAGTGCACACGGGCCGTCGAGAACGCGCTCGACGTCGGCTACCGACACGTCGACACCGCGCAGTTCTACGAGAACGAAGCCGCAGTTGGCGACGGCCTCGAACGCAGCGACGTCCCCCGCGAGGAGGTATCCGTGGCGACGAAGCTCTGGCACGACAGCCTGGACAGCGAGTCCGTCCACGAGGGGGTACGCGAGAGCCGCGAGCGCCTCGGCGTCGACACCATCGACCTCGTCTACGTCCACTGGCCGGCGAACACGTACGACCCCGAGGAGACGCTCGGCGCACTCTCGGAGTGCTACGACGACGGCCTGCTCGACGCCGTCGGCCTCAGCAACTTCACGGCCGAACTCGTCGACGAGGCGCTCGACGTCTGCGACGCACCCGTCGAGGCGGTCCAGTTAGAGCGTCACCCACTGCTGCCGCAGACAGGCCTCTGTGCGCACTGCGCGGGCCGCGACCTCGACGTGCTCGCGTACAACCCCCTGATGCACGGGTTCGCGCTCGACCGACCGGAAGTGGAGGCTGTCGCAGCGCGCCACGACGTCAGCCCGGCGCGGGCGCTGCTGGCGTGGCACCAGGCCGCTGGCGTGACGCCGGTTCCGAAGGCGTCCTCGCCCGAACACGTCCGTGACAACTACGCGAGCCTCGACCTCGAACTCGACGGCGCGGACCTCGCGCGCATCGACGGCATCGAGGAACGCCGCCGCCTCGGCGACCCCGAGTTCGCACCGTGGTAGGGTCTCGCCGGAGCCCAAATCCCTAACCGCACGCCCCTCGTTTCAACGACCATGGCACAGGACACGGAGCGACGCGCACCGCTATCGAACGGGATGCCCGTACTCGGCATCGGCACCTGGCAGAACGAGGACCACGGCCAGTGCGCGGAGAGCGTGCGCACCGCCCTGGACCACGGCTACCGGCACGTCGACACCGCCCAGGCCTACCGCAACGAGGAGGCGGTCGGCCGCGGCATCGCCGAGTCGGACGTCGACCGGGAGGACGTCTTCCTCGCGACGAAGGTGTGGACGAGCAACCTCGCACACGACGACGTTCTCGAGACGACCGAGGAGAGCCTCGACCGCCTCCGCACGGACTACCTCGACCTGCTGTACGTCCACTGGCCGGCCAACCAGTACGACCCCGAGGAGACGCTCTCGGCGTTCGCGGAGCTCCGCGACGAGGGGGCGATCGAGCGCATCGGCGTGAGCAACTTCGAACCCCGCCACCTCGACGAGGCCCGGGACGTCCTCGGCGAACACCCGTTCGCGAATCAGGTAGAGTTCCACCCGCTGCTCCCCCAGGAGGACATCCAGGCGTACACCCAGAGCAACGACGTCGAACTCGTCGCGTACTCGCCGCTCGCTCGCGGCGAGGTGTTCGACGTCCCCGAGATCCAGAACGTCGCCGAGAAGCACGGCGTCAGCGAGGCACAGGTCAGCCTCGCGTGGGTCCGCGAGAAAGGCGCCACGGCCATCCCGAAGGCCACGGGCGCAGACCACATCGAGGACAACTTCGCCAGCCTCGACGTCGAACTCGACGACGAGGACGTCGAGCAGATCGACAGCGTCGGCCGACGCGACCGGCAGGTCGACCCGGACTTCGGTCCCTGGAACTGAGCGCTCCAGGAACTCCCGTTCTCTCTTCGGCGTAGCAGACTGCCCCGGGGCTCGCCTCGAACAGCCCCCGCGACCCGTTCGGAGCGGTGTCAACAGTTACTGTCAGGCCGGCCGAACAGTGGCGTATGTCGGACTCGGACTCCGAGGGGTCCCAGTGAGCAGCGTCCTCCCGTGGCCCCGCCGCCCCATCTCGAACGTCTACGACGCGGCGTACAGCGGCGTCCCCAACTGGGACATCGGACGGCCCCAGAGTGCGTTCGTCCAGCTGGCCGACGCCGGACTGGTCCGGAGTCCGGTCCTCGACGTCGGCTGTGGCACCGGCGAACTGACGCTGTACCTCGCCCGCCAGGGGTACGACGTGCTCGGAGTCGACCTCTCGTCGCTGGCCGTCTCGCAAGCCCGCGAGAAGGCCCACTGGCGGCGGATCCCCGCGCAGTTCGTCGTGCTCGACGCCCTCGACCTCGCTGCCCTCGCAGACCGTGGCTTCTCCTTCCGGACCGTGCTGGACTCCGCGATGTTCCACGTGCTCGGGGACGAGGAGCGCGACAGGTTCGTTCGCGCACTCGAGACGGTGGTCGAACGGGGCGGGCTCTACTGCGTGCTCGGCGACGTGCGCCGGAACTCGGACGCCGTATACGGGCTCACGCCCGCCGAACTCCGGCGCCGGTTCGGTGACGGCTGGACGGTCGTCTTCTCCTACGAGGCGGTGTTCGAGCGCCGGTGGAGTTCGAACCCCGCACACTTCGTCGGCCTCCGGCGTCGCTGAACGTGCCGGAACCGGAGTGGGTTCCCGCCCACGACGGCCGTCCTCAGGGTTCGAGGCGGTCGGGGTCCCGCGGGAACAGGATGGCCTCCTTGACGTTGTCGACGCCGGCGAGTTGCTGGACGAGGCGGTCGATACCCAGGCCGTAGCCGCCGTGGGGCGGGACACCGTACTGGAACGCCTCGAGGTAGAACTCGAAGTTCTGGGGGTCGACGCCCTGTGCGGTCATCGTCTCCCGGAGGCGCTCGACGTCGTGTTCGCGCTGGCCGCCGGAGGAGAGTTCCTGGCCGCGGTACAGGAGGTCGAACTTCCGGGAGGCGACGTCGTCGCCGGGGACCGCCTGCATGTAGTAGAACTTCTCGTCGGGGTAGCCGACGACGAAGACGGCGGGGTGGCCGCGCTCCTCGAAGTACTCACCGAGCAGGCGCTCGCCCTTCGTGTCGAGGTCGGTGTCGTCCTCGGGGACGTGGTCGTACTCCTCGCGGAGGATCTCGCGAGCCTCCTCGAAGGTGACTCGCGGGAAGTCCTCGTCGGGGACCGCGAGGTCGACGCCGAGGACGTCGAGTTCCCGGCTCGCGTCCTCGACGACGGTCTCGATGGTGTGTCGCAGGGACTCCTCCTGGACGTCCATCACGTCGTGGTGGTCCTCGACGTAGCCGAGTTCCACGTCGAACATCGCGATCTCGGAGACGTGCCGGGAGGTGCCGAAGTCCTCCGCGCGGAACGCGTGTCCGACCTCGAAGAGTCGGTCGAAGCCTGACGCGACGAGAATTTGCTTGTACAGCTGCGGGCTCTGGGAGAGGTACGCTTCCTCGTCGTAGTAGACGACGGGGAAGAGGTCCGCGCCGCCCTCCGCGCCGGCGGTCGACAGCTCCGGCGTGTCGACCTCCTCGAACTCGTTGTCGTAGAACCACGACTGCATCGCGTGCATCGCTTTCGAGCGCAGCGAGAAGACGGCGCGGCTCTCGGGTTTCCGGACGTCGAGGTGTCGCTCGTCGAGGCGCGTCGAGAGGTCGGCGTCGACGTCTTTCGAGATCTCGATGGACGGGTCGCCGGTGGCCTCGTTGATCACGGTCAGTTCCGCGGGCGCGAGTTCGACGCCGCCGGGTGCCTGGTCGGTCGCTTCGAGCGTGCCGACCACCTGCACGACGTCCTCGCTGGAGAGCGCTTCGGCGCGCTCGAAGACCTCCGGGGTGTCGTCCTCCTTGACCACTACCTGCAGGCGGCCGGTGCGGTCGCGGACGACCACGAAGAGGATGCCGCCGAGGTCGCGGAGTTCGTGCACGTGGCCGGCGATAGTGGTCTCGCTGCCGTCGTCGTCGGGCGATACGTCGTGGATGTAGGTTCGTTCGAGCATGCTGGTGTGAGTGTCTGCGAGCAGTCGGACGCGATACTGCCCCCTGAGGAGGGGCGGACAGTCGAAACGGACGATAGAAGTTGTTTTGCACCTGCTCACGCAGGCGCATTATTCGTGACGACGGCGACACTGCGGCCGGTCGACCGGCGACGCCACTGCGAGTGAGACGTCGACCGAAGTGGGCGCGTCGCCGCTATCATCTCTGCATCCAACTGACCGCCTGCGGCTTATAGCAGTTTTGAATACGGTGTCGCCTGGAACGCTGACGGCGGAGCAGCATGGCAGGGAGCGTGCTGTTCACCGGCAAGCACAGCTTGCCGAGCCCTCGCTCACTCCGTTCGTGAGGACACTGCGTGAGCGAAGCGAGAGAGCACGGGCCGACGACTGATCGAGGCGAGCGAATCGAGCGGAAGGAAGGAGGAGCGCGTTTTAGCGTAGCTTTTCCCCAGCGAACGAGGGCGCGTCAGCGCCCGAGAGAGCGCAGGAAAGAGGGACTACATGTAGCCGAGGTCGCGCAGGCGCTCCATCAGGTCCTCCTTGTCCTGGGCGCGGCCGGCGCGCTCGGTGGTGTTGTCGAGGTCCTGCAGCCAGGCGGGTTCCTCGGCGGACTTGTCCGTCGACACTTCGCTGCCGAGCGAGCGGAAGCCCTTGAAGTACTTCGGGGAGACGGGGATGTCCTCGTGGGTGATGCCCTCCGGCAGGTCGTCGTAGCTCTGGGGGACGTAGCCGTCGTCCGGGTAGTCTTCGACCGTCTCGGGGACGACGTAGTACCAGAAGGCGTCCCACACGGCGGCCTCGTCGAACTGGATGATCGGCTGGATGCGGTCGTGGGGCGGGTAGACGTCGGGGTCGTGGCGCGGACTGAAGAACGTCTCGTCGGCGCGGGCCTCCTGTTCGTCCCAGCGGATACCACTGAGGATGCCGTCGACGTCGTACTCCTCGAGGGCGTTGTTGAGCGCGACGGTCTTGAGGAGGTGGTTACCGACGTAGGTGTCCAGCAGGAACGGGAACGTGTCCTCCTCGTACTCGAGGAGGTCGCGGACGTGGTGCTGGTTCTGCTCGTTGAGGTCGTCGATCGGGATGTCGTCGCCTGGGGTGAGCCCGTTGGCGTCGACGTAGTCGCCGATGTCGGTGTTCTGCGCGTAGACGACGTCGAGGTCCCACTCCTCGGCCCACTTGTCGACGAAGTCGTGGAGTTCGTCGAAGTGCTGGAAGTGGTCGATGAAGATGGCCGGCGGCACTTCGAGGTCGAACTGCTCGGCGACTTCCTTCACGAAGTACAGCGTGAGCGTCGAGTCCTTCCCGCCGGTCCACATGATGGCGGGGTTCTCGTACTCCTCGAGGCCCCGTCGGGTGACCTCGATTGCCTTCTCGATCTTGTCCTGCAACGTCGGGTAGTCCTCAGGGGACTCCCCTTCACCGTCGCTGTAGTCGACGTCGAGGTAGTCTGGGAATGCCTCGCCCATACGTGCGGTGTCGACGGCGTTCCGTATATGCCCTTGGTTCTCGGCGCGTCTACCGTCCCTACGGGCCGGGGGTAGGTGCCGCCTTCTGGAGTGCGGTCTCGGCGATGTTGCCGCCGTAGTCCGCGCTCCGGGACAGCGAGTCGACGACGAGGCCGAGGTGCTGGGCCTGACGTGCGTCGAGGTCGTGGAGGAGGTCGTCGACAGTCCGGGCGTGTTCGTCGATCTCGCGGACGTCCGCTCGCGCCTTGTTCGCGAGTCGAGTGGCTTCCTCCGGGTCGTCGGCGAACAGCGCGTCCATCGCGGTCTGGATGATCTCGGTGGCGTCCGCCTCGAGGTCGCGGAGCGCGTCCATCACCGCCGACGGGACCTCGGCGTCGAGGTCCTGGGTGACGCTGCCGATCTTCGCGGCGTGGTCGGCGACGCGTTCGAGCTGTCGCGCACTGGAGTGGTAGTCGAAGGCCGTCTCCCGGGAGACGCCGATCTCCTGTGCGACCTTCGGGGAGCGCAGCGCGCCGCGGTAGATGCGGGAGACGACGTACCAGAGGCGGTCGACGTCGTCGTCGCGCTCCATGACGTCCTGTGCGATGTCGGGGTCCCGCTCGCCGAGAGCCTGCAACGCGTCACCGAGCATAGAGACGGAGATGAGGTGCATCCGCCTGACCGCGTTGTGGATGGAGAGCTCCGAGGAGTCCAGGAGGTCCTGGATGACGACGCGGTTGCTCGTCTCCTCGAGCACTTCGAGGCCGACGAGCCCCTGTGTGGCGTTCCGGATGACGCGGCGCTGGTCGGCGTCGATGCGGTCGGCTTCGAGCGCGAGCACGTCGAAGCCGCTGACGTACATCGTCATCACGGCGCGCATGAGTTCGTCGCCCTCCATGCCCGAGATATCGAGGGTCCCTTCGTCCGCGTCTCCTGCCGTGACGGGCGTCAACAGTAGCGACCCGCTGTCGGGGTGGAAGCCGACCTCGTCACCCGCCTCGACGTCGTGCTCTCGGGCCCAGTCTTTGGGGATGGACACTGTGAACGTCGATCCGCCCGTGACCTGGACCTTCCTGCGTTCCATGTCTCGGCGTTTCGGGCAGCACAATATAAACACTTCCCCTTGTATATAGACTGGCCAGGTAGTACGGATAGGTGCCAATAAACCCACCCACTGGCCCCCTGCACTTGTTTTACGCCATCCATACCAGCCCAGTATTCCAGGCGAAATGACGGTGGGAACGTCTGTATGGGTACGGCTATATAGCCATCATAGTAGGGTACTTATTCGAGTCGTGCCGAGATTCTGGTGATGACAGGAAACGACCCGGAGCGGACTGTTCGCACGCGCCGTCAGGTTCTCGCGGGGCTCGGAGCCGTCGGGGCGGCAACCATCGCCGGCTGCCAGAGCACCGAGGGCGGCGGCTCGGGCGACGGGCTCTCGGGCACAATCGACATCGCGGGGAGCTCCACCGTCTTCCCGCTCGCGACGGCGATGTCCGAGGAGTTCCGGGCGGACCACGGTGAGGTCGGCTTCAACCTCCAGTCCACCGGCAGCGGCGGTGGCTTCGCGAACCACTTCTGCCCGGGCAACACCGACTTCAACAACGCCTCCCGGGCCATCCGCGAACCGGAACAGGAGCAGTGCGCGAGCAACGACGTCGAGCCGGTCGAGCTCACCGTCGCGACCGACGCCCTCACGGTCATCGTCAACAACGACCTCGACATCGACAGCATCACCGTCGAGGACCTCGCGACCATCTGGTCGGCCGAGGAACAGCCGGAGACGTGGGCCGACGTCAACTCCGAGTGGCCCGACGAGCCCCTCGAACTGTACGGCCCGTCGGACGCCTCCGGCACGTACGACTACTTCATTGAGGCAATCCTCCACAGCGGCGACTCGGAGGTCGGCCACCGCCAGGACTACTCCGCCACCGAGCAGGACCGCACCATCATCCAGGGCGTCGAGGGCTCCCAGTCCGCGATGGGGTACCTCGGGTTCGCGTACTACTCGACGAACACGGACCGCGTGAAGGCGCTCGCCATCGACGACGGCGACGGCGAACCCGTCGAACCCAGCCTCGAGACCGCACGGAGCGGCGAGTACCAGCCGCTCTCCCGGCCGCTGTTCACGTACGCCTCGAAGTCCTCGCTCTCCGAGGAGCACGTCGCGGAGTTCGCGCGCTTCTGGCTGGAGAACTCCACGAGCGAGCAGATCGTCGCCGAGGACGTCGGCTACGTCCCGCTGAGTGAGGAGGACCAGCAGGCCCAGATGGACACCCTAGAGACCGCCATCGAGGACGCAGGGAACTAGCCGCGAGACAGCTAACGAAGACGTTATACGTACACCATGACCGATTCAATGCAATGAGCGGCGACAGCCTGGAGGAAGACCTCACACGTCGAACCCAGAACGCGCCCCCGGAGTTGCTCTCGCGGACGTTCTTCTTCCTCTGTGCAGCACTGTCGATCGTCACCACGATCGGCCTCGTGGTGCTGCTCACGACGGAAGCCGCGAAGTTCTTCTCGTTCTCGGCCCCGCTGGTCGGCGCCCAGGGAGAGACGGTGTCCGTCGTGAAGTTCCTGACGAAGACAAACTGGCAACCGACCGCTGGGCAGTTCGGCGTGCTGCCGCTGGTGACGGCGACGCTGATGGTGATGATCGGGTCCTCACTCATCGCGTTGCCTCTCGGCGTCGGGACCGCCATCTACCTCAGCGAGTACGCCAGCCCCAGGGTCCGGTCGCTGCTGAAGCCGGGTCTGGAGATTCTCGCGGGCATCCCGACGGTCGTCTACGGCTTCTTCGCCGTCATCTACATCACGCCAGCGCTCCAGCCGTACGTCCCCGGACTCGGGACGTTCAACATGCTGTCGGCAGCCATCGTCGTCGGCATCATGATCATCCCAATGGTCGCGTCCATCAGCGAGGACGCGATGTCCGCGGTCCCGGAGGACCTCCGGCAGGCCGGCTACGGGATGGGCGCGACGAAGTTCGAGGTGTCGACCGGCGTCGTCGTCCCGGCGGCGCTCTCGGGCATCTTCTCCTCGTTCATCCTCGCGCTCTCGCGAGCCATCGGCGAGACGATGGCCGTCACCATCGCGTCCGGGTCGACCGCGCAGTTGCTCAACTTCATCAACCCCGCGGCCTACACGGAACGCGCGCTCCCGATGACCGCGGCGATGGTGAAACTCATCGGTGGCGACGTCACCGGGGGCGGCCTCGCACAGCAGAGCGTGTTCGCTATCGGTATCACGCTGTTCGTGATCACGCTCGCGATGAACATCGTCAGCGACGTGGTGGCACAACGCTACCGGGAGGAGTACTGAGATGGCCACGAACACAGAGACGGAGTCCGAGGGGTTCGGCCGGGTCAGCCGGTCCACGGGCGTGGTGTTCCGCTACCTCCTGCTGGGCGCGACGCTGTTCGGCCTCGTCTTCGTCACCGTCCTGCTCGCCTACGTCGCGAACGACGCCATCCAGCCGCTGACGGCGGACCCCGGCTGGCACCTCACGTTCTTCCTGACGCTGGTCGTGCCGACGCTCGCAGTCGCGGGCTACCTCTACCGCCAGCCCGAGGACGTCCTGAACACGGGCGCGCTCTCGATCGGACTGGTGGTCGTCTCGCTGCTGTTCAGCGGCGGGGCCGCGATGATATTCGTGGACATCGTCACGCCGCTGACGTGGCTGGCGTTCGTCGTCGCGCTCGCCGTGCCCGCCGCGGTCACCGCCGCCGTGGTCAGGTACGACCACCGTGTCCCCTTCACCGCGCAGTTCGTCGTCACCGTGGCGGCGTTCTACCTCTCGCTGTTCGGTATCCCCGGCCCGGTAACCGACATCCAGGTCGTTCCGGGCCTGTTCGGTCTCATCTCCGGCGTCCCCTTCGCGCCTGCACCGTGGCTGATGCTCGTTGGGACCCTCGGCCTCCCCATCGCCTTCGTCAGCGGTCGAATCGTCGCCCACGACCGCGGCCGACGTACCACCGTCCTGCTCACCCTCGCCTTCCTCGCGGTGGCGGCCGCGGGCGGGGTCGTGGCACCGTTCGTCGGCGTCGACCCGGTTCCGGGCACCGTCGTCGCCACGGTCGGTCTCGTCCTGCCGCTGGCGTACGCCGTGAACGTCGCCGTGAACCGCCCGGCGGAGCGCGCCGGACTGCTGCTGCCCGCGGCCGTCGTCGTCGGTGCGCTCGTCGGCGCGATCGCCGTCGACGCGCTCGGGTTCGCGGGTCCCCAGTCGTGGATCGACTGGGCGTTCCTCACCAGCCCGCACAGTTCCTCCGCCGAGGAGGCCGGTTTCTACCCCTCCATCGCCGGCTCCATCCTCCTGATGCTGACCGTCGCCGTGTTCTCGTTCCCGGTCGGCGTCGGCGCCGCGGTCTACCTCGAAGAGTACGCGCCCGACAACAAGTTCACGCGCGTCATCGACGTCAACATCTCGAACCTCGCGGGCGTCCCGTCGGTCGTCTACGGGCTGCTCGGCCTCGCGCTGTTCGTCACCTACCTCGGCCAGTCGCCCGGGACGGTGCTCATCGGCGGCGCGACGCTGGGGCTGCTCATCCTCCCGATCGTCATCATCTCCGCGCGGGAGGCCATCCGGGCGGTGCCCGAGGAGATGCGCGCCGCGTCCTTCGGCATGGGCGCGACGCGCTGGCAGACCGTCAGGACCGTCGTGTTGCCGCGGTCGTTCTCAGGCATCCTCACCGGGACGATTCTCGCGCTCGGCCGCGCCATCGGCGAGACGGCGCCGCTCATCATGATCGGCGCACCCAACACCAAGTTCTCGGTCCCGACCGGCATCTCGGAGGCGGCCAGCGCGATGCCCCTGCAGGTGTACGCGTGGTCGAGCCTCTACGCCGGACCGGAGTTCTACGAGAAGGTGGTTCCGGCCGGCGTCGTGGTGCTCGTCGCCGTCCTGCTGGCGATGAACTCCATCGCGATCGTGCTGCGGAACAAGTTCCAGACCGGAGAGTGATTACGCATGACCGACAACGCTGACACCGACACCGACGCATCGACCGCCGACCCGACGAACGACGACATGCTCGTCGAGACCGACGTCGCGGGCGCGACAAGCTCCCGCGACCAGCCGGCGGTGACGCCCGACCCCATCATCCGCTCCCGGGACCTGAACGTCTACTACGGCGACGAACTCGCACTCGACAGCATCGACATGGACATCCCGGAGCAACGGGTGACCGCCATCATCGGCCCCTCGGGCTGCGGGAAGTCGACATTCCTCCGGTGTATCAACCGGATGAACGACCGCATCCCCTCGGCGCGCGTCGAGGGCGAGCTGACGCTCCGCGGGAAGAACGTCTACGACGCCGACGTCGACCCCGTCGCGCTCCGCCGCCGCGTCGGCATGGTGTTCCAGGAGCCGAACCCGTTCCCGAAGAGCATCTACGACAACGTCGCCTACGGCCTGGAGATCCAGAACGTCGAGGGCGACTACGACGAGATCGTCGAGCAATCCCTCAAGCGAGCGGCGCTCTGGGACGAGGTCGAGGACCGCCTCGACGAGTCCGGTCTCGACCTCTCCGGCGGGCAACAGCAGCGCCTCTGCATCGCTCGCGCCATCGCCGTCGACCCCGAGGTCATCCTCATGGACGAGCCAGCGAGCGCACTCGACCCCGTCGCGACGAGCCAGGTCGAGGACCTCATCGAGGAACTCGCCGAGGACTACACGGTCGTCATCGTCACCCACAACATGCAGCAGGCCGCCCGCATCTCCGACAAGACCGCCGTCTTCCTCACCGGCGGCGAACTCGTCGAGTTCGGGGACACCGACCAGATCTTCGAGAACCCGGAGAGCCAGCGCGTCGAAGATTACATTACCGGCAAGTTCGGATAAATACACATGGCAAGACAGAGCTATCAGGACAAACTGGAGGCCCTTCAGAGCGACGTCCTATACATGAGCGAGGTCGTCACGGACCGCCTCCGGCTCGCACTCGAATCGATGGAACAGAAGGACAGCGACACTGCGTGGGACGTCATCGACGGCGACGACGAGGTCAACCAACTCTACCTCGACCTCGAGGAGGACTGTATCGACCTGCTCGCACTCCAGCAGCCGGTCGCGGGCGACCTCCGACTCATCGCGTCCTCGTTCAAGATCATCACCGACCTCGAACGCATCGGCGACCTCGCTGTGAACCTCGCCGAACACACCCTCGACGCCCGCCGCGACATGTTCCCCGAGGTCGACATCCAGTCCATCGGCGACACGACCGTCCAGATGGTCGAGGACGCGATGGACGCCTACGCGGCCGAGGACATCGACGCGTGCTACGCCATCGCGGCCAGCGACGACGACCTCGACGACCGCTGTCGGGCCGCCTCCAACACCGTGATGCGGGACCTCATCGAGACCGAGATCGACGACGAGACCGAGGAAGCAGAAGTCGAGGCGCTCATGCAGGACGTCTCCCGCCTCCTGCTCACCATCCGCGACCTCGAACGCGTCGGCGACCACGCGGTGAACATCTGCGCCCGCACCGTCTACATGGTCGAGAAGGACGACGAACTGATCTACTAACGTACCTTTTTACTGCGGGGGGTCGCCTGCGGCGACCCCCGTCTGCTCACGGCGCTTCGCGCCGTTCGCACGGCCAGCGGGACCTCCGGTCCCGCTCGGCTTGCAAAAAGCTACGCTAAAAACGTCCTGCGCTCACTCGCTACGCTCGTTCGCGCAGTGAATCGCGCCTCCGGCGCGAATGCTACCAGTACTGCACCGCTACAGCAGCTAGAACGGCGACTGGATCTCGTCGTCGAGGCCGTCGTCCTCGACCGGTGCTGCGTTCTCCGCTTTGAGTTCGTCGCCGAGTTCGCCGCGCTCCTCCAGTTCGGCCAGGATGTCGCTGCCGCCGACGAACTCGCCGTCGACGAACGTCTGGGGGATGGTCTCCCAGCCGCTGTGCTCCTCGAGAGCGACGCGGAACTCGTCGAGGCTCTGGAGCGTGTCCACCGTGTGGACGTCCGGGCGGTACTGGGAGATCAGTTCGACGGCGCGGTCCGAGAAGCCACACTGGGGCATCCTCGCGTCCCCTTTCATGAAGAGGACGACCTCGTTGTTCGCGATCGCGGCGTCGACGATGTCGTCGACCGCCTCCTGGTCCATCGAGGAGTCCATCGGGTTGAAGGCCATACCCCCACGTAGCGCGAGCGCGGAGAAAGGCCTTGCGTCGCCGGTGGTGCCTCGTGGCGTCGGTGGTCACGCCGAAGTCCCGGCGCGGCGACGCCCGACGAGCCAGCGTGCCCCGGCAGCGACGACCAGCCACGCGAGCACTCCGAGCGCCAGCGCGTCACCCAGTTCGAACGACGCGCCGTGGCGTGCCACCAGCGAGACGGCGAGGAGGCCGACGAACGTGTACCCGCCGAACCGCCACGCGTCGCCACTGCGGCAGTCTGGCGAGTAGTGGACGACGAGGGCGGCGACGAGCAACGAGAGTAACCCACCGGCGAGGACAGCGACCGAGGGCCCGAGCGTCGACCGGGAGAGCAGTTGGACGAGCGGGGCGAACGCGAGGCTCAGCGCGAGCGTCCGGTCGACCAGGCGGAGTACGAGACGCACAGTACACCCCCGAGGCGGACCAGCAAAAGTCCCGGTGCTAACAGACCGACTTCGCGTTCACGCCCATCCCCTCCAGCGCGGCTACGTACTCCTCGTAGGCGGCGTCGACGGCGCCAGTGGCGGCGGCTTCCGCGCGCTCCCAGTCCTCGTCGCTCTCGCAGGTCGCTGCCAGCAGTTCGACCGCTGCGTCGGTGTCCTCGCTCGTCTCGCGCTTCAACTCGCGGAACAGGTCCGCGCGGGCCTCGTCGGCCGCGTTGACGAAGTAGCCGACGAACTGCGTGAGCGTGCGAGTGGCGACGAGGCCGCGGCCGACGGTGGCGCCGGCACGCGAGACGGCGTCGTCCTGCTCGCGGAGGTAGTCGTGGACGGCGCCCGACTCGGCTGCGACTTCGTCGCCGAGTTCCGCCGTGACGCGGTCGTAGTGGTCGCGCTCGTGCGCCGCGAACGACTCGAACGTCTCCGCCGCGTCGCCGTCGCTGTCGGCGGCCCACGCCTCGAACACCTCGGTGGCCGCGGCCTCGCTGGCGGCGGCCGCGCGGAGCACCGTCTCCTCGGAGAGGTCCGCGCCCGTGATGGCGACCAGGCGCTTCGAGGAACCGAGGCGGTCGAGTTGCGTCGCGTTGGCTGCCTCGACGCTGTCGCGGAAGTTGTCGGCGTCCATACCGCGACGTACGCGAGCGGCGAACGTGAGTTTTTGGCACGCGAGCGTGTACTCCCGGTATGACCACGACGTCCGTCTCGCCGCGAGAACTGTACGACCGCATCCGACGCGGCGACGCGAGCGTCCTCGACGTGCGCAACCGCGACGAGTTCGAGGCCTGGCACGTCGACGGCCCGGACGTGACCGCCGCACACGTCCCGTACATGGAGTTCGTCTCCGCGCAGGTCACCGGTGACCCCGCGGACCTCCTCCCCGAGACGCTCTCGGAACCCGTCGTCGCCGTCTGCGCCGTCGGGGAGTCCAGCGACGAGGTCGCCGACTCGCTCCGGGAGTCGGGCGTCGACGCGGCGAACCTCGAGGGTGGGATGGAGGCGTGGGCCGACCTCGTCGTGAGCCACGACCTCGGGGACGGCGTCGTCCAGTACGAGCGCCCGTCGAGTGGCTGTCTCTCCTACCTCCTGGCGGACGGCGAGGAGGCCGCGGTCGTGGACCCGCTCGCTGCGGCCGCCGGGCGGTACGCCGCCGACGCTCGCGAACGCGACCTCGACCTCCGGTACGCGGTGGACACCCACGTCCACGCCGACCACGTCTCGGGTGTCCGCGCGGTGGCCGAGGAGACCGGCGCCGAGCGCGTGCTCCCCGAGGGAGCGACCGACCGCGGTCTCGACTACGACGCGACGCTCGTCGGCGACGGCGACGTGCTCGCGGTGGGCGACCGGGAACTGGTCGTCGAGCACGCACCCGGCCACACGACCGAACTCGTCGTCCTCGAGTGGGGCGAGGACCTGCTGACCGCGGACTGTCTGTTCCTCGACGGCGTCGGCCGGCCCGACCTGGAGGACGAGGACCGCGCTCGCGAGCTCGCCAGCCGGCAGTACCAGACGCTCCGGGACGTCGTGTTCGCCTACGGCGACGAGACGCGCGTGCTCCCGGGACACGTCGAGGCGACCACGCGCCCGGGGGAGCGAGGGTTCACGCGACCCCTGGGAGCGGTCCGAGAGCGCCTCGGACTCGCGGAACTCGACGAGGACGCGTTCGTCGAGCGACTCACGACGGACCTCCCGCCGCGGCCCGCGAACTACGCGGACATCGTCGCGGTGAACCTGGGGGAACGGGAAATCAGCGCGGAGACGCTGGAACTGGAGCGGGGGCCGAACAACTGCGCGGTGTCCTCCGCGTAGCTCCCGGGTACGAGTACAGAATCAGTCGTCGTCCGCTGCCGCAGCGTCGGCCTCGGCGGCGTCCTGTTCGATGCTCGGCGGGTACTTCCCGCGGTCGAGTTTCAGGTCGGACTGGGGGCGCGCCATGCAGGTGAGCGCGTACGCCTCGGCCTCCTCGTCGGTGAGGCCGCGGGCCGCCGGCTGGGTGACCTCGCCCTCCTCGATCTTGGCGGAACAGGCGAGACACATGCCGACGCGGCAGGAGTACTCCTGGGCGATACCCTCCCGGAGGCACGCCTTCAGGACGGTCTCAGTGTCGGAGACCTGAATCTCCTCGCCGGTCCCGACGAACTCCACGGTGTAGTCGGTCATAGCTTCGGGTTGCACGACGCCGGGTAAAACTCTTTATTCGTCCGTGTCCTCCCCCAGCCGACGGATTAGTGCATAAAGAGTTTTCCTCGGGGGCGTCAACTCGCGAGTATGACTACCTACGAGTACGACGTCGCCGTCGTCGGGGCCGGCACGTCGGGCTGCTACACGGCCGCGACCCTCGCCAGGGAAGGCTACGACGTCGCCGTCGTGGAGCGGAAGACCGAGGAGGAGGCGGGACACATCGCCTGCGGCGACGCGCTGAAGGGTGCGAACGCGTTCCCCGAGGCCATCCCGAAGGAGCGCCTCGAACCCGCGTTCACGAACACGGGCGTCGACCACGGCCGCTTCGAGATCCCCCAGGAGGACACCGTCCTCGACATCCCCGTCCCCGGCGAACTCGCGGTCATCGACCGCTGGGAGTACGGTCGCTGCGTCATCGAGGGCGCCAGCGACGCGGGCGCCGACTTCCACTACGACGTCGTCGTCCAAGACGTCGTGCAGGACGACTCGGGCCGCGTGACCGGCGTGAAGGGCAAACACCGCGGTGACGTCGTCGACTTCGAGGCGGACATCGTCGTCGACGCCGCGGGCGCGCTCTCGGTCCTGCAGGACAAGGTCGACGTCGACGACGCCACCTTCGACACGAACGTCTCCTACTCGCAGTTCTGCTCGGCGTACCGCGAGATCGTCGAGGTCCCCGAACCCGTCGAGTGGGACGACGCACTCGTCTTCAAGCCGACCGAGCGCGCCGCTGGCTACCTCTGGTACTTCCCGCGGACAGACACCGAGATCAACGCCGGCCTCGGCTTCCAGATGAACGAGGAGCCGATGAAGCTCGTCGACGACCTCAAACGCGACCTGCGCGGTCGTCCCGAGTTCCAGGGCGCCACGGTGAAGGACAAACTCGGCGCCGCGCTCCCGACGCGCCGACCGTACGACTCCGCGACGGCGCCCGGGTTCATGGCCGTCGGCGACGCCGCGGGCCACGTCAACCCGACCACGGGCGGCGGCATCGCGGGCGCCGCGTACGCCGGGAAGTACGCCGGCGAGCAGGCCATCGAGGCGCTCGAATCCGGCGACGTCTCGGAGGCCGCGCTGTGGGAGTACAACGAGCGCGTGATGGACCACTTCGGCGCGCGCTACGCCGGCCTCGACGTGTACAACGTGCTCTCGACGGCCGTCGACGTCGACGATCTGATGGGGCTGCTGGCCGCGCTCCCCGGGGAGAAACTCGCGGAGGCGCTGTACGCCGGCAGCACGGAGTTCAGTCTCCGCCTGAAGGTCGTCACCGCGCTGAAGTCCTTCGGCTACTGGTCGAACATCTGGGAGTTCTACCGGACGAAACAGCAGGCCGACCGCCTCATCGACCACTACGAGGACTACCCCTCCAGTCCCGACCGGATGCCGACCTGGCAGGCCCGTCGAGACGACATCATGGAGGACGTCTACGCGGTCACCGGCGCCGACCCGAAGTACTGACGGCTACTCCTCACCGTAGTCGCCGCCGTACTTGAGGATCGCCCACCCGAGTCCGACGACGGCGACCAGCGCCGCGAGCCCCGCGACGGCGAGGTCGCGCGCGCTGTTCGGGAGGATGGATGTCGGGCCGCCCTGGTCGGGGTCGCTCGTGACCTCCATCGTCGCCACCATGTCGACCGACTCGTGCGGGATGCAGAAGTACTCGTAGGTCCCCTCGACTTCGACGGTGTGTTCGTAGCTCTCGCCGCCGGGGACGTCCCCCTCGCTGGGGTAGGACTGGCGAGCCGTCTGCTCGGCCTCGAACCCGCCCGAGGCGAAGTAGTCGGCTTCCTCGGGGATCTCGTCCTCGTAGGCGGTGACGGAGTGACCGATCGACCCGACGTTCTCCCAGACGACGGTCGTGCCTGGAGCGACCGTGATGGAGTCCGACTCGAACACGAGCGAGTCCGTCATGTCGACGGTCTCGGTCTGTTCCTGTGCCGTCACAGACCCGGCGCCGACGACACCAGCGCCCCCAGCGAGGCCAGCGAGGAACCCGCGCCGTGTGACCTGTGAGTCCATGGTGACGTGTTCGGCAGCCAGCCACAAAGGGGTGACTCAGGAACGCGGTTCCTCGGTCGCAGCGCGCAGAATCGCGTTCGTGAGCGCCTCGATGCCGAGCGGGAGCGACGCCTCGTCCACGTCGAACGTCGAGGTGTGGTGGCCGCCCGGGTGGTCGGTCCCCACGCAGACGTAACACGCCAGCCCGCCGTGTTCCTGTACCCGCTTCATCAGGTAGGTCGCGTCCTCGCTCCCGCCGAGGTCGTCGCGTTCCAGCACGTTCTCGACGTCGTCGAGCGCGCTCGCCTCGTCCGCGAACACGTCCACGAGCGCCTGGTCGCTCGTCGCACTCGGCGCCTCGCCCTCGGTGTTGATCGTGACCTCGCACTCGTGCATGTCCGCCGAGGACTCGAGGACGCGCTCGGCCTTCTCCTTCATGTAGTGCATCAACTCGGTCGTCTCGCCGCGCACCTCGCCCTCGACGAACGCCTCCTCCGGGACGATGTTCGTCGCGGTGCCGCCGCCCGCACGACCGGCGTTCACCCGGGTCGCACCGCCGTCGTGGCGGGGAATCGCGTAGAGGTTCTGTATCGCTGTCGCCATCGCCTGCACCGCGTTCCGACCCTCCTCGGGGTGGGCGCCCGCGTGCGCGGACTCGCCCTCGAACTCCGCGAGGAGGTGGCTCACCGCGAGGAAGCCGTCGACGCCCGCAACCACCTCGCCGGTAGGGTGGTCGAGTCCGAGGTGGACGGCGTAGAGGTAGTCGACGTCGTCGAGGTGGCCGCTCTCGGCCATCGCTCTCCCGCCGCCGACGCGCTCCTCGGCCGGCTGGAAGAACAGCTTCAGCGTGCCCGAGAAGTCGCTGTCGGCGACGGCCTCGAGCACTCCGATGCCGAGCGTGACGTGCCCGTCGTGCCCGCAGGCGTGCATGTACCCCTCGTGCTCCGACCGGAACTCCTCGCCCGCGGGGTAGTGGTCCGCGTCGCTGGACTCCGTGATGTGCAGCGCGTCGATGTCCACGCGCAGGCCCACCGTCGGCCCGTCACCGCGTTCCAGCACCGCGACGGCGCCCGTGTAGCCGCCAGCTAGCTGAGCGAGGACCGCCTCGCTGGCGCCGTCCTCCCGCGCCTGGTCCAGCCAGGTGGCCAGCGTCTCCTCGTCCGGGACGGCCATCCTGCCGGTGGGGTCGATCGCGTCGGGACCGACGTACAGTTCGTCGACGCCGATCCGGTCGCACTCCTCTACGACGCGCGCGGTCGTGTAGAACTCGCACCACGCCGGCTCGGGGTGTCTGTGGAGGTCACGTCGAAGTGCGAGAAGCGGGTCGAGTTCCGTACTGGCCATACCAGGAGAGGGAGCGCCAGCCACTATAAAGCTGTCAGGGGTGGTCTGTGGTGGCAAGTTATTTATTACACCCTTTCGATTTTGTATCGTGTTAGCATGAGTAATGGTGATGAGTACGACGAAGAGGTAGGAGAGGCCGAGGCGATGGCCACGGGCGAGGACAGGGGTACTCGCATCGACTTCTACGGCGGGAAGTGGATGAGTGCGTTCCCACTCGCCTTCTTCGTGGTGTGGGCCATCTTCCAGAGCGGCATCCTCCGCATCGGTGACACCACCGGTCTCGTCGCGGGGATGCTCGTGGGCCTCATCGTCGGCCTGCTCTTCGTCAAGGGGTCGTGGAAAGGCTACGCGAACACAATCTTCGAGGGGATGACCCGTCGGGTCGCGGCCACCGCAGTCGTGGCGTGGCTCTGGGCGGGGATGTTCGCCGAGACGATCCAGGTCGGTGGGTTCGTCGGTGGACTCGTCTGGGCGGCCGACGCAGCGGGCATCGGCGCCGCGCTGTTCCCGGCAGCGTCGTTCATCCTCGCGGCGTTGCTGGCGACCGGCATCGGCACCGGCTACGGGACGACTGTCGCGTTCACGACGCTGTTCTTCCCGGCCGGCGTCCTGCTGGGCGCCAGTCCGGTGTTGCTGTTCGGCGCCATCCTCTCGGGGGCCGTCTTCGGGGACAACCTCGCGCCGGTCAGCGACACGACCATCGTGAGCGCGGTCACCCAGGACTCCGACATCGGGGGTGTCGTCGCCTCGCGGTTCAAGTACGCCCTCGTGGCGGCCGTCATCGCCTTCGCTGGCTACGTGGTCGCGGGTGGTCTGATGTCCGGTATCGACATCGCCGCCGAAGCCCAGCAGATCTTCGTCGGTGAGAGCGAGCCCGCGGGGCTCCTCCACCTGGTCTCGATGCTCGTCGTCATCGGGACTGCCGTCGCGGGACGGCACATCATCGAGGCCATCTCCTGGGGCATCATCGTGGCGTTCGTCTTCAACGTCGTCTTCGGGCTGGCGTCGGTCGCCGACATGGTCGTCTTCCAGGCGCCGGAGGGACTCGAGATCGCCCAGTCGCTCTCCTGGCTCCCGTTCGTCGAACTCGTCGACACCACCCAGGAGGGCGTCAGTGCCGCGGTCGGCGGGAGCCTCTACAGCGGTGCGTCGGGTTTCTTCCCGCTCATCGTGCTGGTGTTGCTCATCGTCGCGGCCGCACAGGTCATGATCCGCGGCGGTGGCTTCGAGGCGCTCCAGGACTGGCTGCTCGAGTCGGTCGCGACCAGCGTGCGTCGCGCGGAAACCTCGATGGTGCTGGGGACCGCAATCGTCAACGCAATGATCACGATCAACACGGCCGCAGAGATCGCCATCGGGCCGTACATCGCCCGGGTCGGCGAGCGGTTCAACATCAACGGCTACCGGCGCGCGAACATCCTCGACGCGAACACGTCCGCGCTCGGCTACATCTTCCCGTGGTCGGGCGGCGTGCTCGTCGGCTACACCCAGCTACAGGGGCTCCCCGACGAGTACGAGTGGTTCACCCAGTCGATGGTCGTGAACCCGGCGGACGTCGTGCCGTACGTGTTCCACGGCTGGGTCCTGGTCGCGGTGTTCCTGCTCGCCGCGCTCACAGGGTTCGGGCTGGAGTACACTAGCGACCGCGAGTCCGAGGAGGTCGATCGCCTATGAGTCGCTTCAAGAAGTTCACGGAGGGCCTGACGTTCCGGACGAACCGACCGTCGTTCGACGTCGGTGAGGAACTGTCGGTGTTCGTCACCGGCGACAAGGACGGGACGCCCGTCGCGCGCATCGGCGACACGGTCCTCCACCTGCCCGACGAGTCGGTGAGTCTGGTGGACAAGCGGGTGCTGCTCCGCGTGACCGAGTTCGACGAGAACAGGCACGTCGGCGAGGCGGAGTACCTCGAGACGGTCGGGGAGAGCGCCTTCTGAGCGCACCCGCCGCTCGGCGTTCGAGCGCGCGAGTCGGAGGATAGCTTCGAGAGCGTACGAGAGCGGCGTTACGCGGATCCCATCGGCTTCTGCTGTTCGAGTTCCGCTTCCACGTGGACGCTGTCCGGGAACGACCGTTCCATGATGGACCGCGCCAGGTCGTCGTGGCCGTACAGTTCGATGCGTCGGCGGTAGACGGTGTACGTCCAGCGACCAGCCGACTCGTCGCCGTCACCGTCGAGTCGGGCGTACAGCGGGACGGTGAGTTTGCCCGGCGCGTCGGAGTGCGGGCCTTTCATCTGGGCGCCCTTCCGACGGCAGGTCTCCTTGATGTCGGAGACGACGCCGTCGAGGGCCGCACGGTCCCCGCTCTTCAGGGATAGTTTCGTGACGAAGGTCATGGCTGGGTACTGCTACAGAGTGAGACGGTCCACCGTGAAAAAGCGTGCGTTTGGCCGCCCGGGCTGTTTCTGGGCCGGACGGTCCGACATTCTCTTAACCGGCGGCTGTATATGTCCTCTCAATGACGGTCGAAGCGACCAGCGCCGGAGCGATCCTGTTCCGCGACACGCGGGACCGGCGCGAATACCTCCTCCTGAAGAGCCGGCCCGGGGACTGGGAGTTCCCGAAGGGCGGCGTGGAGGGGGACGAAGAGCTCCAGCAGACGGCGATACGAGAGGTACAGGAGGAAGCCGGCATCGAGGATTTCCGCCTCGTCGACGGGTTCCGTGACGACTACGACTATGTGTTCGAGGCCAACGGCAAACGCATCCACAAGACGGTCCACCTGTTCATCGCGAAGTCCTTCGAGGCGAACGCGGAACTGTCGAGCGAACACTCGGACCTGCAGTGGCGCGACTACGACCAGGCCATCAACACAATTACACAGGACGGCCCCCGGGACATCCTCCGGGACGCACACGACTTCCTCGACGAGAAAGTCGAGGCCTGACCGGGGGTTCCCACCCCGACAGGTTCGCGTGTGTCGAGCGGTCGCGCTGTCGAAGCACTGCCGGTGGACGGCGAAAGAGGTAGGTTGCTCGCTCGCGCTCCTCCGTTCGTGGCCGACTCCGAGTTCGCGTTCGAGCTCCGCGTCTGTGCGTGGGCGGAACGGCACTGGCACCCCGAGGGAGCGGGGCGGCCGTCGCTCGTCGCGCGCCAGCTGGGCACCCGCGACCGCCGCTGGGACACCGTCGTCGTCGAGGTAGCCCCCGAGGCGCTGGCTGCACGCGCGAACTTCGGGACGAAGCGACTCGACTCCGACCTCCTCCACGTCGTCCGGAACGCGCCCGCAGACTGGCAGTTCTACCGGGACGTGCTCCCCTACCCGGGCTACCCGTGGCGGTACGTCCGCGAGGCCGTCCACCGGGCGGGCGACCGCGGCGTCGTCGAGACCAGGAAGAACGGGAACAGGATAGAGCTCCGGCGGAAGTGGGCCTACCCCGACTGGGTGGAGCGCATCGTCGCCGTGGAGAACAAACCCGACCTAGACGCGTCGGCGGCGGACGCCCTGGCCGACCAACTGGAGCGCGACGTGGCGCTGTCGCTGGCCGACGAGGTGTGGCTGGCGACGCAGAGCGACGGAGAGCGCGTCGAGCGCGCGCTCCTCCAGGAGATGCCCGTCGAGGCGGGCATCCTCGTCTTCGACGGCGGCGAGGCGTCAGTCGAGTGGCACCCGCGCTCGCTCGACACGGACGGCGCGGGCACCCGCATCACCGAGCGCCCGAGTGGCGGCGAGTTCGACCAGTCCGCGGCGACCTTCGAGTACGTCGACGCCGAGTGGAAGGCCGAGAAACGCCTCGAGATCGCCGAGCGGGCCTACGAGCGCGGCTGGCGGTCGTACCTCGACACAATGCGCCCGGACTGCCGGCACTTCGCCGTGAAACGCGCCGAGCACGGTTACGTCCCGTACTGCGGCGCGAAGGACCGCGAGCAGACCGCCGCGGAGTGCTCCGGGTCGTGCCGGGAGTACGAGCCCGAACCGCCCGCGTGGCGACAGCAGGGGTGGCCGCTGAAGGGCGGCCCCGGCTCGGGAATCCGTGACGTGCTCGAAGAACGGAGACAGCGCCAGCGGTGAGCAGCGTCGGCGGTAGTCGTTTCGGCGCTCTACTCTGCTCCGGCGTCAGTCGTCCTCGTCGTCCTCGACGTTGACTTCGTCGCGGGGGACGGCGAGCTTGTACGTCGGGACCGTCCGGTGCTCGACTTCGACGATACCCTTGCGCTTGAGCGTCTGGAGCGCACGGCGGACGTCGGCGGCCTCGGTCTCCGGCGCGTCGAACTCGTCGCGGACCGAGTGGAGCACGGAGACGACGCTCTCCGCGCGCTCGTCGGGCCCCGCGATGACCGCGAACACGCGACGCTCGTTCTCGGACATGTGGACGGCCGGCGCCTCGCCGTCCTCCGGTTCCGCGCCGACGAGCGTGGCGGCCTCCGCGGTCGCTCGGATCAGGCTGTTCTCGTCGCGGTAGTAGTAGTCTCGCAGTTCGCCTTCGAGGTACTGGTGGACGTCGCTGCCGCTCTCCATCCCCCAGCGGTCCTGCAGGTCCCCGTTCTTCGTGGGCTGGAGTTCCACGATGTCCGCCAGCCGCTCGCGGTCCTCCTCGGAGAGGGTCATGGGAGTCAGTTCACCCGCGTGGTATTTCGGGCTTGCGAAGAGGCGGGGAGTACGTAGAGACGGACGTCGCGCAGTAGTATCGAGTGACGGCACCAACTGAAAGCCCTCGGCGCTGTCGGCTCGTGCGCCTTGCTGTGCTCCTCGCTCACTTCGTTCGCTGCGGTGCTTGCTTCGTCGGACGTCGCCGACAGCACCTCGCCCTTTCAATCCACCAGGGTGTCGCCTGCCCCACTCGCTACCGGCAACCAACGGTCGATATCCGAACAGCCGCCGCTCCGTACCCCCGGAGATTATGTCGGTTCTCGCCGTCGCTGTGAACATGGCAGACACCGTCCAACTGGACGTCGAAGACGACGTCGCGACCGTCACCGTGGACCGACCGGACAGCCTCAACGCGCTGAACGTGGAGACGCTGGAGGCACTCGACGACGCCATCGAGGAAGCCGAAGACGCCGACGCCCGAGCGCTCGTGCTCACCGGCGCCGGCGAGAAGGCGTTCGTCGCGGGCGCGGACATCTCCTACATGGCCGAGATGGACGTCCAGGAGGCCGAGGAGTACGCCGACCTCGGTCACTCAGTGGCGAACGCCATCGAGTCGTTCCCGGCGCCCGCCATCGCCTGCATCAACGGCTACGCGTTCGGCGGCGGGATGGAACTCGCGCTCGCCTGCGACCTCCGCGTGGCCTCCGAGCGCGCGGTGCTCGGCCAGACCGAGATCGACCTCGGCATCATCCCGGGCTGGGGCGCCACCCAGCGGCTCCCGCGACTCGTCGACGACGAGACGGCGCGTCGACTCGTCTACTTCGGCGACCGCCTCGACGCCACGGACGCACACGAGGAGGGACTCGTCGGCGAGGTACTCGCCCACGACGAACTCCGCGAGTACGTCGACGAACTCGCGGCCGAACTCGCCGCACAGCCCGCGACCGCGCTCCAGGCCGCCAAAGAGGCGATCAACCAGAGCCACGAGACGACGCTGGAAGCGGGTCTCGACTTCGAGCGTCGCACCTGGGCGGGGCTGTTCGGCAGCCACGACCAGCGCGAGGGGATGGCGGCGTTCCTCGAGGACCGCGACCCAAAGTTCGAGTAGGACAGTTCAGTCGCCGGGAACCGCGCGGATCGGCTGCGGGTCGACGAGGGTCTCCTGGACCTGCGAGTAGACGACGACCAGCGCGGCGGCCGCGAGTACGGCGCCGACCGCGAACGGCGTGACGAAGCCGAAGCGCACCAGGTAGCCCGACGCCAGCGGCCCGATCGCGGTGCCGAGGCCGAACCCCATCGTGAGGATGGACAGCGTCGTCCCGGACTCGCCCTCCCTCGCGAGGTCACCGGCGACCGCGAGCGACGGCGCGAACACCGCTGCGACCGCGACGCCCTGCAGGAACCGCGAGACGATCATCGTCGCGGGCGTGAGCGCGTACCCCTGGGCGAGCGTCGCGGGAATGAGGAGGAGGAACCCACCGACGAGGAACGGGCGGCGACCGTACCGGTCGCTCGCGCGGCCGATCGGCACCTGGAACAGGACGTTGGCGATGACGACCGTCCCGAACTCCAGGCCGAACAGCACGTTGTCCTGGCCGAGTCGCTCGTTGATGATCGGTTCGAGCGTGGCGAACAGCGAGATGGTGATCCCCATGCAGACGGTGGCGACGCCGAGCGCGAACACGGGGTCGAGCAGGCCGCTGTCGCCGCGGACCGCTATCGAGAGGTCCTCGCCCGCCTTCGCCCGGGTCTCCTCGACGTCGGAGACGAGGAAGCTGACGAGCAGGAAGCTGAGGAACGCGCCGACGACGGCGACCCCGAACGCGGCGTCGAAGCCGTACCGCGTGAGCACGAACCCGGCGACCACGGGACCGAAGCCGAAGCCGATGAGGCGGAACGTGTTGAACACGCCGAAGTTGTTGCCCCGGGTGTCGGTCGTCGCGAGTTCGTTCACGAGCGCGACCGTGGCGGGGATGGTGAGTGCGGCACCGATGCCCTGCAGCGCGCGCAACACGATCACGAGCCGGTAGTCCGAGACCAGTGCGTAGCTCCCGGAGGCGACACCGAGGAGCGCCAGACCGGCGAGGATGAACACCTTGCGTTTGCCCGCGCGGTCCGACGCGCGCCCCGTGAACGGCTGGAGGAAGCTGTTGAGGAAGCCGAACGCCGAGAGCACGACACCGACGAGCAGGGACGGCGTGACGACCAGCAGGTCGACGCCGAGGACGGCGAGCTGTCCGGTGTACTGGTCGACCGCGACGCGGCCGTGTGCGCCGATGTACGCGGGGAGCACGACGATGAGGAAGGAGTTGCCCACGGCGTCGGCCATCCGCGCCAGCGCCAGTACCAGCACGCGTCGGTCCGTGTCGAACAGCGCCATCGGCAGGGCCTACGTCGCCACCCCGGTTTACCGTTCGGGGTTCGGCCACGTTGGCCGGGAAACAGTTAGGGGTGTCGGAGTGGTACCACACGACATGGCACGCGAGGTCAAACTCAACCACCTGTCCGCCGAGCTCGAGGCGCTCTCGTACCCCGCGTCCCACGAGGACGCCCAGGCCACGTTCGAGGACGTCGTGTTACGCTACGCGGACGGCGAGGAACCGTTCGTCGACGTCCTCGAGCGGTCCCAGGAGGACGTGTTCGTGAGTCGCGACGACCTCGAGTCCGAGATCTACAACAACCTCCCGACGGAAGCCGTCGGCGAACCCGGGCAGTCGGAGGGCGAAGGGTGAAACACGGCGCTTAACTGCGGCGACGAGAAACGACGGGCATGGAATTCTGCGACGAGTGCGGCTCGATGATGAAAGCCGAGGACGGGCTCTGGGTCTGTGGGAGCTGTGGGAGCAAGCAGCCGAAGGACCCGGACGCGTCCTACGTCGTCACCGAGGGGCAGGAGGAGACCGAGATCGTCGACGTCAGCGACGCCCAGGACAAGGGCCTGCCGAAGACGACGGTCGTCTGCCCGAACTGCGAGAACGACGAGGCACACTGGTACATGCAGCAGATCCGCTCGGCGGACGAGTCCGAGACGCGATTCTTCATCTGTACGGAGTGCGAGCACCGCTGGCGCGAGGACGACAACTAGGCCGCCCGCGAATCTTTATCTACCAGAACGCGACCAGCGACGGCCATGTACTGAGGAGGAGTGGGGGCGGTGGATGCGGCGAGGCGGCGAGCCGCCCCGGAGGAGAGTCGCCGGACAGCTCAGGGCTTGCGCGCGAACAGCAGGTAGCCGGTGTGGCCCACGCCGGCCGTCGAGGGCCGGGAGCCGCGGTCGTCGATGTCCAGCCGGCGCTGGATCGTCTCGACCGTCTCGACGTCCGCAAGGCCGACCTCCCGCGCAGTCAGTTCCGTCTCGCGGGCGTTCTCGACGAACGGCGAGTAGACGGCGACGTAGCCGCCCGAGACGAGCATGTCGGGAGCGTTCGCCACGACCTCGGGCGCGTTCTGCGTGTCGAGGGTGAGGAGGTCGAACCCGGAGAGGTCCTCGAGGTGTTCGGTGACGTCACCGGTCCGTACCTCGACCGTGTCCGCGACCTCCGCGAGCTCCATGTTCTCGCGAGCGACGTCGGCGAACTCGGCGTCCCGCTCGAAGGTCAGGACGTCCGCGCCGAGGCGGCCGAGGTACGCAGCGAGCACACCCGTTCCCGTGCCGGCGTCGAGCACGCGGTCCCCGGCGGCGGCGCCGGTGTGGCCGACGACCAGCCCGATGTCCTTGGGCATCATCGGCGCACCCGTTCGCTCCAGGTGGTTGAACAGGTCCGGGCCGCGCAGCTTCCGGACCGTGAACGGCTCGCCCAGGTGGGACTCGACGGTGTCGCCGGACGTCGGGTCGGCTGGCACCTCGACGACGCCGAGGTCGGTGTGCAGCTCTTCGCCCGGCGCCACGAGGAACTCCCGGTCGCCGCGGACGAGCAGAATCACTCCAGCTGGTCGATGGCCGCCGCGAGGTCGCCGTCGGTGGCCTCCAGTGCCTCCCGGGCCTCGTCCTCGCTGGCGCCCGTGCGCTGGGCGACGATGTCGACGTCGCCCTGCGGGATCGCTTCGTCGGCCGCCCCGCCGTCGTCACCGGACTCGACCTCGGCCGCACCCTCCCGCTCGCTGGGTTCGCCGATGATCTGGTAGGTCTCCTGACCGCGGGCGTCCATCTTCGTCACGTCGGGGTCCGAGAACACGATCTCGTTGCCGTCCGCACGCTTGATGACCACCTCGGTGGCGTCGATCTCGTCGACGTCGATGCCCATCTGTTCCATCATCTGTTTCATCTTCCGTGGGTTCATGCCGCCTCCACCAAACATACGCGGACGGTCGCGTCGCGGGAAGAAAAGAATGGCGAACCGCTCGCCGGTCTGGCGTCGTCTCGCCGGGCCCAACCTGCTACGGCCAGCTGTTCACTGCTCCGGGTCGACTCCGGAGCGCACCATCACGGCCATCCCCGTCTCAAAGTCCAGCATCGACTGCGCGTCGAGTTCTGCCCGACCGACCGCCAGGAGGGCGCCCGACTCGTGGACGACCGCGACCTCGTCGTCGGCCCGAACCGCCGGGTCGACCGCCTGGACGAACTTCGCGAACACGTTCTTCCCCTCCCGGACGAACGGCTCGCTGTCGTCGCCGACGACGACGCGAGCGACCGGGTGAGGGAGTGCGTCGACGAGGCGCTGGCCGCCGGCGGTACCGAGCGTGAACCGGCCGTCGAGGCCGACCGAGACGAGTCGCCCGCCGTCACCGCGAGCGACCTGCTGTGGACGGCCGGTGCTCGAGCGCCGTACTTCGAGGTGGCCGTCCTCGGGGAACAGCGCGGTACCGGCTCCCGCGGCGAACTGGTAGTCCGCGACCGTGCGGAGCGACTCGACGTCCGCGTCCTGCATAGGTTCCGGTCGGCCATCCGTGCGTAAAGCCGCTTCGGGTCGACGGTTTGGATGAGCTTATGTACCGTCGGCTGCAACGGCACTCCATGAGCGACACGATGAAGATCGGGATTGCGGGCGTCCTACTGCTGGTTAGTGCCGCACTACTGTTCTACTCCGGACTCAACCCGAACGCGACGGCGACCCTACTCGCCGTCTCCGGACTGGCGACGAGCGGTCTGGCGGCCGGGTCCCTGCTGATGGGGAGCACCGGCTCGGACGGCCGGATGGTCTAGAGCAGGAACGTCTCTTCTCGTTCGCTGAGGTCGATGAACGAGTCCGCGACTTCGACGAGTTCGTCGGCCGCCGACTCCCCGAACGCCATGACCTCGACGCGGACGCCCTCGTGGCGGAGGTGACTGCAGAGCCGCGAGAAGTCGCCGTCGCCCGTACAGAGGACGACCGTGTCGACGTGGTCGGCCAGCGAGACGGCGTCGAGGCTCATCCCGACGTCCCAGTCGGCCTTCTTCGAGCCGTCGCCGAACGTCTTGATGTCCTTGATCTTCGTCTCGAAGCCGATGTCGAGGAGCGCCTCGAAGAACCGGTCCTCGTCCTCGGCCTGCGCCCGGATGACGTAGGCGATGGCGCGAGTGAGCTGGCGGCCCTGCACTGCCTTCTCGAGTAGCGAGCCGTAGTCGATGTTCCGGGAGTAGACGCTCTGTGCGGAGTGGTAGAGGTTCTGGGAGTCTGCGAGAACCGCGACGCGCTGGGCGTCCTGAATCGGAGCCATACTCCTCCTCGGGTTCGACCCGTAATGAAAGTACGCGACAGTCACGCCGACGGCGTGTCGTGTCGGGAGACGGCGAGGGTGTCGGGGTCGAGGCGGTAGTAGGACTCCCACGCTGGCGCGAGCGAGAGGACGCGCGTCTCGCCGTACGTCGACTCGACGTGCTCGTGGTGGTGGCCGACGAGACAGAGGTCGGGTTCGAGAACGTCCAGCAGTTCGTCGATGTACTTGCAACCGACGTCGTACTCCTCGGTGACCGGGAGGCCGTGGGGCGCCTCGTGGGCGAGGAACACGTCCACGTCGTCGAGTTCCTTCGCGCGTTCGACGTCCTCGCGGACGAAGTGGCGGCGCCGGTCCCCGCGCAGCATCGTCCGCTCCTTCTCGAACTGCGTCGGCGCGTAGTTGCCCGAGAGGCCGGCTACCCGGAGTCCCTCGACGGTCTCGGCGGTGCTGTGGAGGAGCACGGCGTTCGACACGTCGTCGCTCTCGACGCGGCCGTGGCGGAGCGACTCGACGACGTCGAAGTCCTCGTTGTTGCCGCCGATGAAGTAAGTCGGAATCGGGAGGTCGTAGTACATCAGGTCCCCGGCCTGGAGTGCGACGGCCGCGTCTGCCGCGCGGTAGGCGGCGAACAGCGAGCGCCGTCTGTCGTGCGTGTCCGCGTGAGCGTCGCCGAGGACGAGCATCCACAACTACTCGGTCCAGACGGGGCAAAAAACCCCCGATGGCGAGCGGTCGGCGGTGGCGTCGGCAGAGGATGACCGTGACGACAGGATTTTACCCCTGTGGTCCCCAGTGAGAGGTATGATTGGCGCTCCCGACGCTCAGTTCGCCGCCTCGGGGAGCGCCGTCTCCTTCTCGGGTAAACGCCGCACAGCCGACCACTAGGTTCGACGCGGGCGTAGCGCTCCCGTGTCGGGCCGCCGTTGGCAGTACGGCCCGCCTACCAGACACCCCACAGCACTCAACATGGAACTCACGACACCCCTCGACGGCGTCTACCCCGCGATGACGACGCCGTTGACCGACGACGGAAGCATCGACTTCGACCGACTCCACGACCACACCCGCCGCCTCGTCGACGGTGGCGTCGACGGCCTCGTCCCCGTCGGCACTACCGGCGAGAGCGCCACCCTCACCCACGACGAACACGTCGAAGTGGTCGAGGCTGTGGTCGACGCGGCCGACGGCGACGTCCCAGTGATCGCCGGCGCGGGCAGCAACTCCACCCACGAGGCGGTCGGCCTCGCGGGCCGCTCCGTGGACGCCGGCGCGGACGCGCTCCTCCTCATCTCGCCGTACTACAACCGCCCCGAACCCGCCGGGATGGTCGCTCACTACCGCGAGATCGCGGACCGCGTCGACGTCCCGCAGGTCCTCTACAACGTCCCGTCCCGGACGGGCCGCACCATCGAGGTGGACTCCGCCGTCGAACTGGCGCGCCACGAGAACATAATCGGCTACAAGGCCGCCAGCGGCGACGTGGGTCGCGTCAGCGAAATCGTTGAGCGCACCGCCGACGAGGAGTTCTCGGTGCTCTCCGGCGACGACGGCCTGACGCTCCCGATCATCTCGGTCGGCGGGCGCGGCACCGTCAGCGTGACCGCGAACGTCGAACCCGAGCGCGTCGGCGACCTCGTCCACTCGGCCCTCGACGGCGACTTCGAGACCGCCCGACGGCGCCACCAGGAGCTCGAACCGCTCAATCGCGCGCTGTTCGCCGAGTCGAACCCGATCCCGGTGAAGGCCGCCCAAGAGCTCCGCGGTCACGGCCCGGCGAACTACCGCTCGCCACTCACACCGCTCTCCGAGGACCACTGGGCCCCGCTCCGGGAGGCGCTGAACGACCTCGCCGAACGAGAGCTCTCCGTATGAGAGTGGGCGTCACAGGCGCGACCGGCCGGATGGGACGAACCGTCCGCGAGGTCGCAGCGGAGCGCGGCGACGAGGTGGCGTTCACGGCGTCCCGCGACCCTGCCGGCGACCTAGACGCGGCAGACGACGTCGCCGAGTTGCTGGTCTCGCGAAATCCTGACGCGGTCGTAGACTTTACTGTGCCGGACGCGAGCGTGGCGCACGTGAGTGCAGCAGCAGACGCCGGCGTCCCGATCGTCGTCGGGACGACCGGCTTCGACGAAGACCAGCGAGCGGCGCTCCGAGACGCCGGCGAGGACATCCCCGTCCTCCACGGCGCGAACTTCTCCCGCGGCGTGCAGGCGCTGCTGGACGCCGTGGAGGCCGCGGTGTCAGCGCTCCCCGAGTACGACGTGGAGGTCACCGAGACCCACCACAGCGGGAAGCGGGACGCTCCGAGTGGCACGGCGAACGTGCTGCTGGAGCGTATCGACCAGACTCGCGGGAAGAGCGAACGCGTCCACGGCCGGGTCGGGGACCAGCCCCGTGAAGACGGCGAAATCGGCGTCCACGCGCGGCGAGCGGGCGACGTGACCGGGGAGCACGAGGCGCTGCTCGCCGGCAACGAGGAGTCACTCGAACTCACGCACCGCGCCGGGAGTCGGCGGGTGTTCGCCGCGGGCGCGCTCGACGCCGCCGCGTGGCTGGCCGACCAGCCAGCCGGCTTCTACCGCTTCGAGGAGGTGGCTGCGGACCTATGAGTCTCGAAGACGACGTACGCGACCTCTGGCGGCGACACGACGCGGGCGACGTGAGTGCGGACACCGCGACGGCCGACGACGCGGACACGCTCGACGCCTTCCTCGACGCCCTGGAAGCCGGCGAGGTGCGCGCCGCACGGAAGGAGAACGGAGAGTGGGAGGCCGTCGAGTGGGTGAAGCGCGGCGTGCTACTGAACTTCGCGCTCCGCGAGACGCAGCCGCGTGAGTACGGCGACGTGACCTACCACGACGTGCTCCCGCTGCGCCGCACGGACGACCTCTTCGAACGCGGCACCCGGAACACGCCCGACGGCACCGTCCTCCGGCGCGGCGCGCACGTCGGCGCGGACTGCATCGTGATGTCCCCGGCGTTCGTCAACGTCGGCGCGCACGTCGGCGACGGCACGCTCGTCGACTCCTGTGACACGGTCGGCTCCTGCGCGCAGATCGGCGAGGACGTGAAGCTCGGCGCGAACACGCTCATCGGCGGCGTGCTCGAACCCGTCGAGGACGCGCCCGTCGTCGTCGAGGACAACGTCTCGCTGGGCGCTGGCTGCCGGGTCACCTCCGGGTTCGTCGTCGGCCACGACTCCGTCGTCGGCGAGAACACGCTGCTGACCCCGCGCATCCCCGTCTACGACCTCGTCGAGGAGGAGGTACTGTACGGCGAACTGCCGCCCGAGCGCCGGGCGTTCACGCGGTTCGTCGAGTCGAGCGTCGGCGAACACGACCTCTTCGATGGCGGCGCGTACAAGCCCGCGGTGGTGGCGCTGGACCTCGAAGCGGAGACGCTGGACGCCACGCAGCGCGAGGAGGTACTCAGGTCGTGACGTCGAATCCTGCCGTACGACGGCTCGCCGACTGGTCGGCCGCGGAGCTACGGGCGCTGGCCGACGAGTACGGCACGCCGCTGTACGTGCAGGACCTCGACCGCACCCGCCAGAACTTCGACCGCGTCGCCGCCGCGTTCCCGGACGCCGACGTCCACTACGCGGTCAAGGCGAACGCGGGCCGCGCGGTCCTCCGGGCGCTCCGCGAGGCCGGCGCGAGCGCGGAGTGCGCCGCCGCCGGCGAGGTGTTCCGCGCTATCGAGGCGGGCTACGACCCCCGGGAGGTACACTACACCGCGGTCAACCCGCCGGACGCGGACCTCGACTACGTGCTCGACGCGGCACCCGAGGCGACGTTCGTCGTCGGCGCCCGGGACACCATCGACAGACTCGCCGAACGCGGCTTCGCCGGCCGTCTCGCACTCCGTGTCCACCCGGGGGTCGGCGCGGGCCACAGCGCCGACGTGGCGACCGGTGCGGACGCGAAGTTCGGCGTCCCCCACGACGAGGCCGCCAGCGTCCTCGGAGAGGCGGCCGAACGAGGGTTCGACGTCGTCGGCATCCACGCCCACGTCGGCAGCGGCATGCTCGACGAGAGCGACGTCGCGTCCCACCGCGAGGTCGTCGAGCGTCTCGTCGAAGTAGCCCGTGAGTCGCCGGTCGACCTCTCGTTCGTGGACGTCGGCGGCGGCTTCGGCGTCCCGTACCACCCCCAGGAGGAACCGCTCGACCTCGAGTCCGTGGCGGCGACGACCCGTGACGTGCTCGCGGACGTCGACGCGGCCATCGTCGTCGAACCGGGACGCTACCTCGTCGCCGACGCGGGCGTCCTGCTGACCGAGGTGAACACCGTCAAGCCAACCGACGGCGCGACGCTCGCCGGCGTCGACGCCGGGATGACGACGCTGCTGCGCCCCGCGCTCTACGGCGCCCACCACGAGGTCCGGTCGCTCGACGCCGACGCGGCCGACCGCGACGAGGACCTGGTGAGCGTCGTCGGCCCCATCTGCGAGAGCACGGACGTGCTCGCCGAGGACCGTCGGCTCCCGCACCCGGAGCGCGGCGACCTGCTCGCG
The DNA here is from genome assembly GCF_021249345.1 of Halobacterium wangiae. Lineage (NCBI taxonomy): Archaea > Methanobacteriati > Methanobacteriota > Halobacteria > Halobacteriales > Halobacteriaceae > Halobacterium > Halobacterium wangiae. The sequence continues at coordinate 2,305,560 of NZ_CP089588.1, read as the reverse complement.
GTCGGCAACGCGGGCGCCTACGGCATCGAGATGGTCTCACAGTACAACTCCCGACCACGACCAGCGGTCGTCGCCGTCGAGGGTGGCGACGACCGACTCGTCCGCGAACGCGACGAACTGTCCACCCTCACCGCCCCAGAACGATGATTCCCTACGACCGATACCACGGCACCGGCAACGACTTCGTAATCGTCGACGCGACCGAGTACGTCCCCGACCGGGGGGCGTTCGCCCAGGCACTCTGTGACAGCCAGGGCGTCGACGGCGTCCTGTTTCTAGCACTCGAAGACGCGTACACACCGCCACGCGCGGTGATGACGCTGTTCCAGCCAGACGGCTCGACGGCGGACATGTGCGGGAACGGCGCGCGCTGTGCGGCCCGCTGGGTCGCCGAGCGCACGGACGCGGACGCGGTCATGCTCGACACCCAGGCCGGCACCCGGCGCGCGGACGTCGACGGCGAGACGGTCACCGTGGAGATGGGGACACCGCGGTTCGAGCCGACCGAAGTCCCGGTGCGTCGGGACGAGGCGATGGTCGAGGAGCCACTGGCGGGCTACGAGGTGACCGCCGTGGACACGGGCGTCCCGCACGCCGTCGTGTTCGTCGACGACGTAGACGACGTAGACGTCGAGACGAACGCGCCCGCCATCCGCCACCACGAGGCGTTCCCGGACGGCGCGAACGTCACGTTCGCGTCCCCCGATGGCGACGGTGAGTTCCGCCAGCGCACGTTCGAGCGCGGCGTCGAGGGCGAGACGCGGTCCTGCGGGACGGGTGCGGTGGCCATCGCGGCCGTCGCCCACCGCGACGACCGCTGTGGCGAACAGGTGCGCGTCCGACCCCCGGGTGGCGTACTCCACGTCGACCTCTCGGGGGGCCGCGCGACGCTGCGTGGCGCGACCGAACAGGAGGCGGGCGGCGAGGTAGAGGCCGTCCCCGCGCGCTCGCTCGATGCCTGAGTTCGACCCGCTCGCGTTCCACGAGGCGGCGGTACAGACGCCCTCCCACGAGGACGTGACGGAGATGCGGAACCTGCTCTGCGAGACGCTTCGCGAGCACGGCCAGGAGCCAGCGGTGGACGACGCCGGGAACGTGCTCGCGTCGCGCGGGAGCGGTCACCCCCACGTCGTCCTGAACACCCACATCGACACCGTCCCGCCGCACGTCGAGTTCGCGCGGGAGGGAGACGTCGTCCACGGGCGTGGGTCCTGCGACGCGAAGGGGCCGCTGGCCGCGCTGCTCGCCGCGTTCCTCGCCGTCGAACCCGGAGAGGGACGGGTGACGCTCGCGATCACGCCCGACGAGGAGACGGACTCGAACGGCGCGCACGCACTGGACGTCGATGCAGACGCCTACGTCGTCGGGGAGCCGACGGACCTCGCGGCGTGCACGAGCGCCCGCGGCCGGTTCCAGGGGACGGTCGAACTCACCGGCGTGGGCGCGCACGCTGCGAGCCCCGGAGAGGGGGTCAACACCGTCGCTGCTCTCGAGCACGTCCTCGCAGCGGTTCGAACGTTCGACGCCGAACGTGGCCCGGACGAACACCCCGAACTCGGCCCGCCGACGCTCACGCCAACCGTCGTCTCTGGCGGCGACGCGGCCAACCGCATCCCGGACCACAGCGAACTCGTGGTCGACCGTCGGACCGTCCCGCCGGAGAGTCAGGACGAGTTCTTCGCGAACTTCGAGGCGCACGTCCGCGCCGCCGTCGACGAGTCGGTCGGCGTCGAGGTCCTGCCGGTCGACCGAGAGACGCCGTTCCTCGAGGCGTTCGACACTCCAGACGACGCCGACGTGGTCCGTGCGCTCCTGGCGGCGGGCGCCGGCGACCCGTGCTCGTTCGGTGCGGCCACGGAGGCCTCCTACTTCGCCGCGGACGCGCCGACTGTCGTCTTCGGCCCGGGCGTCCTCGCCGACGATGAGGGACCCGTGGCTCACGCACAGCGCGAGTACGTCCGCCGTCCGGACGTCCAGCGCGCGGCGGAGATTCTCACCGACGCGGTCGACTCGCTGGTGTAGTCAGCCGAAGAAGACGTCGGCGAGGTCGGCACCGCTGGAGCCGACGTCCTTGTACAGCTCCGTGTAGCCGCAGCTCGTACAGGTGACCGTCTGGAACTTGTTCGTCTGGATGTCGAACATCTTCGAGAGGCCCGAGCCGGTCGTGGAGATGTTGCCGACGTCGACCTCGTCGTGACCGCACTTCGGGCAGCCGTTCTCGTCCGGGGACATGGCCGCAACTGCGGCGCGTTCCGGTAAAAACCTTCTCGCCTCAGGCGTCTCTGGCGACGTCTGCGCCGACGCCCGTGTACGACTCCGGCGTCAGCGCGAGCAACTCGTCGCGGACCTCGTCGTCGACGTCCAGGGTCGCGAACAGGTCATGGAAGTCCTCGAGTGTGACGCGTTCGCCGCGCGTGAGGTCCTTCACGCGCTCGTAAGCATCGCCGTGACCCTCGCGGCGGAGGATGGTCTGGACGGCCTCCCCGATCACCTCGGGGTTGGCGCGCAGGTCCTCGCGCATCACGGCCTCGTTGGGGGCGACCTTCTCGAGGCCGTCGCCGAGTTTCGAGTACGCGAGCAGGCAGTAGGCGAACGCCGACCCGAGGTTGCGCTTCACCGTAGAGTCCGAGAGGTCACGCTGGAGGCGGCTGGTGGTGAGGTAGTCCGCGAGGAAGGTGAGGTCCGCGTTCGCCTTCGAGAGGTTCCCCTCCGCGTTCTCGAAGTCGATGGGGTTGACCTTGTGGGGCATCGTCGAGGACCCGGTCTCGCTCTTGGCGGCGTCCTGACCGAGGTAGCGCTGGGAGACGTAGAGCCAGACGTCCCGCGAGAGGTCCAGCAGGACGTTGTTCGCACCCCGGAGCGCGTCGAACAGCACCGCGAGGTCGTCGCAGGGGTTGACCTGCGTCGTCGGTTCGACGTAGTCCAGGCCGAGGCCCTCGACGAACTCGCGGGAGAACGCCCGCCAGTCGACGTCCGGGAACGCGGCGTGGTGGGCGGCCCACGTGCCCGAGGCGCCCGCGAGTTTCCCGGCGAGATCGTCGCTGGCGGCCTCGACGCGGGCGACCGCACGGCCGAGGCGGGCGGCGTAGACGGCCATCTCCTTGCCGAACGTCGTCGGGGTCGCCGGCTGACCGTGGGTGCGTGCGAGCATCGGGAGGTCGGCGTAGTCGTGGGCGAACGCGACGAGTGCATCGCGGACCTCGCGGAGTTCCGGGACGAGGACGTCCTCGACGGCGGGTTTCGCGAGCAGGCGGTGCGCGAGGTTGTTCACGTCCTCGCTGGTGAGCGCGAAGTGGATCCAGGGGTGAGCGCGCTCGGGCGCGGACTCCCGGACGAAGTACTCGACGGCCTTCACGTCGTGGTTGGTCGCGTCGTAGCCCAGCGCGCCCTCGGTCTCGATCTGCTTGACGAGGCGGGCGTCCTCGGCGTCGAACGCCTCGTAGGCGGCCCGGAGGTCGGTCCGCTCGTCGTCGGTGAGGTCCAGGGACACTGCGTCGAGGTCCGCGAGCGCGAGCAGGTACTCGACCTCGACGCGGACGCGAGCGCGCATCAGCGCGGCCTCGCTGGCGTACTCCGCGAGCGGCGCGGTGCGGCCGGCGTACCGGCCGTCCAGCGGCGTCACCGCGTACAGAGCGCTGTCGTCGGTCATACTCGCGAGTCGCCGCGCTCGCTCCAAAAGCCTGCCGGTCCCCGGAAGGCACGGACGTGTGTACCCAAGTGGTTTCGAGGAGGTTCGATCCTTCTTTCTGTACTAGTTCGTGCACATCTTCGGCGAGTGAACCGCAACCACTTTGCGGGTCGCGGCCGCTCGTGTAGACATGACCAGCATCGCTGGCCTCGCCAGCAACCGCGGCCGGAACCTCCTGCACATCGACGACGTGGCGCCCGGCGACGCCGAACTCGCGTTCGTGCTCTCGAACCACGCGGACGCGCCCGTCCTCGACGCCGCCGAGGACCGGGGGATTCCCACGGAGGTCGTCGAGCAGGGCGACGAGGAGAGCCGCCGCGACCACGAACAGCGCGTCGTCGAGGCGCTCTCGGCGTACGACGTCGACCTCGTCTGCCTCGACGGCTACATGCGCGTGCTCTCGGAGACGTTCCTCGATTCGGTCCCGCTCACCCTCAACGTCCACCCGAGCCTGCTGCCGTCGTTCCCGGGCGCGGACGCCCACGAACAGGTGCTCGACGCCCAGGTCTCGGTGACGGGCTGTACCGTCCACGTCGTGACGAACGCCGTCGCAGACGACGGCAGCGTCCGCGAGGACGACGTCGACGCGGGCCCCATCGTCACCCAGGAACCGGTGCCGGTGTTCGGCGACGACAACCTCTCCTCCCTGAAGGAGCGCGTGCTCTACGACGCCGAGTTCGAGGCGTACCCACGGGCGGTCCGCTGGGTCGCCGAGGGAGCCCTCGAAGTCACCGAGGACGGCGTGACCGTCGACGCCGACGCCGGGGGTGAGTTCCCCACGCGTCGGCTTGCGGGCGGCACCCGCGTCGCCGACCTCCGGTACGGCGAGAACCCCCACCAGGACGCCGCGGTGTACCGCGACGACACCTGCGAGGCGGCGAGCGTCGTCCACGCCGACCAGCGCAACGAGGGCGCGAAGGCGCTGTCGTACAACAATTACAACGACGCCGACGGCGCACTCAACCTCATCACGGAGTTCGAGGACCCCGCGGCCGCGGTCATCAAGCACACCAACCCCGCGGGCTGTGCGACCGCCGACACGCTCGCGGAGGCGTACGAGGACGCGCTCGCGACGGACGCGAAGAGCGCGTTCGGCGGCATCGTCGCGCTGAACCGCACCTGCGATGCCGAGACGGCAGAACTCGTCACGGAGTCGTTCAAGGAGGTCGTCGTCGCACCCGGCTACACCGACGACGCGCTCGCCGTCCTCCGGGAGAAGGACAACCTCCGCGTCCTCGACACCGGGCCGTTCGGGGACGACACCGAGCGGTTCGCGGAGAAACCGCTCGTCGGGGGTCGCCTCGTCCAGGAGCGCGACCGATGGGCGCCCGACCGCGACGACCTGGAGGTCGTCACCGAGCGCGAACCCACCGACGACGAACTGGAGACGATGCTGTTCGCGTGGCGCGTGCTCAAGCACGTGAAGTCCAACGGCATCCTGTTCGCGGACGGCACCGAGACCGTCGGCCTCGGCGTCGGTCAGGTGAGCCGCGTGGACGCCGTCGAGATCGCGGCGAAGAAGGCCGACCGGGACGCCGAAGGGAAGAGCGCAGACGGTGCAGTGATGGCCTCGGACGCGTTCTTCCCGTTCCCGGACGCCGTCGAGGTGGCGGCCGAGGCGGGCGTCGAAGCCGTCGTCCAGCCCGGCGGATCGGTCAACGACGAGGACGTCGTCGAAGCCGCCGACGAGCACGGCATGGCGATGGTGTTCACCGGACACAGGTGCTTCCGTCACGATTAGTGACGGAAGCTCGATAGACGAGCGAAGCGAGTCTATCGGCGTTTCAGACACGCCTTCGCCGGCGCTCAGTCGTGTCTGAAGCTCGGAGCGCGAGGGACGAGCGCCCCGGCGTTTCCGTCACGATTAGTGACGGAAGTTCGATAGCCGAGCGAATCGAGTCTATCGGCGCTTTCGGCACGACTGAACGCAGTGACGGAGTGCCGAAAGCTCGTCACGAGCGGAGTCGACGACGCCACTGGTCGTCAGCGAAGCGCAACTCGCCGAGTCACGTCGCTAACAACTCGAAAGAACGGGGGGAGTGGAGCGCCAGGGGGGGATGACAGTAGTCGACTGTCGTGGCAAGCAGCGGGGGATGCTGCGATGCTCTGGAGGGCCGAACGCGCTCCACTCGCATCGAGCCGGGGTAGTATCAAAGAAACTGGGTAAGCACAAACAGCCGTTTGACGTACCCGTTACTCCAGCTGGACGGTCTTCGTGGCGCTGCCCGCACTCCAGTCGACGGTCAGGTCGAACTCGCCGTCGGTGTCGGGCGCCGTCGGCTGGATCTCGACGACCGTCTCCTCGCTGGCAGGCAGGTCTTCGGAGATGCGCGTCGGGGCGTTCGCAGTGCCCTGGACGACGGCGTAGAACGTGAGTGCTCCCCCGCCGTTGTCGACCGGGAGTTCGGCCGTGAACCCTTCGCCGGCGGGAACCGAATCCGGGACGGAGAGCTCCCCGACCGAGAAATCGACGTTCTGGGTGACAGATTCGATGTCGCGGGAGTCGAACTCCCAGCTCGCGGCTTCGCTCCCAGTCTCGACGGAGACCGTCGCAGTGTAGGGGGTGAGGTCCCTCGGGATGGCGTAGGCGGCGTCGAACCGGTTCGAGCCGCCGCCCAGCGGGAACACCGGGTCGGCGAACGTCTCCTCGTCGTTGATGGTGAGGGTGACGTTCTCCGCGACGAACGACTGGTAGTCGTCGATGCCGGTCGGCGCGAACTTCACGGTGACGAACCGTTCGTCGTCGCTCGCGTGGACCTGCTCGGCGCCGGTGCCGCGCGTGACGGCGAACGCCGACGCGCCGGCGTCTACGACGGCGAGTTCGCGGCCGTCTCCGAGGCTGACGGCGTCGCCGACCGACAGCGGCCCGGAGTCGGTCGTCGTGGTCGTCGTGTCGTCGGGGGTCTGCGTAGTCGTGTCGTCTGTCGGTGCAGTCGTGGAGGTGTCGTCTTCGTCGTCCTGGCCACCTATACAGCCCGCGAGGGCGAGCGGAACTGTGGCGGTCAGGCCAGCGAGGAACCTACGTCGTTCCATACCCGTCCATCGTCGGGGGGTGGAAAATGTATTCTGAATACACAAACGGCCGTTTGACGTATCCCGTTGTCACGCGCCACAGCGAGCGAGTTCGCCGCCAGCGGTGGGACGGCGCGGCCCGGAGCGCAACCGGGTCCGACAGTCTAATGCGGGCCGGTACGCTCGATTCGACTATGCGATACGACGAGGCGGCGAACTTCCTCCTCGACCTCCGCCGCTACCGGCCGAAGCCTGGCACGGACTCGACGGCGGACCTGCTGTCGGCGCTCGGCGACCCCCACGAGGGAACGCGGTACGTGCAGGTCGCGGGGTCGAACGGGAAGGGCAGCACCGCCCGACTCGTGGAGTCCACGCTCCGGGAGGCGGGCCTCGACGTCGGGCTGTACACGTCCCCGCACTTCGACGACGTGCGTGAGCGCGTGACGGTGAACGGCCGCCGGATGTCGAAGTTGGCGCTCACCGAGTTCGTCGACGCGATCCGGCCGCGCGTGAACGAGCGTGCGGCAGACGGGGACGCCCCCACGTTCTTCGAGGTCGTGACGGCGATGGCGCTCTGGGAGTTCGGCCGACAGGACGTCGACGTCGCGGTGCTGGAAGTGGGCATCGGCGGCCGCTACGACGCGACGAGCGTCGTCGACCCCGAGGCGAGCGCGGTCACCTCGGTGACGCTCGAACACACTGGCGTGCTCGGAGACACGGTCGAGGAGATCGCCCGCGACAAGGCCCACGTCGCGCCCGCCGACAACCCGCTCGTGACGGCGACCACGGGGAGCGCACTCGAGGCGGTCCGCGAGCAGGCGGGCGACGTCGTCGCCGTCGGGGAGGAGGGGGTGGGCGTCGACGTGGTAGTCCGCTACGAGGGACGCACGAACCACACGGAGGCCGCGGTCTCGCTGGCAGGAGCCGACTGGTCGGTCGACGCACGGATTCCGCTGCTCGGCGCCTACCAGGCTAGGAACGCGGGCGTCGCCGCGGTGCTCGCCCGGCAGGTCGCGGACGTGGACCCGGACACCGTCGCGCGCGGCTTCCGGAAGGCGTACTGGCCGGGCCGCTTCGAGGTGATGGGCGCCGACCCCGTCGTCGCGCTCGACGGCGCGCACAACACCGGCGCCTGCGAGGCGCTCGCGGACACCGTCGCGGAGTTCGACTACGACCGCCTGCTCTACGTCTTCGGCGCGATGCACGACAAGGACCACCGCGGGATGGCCGCGGCGCTCCCGACGCCGGACCACGCGTGGGTCTGCGAACCGGACACCGACCGCGCGGAGGACGCCGACGTGCTCGCGACCGTGTTCGCGGAGGCGGGGGCCGGCGAGACGACCGTCAAACGCTCTGTAGAGTCGGCCGTCGACGCCGCACTGGACGAGGCGAACGAGGACGACCTGGTGCTCGTCACGGGGTCGCTGTTCACCGTCGCGGAGGCGCGCACGCGGTGGACGCGCACGAACCTCCCGAAGCAGGTGCGGGACCTCGCGGAGGCCCGCGAGACGCTGGAGGGAGCGCACGTCACCCCGCCGGGCGTCTGGCGGATGCGCGCGAAGGGCGTCCACCGCGTCGTGAAGACGCGGGTGCAGAAGCGGCAGGCCCAGTACCTCAAGGAGGAGATGTTGAGCCTCGGCGCGGAGTGCTCGCTGTCGGGGCTGAACGAGCAGCCACGGGGCACCTTCGACGCGGTGCTGATGGGGACGCTCGCGCAGTTCAAGCGCCTCTGCGAGAAACTCGACGGGCAGCCCTACGGCCTGTCCGTGTTCGCCAGCGAACTCCGCGAGGACCTCGGCATCCAGACGAGCCCCGAGACCCACGGCTACCCGTGGGAGGACGGCACCGCCGTGATGGGCATCCTCAACGTCACGCCGGACAGCTTCCACGACGGCGGCGAGTACGAGCGCGTCGAGGACGCCGTCGCGCGCGCCGAGGAGATGGTCGCGGCAGGTGTGGACGTCATCGACGTCGGTGGCGAGTCCACCCGACCTGGCGCCGACCCTGTCTCCCTCGAGACGGAACTCGACCGCGTGCTCCCGGTGGTCGAACGGCTCGCGGACCTCGACGTGCTCGTCTCCGTCGACACCCGGAAGGCGGAGGTCGGCCGACGAGCCCTGGAAGCCGGGGCCGACATCCTGAACGACGTGACGGGCCTCGAGGACCCCGAGATGCGGTTCGTCGCCGCCGAGTACGACGCGCCGCTGGTCGTGATGCACTCCATCAACGCGCCCGTCGAACCCGGCGAGGACGTCCACTACGACGACGTCGTCGAGGACGTCGTCGGCGAACTCGCCGAACGCGTGCTGCTCGCGGAGAAGGCCGGCCTCCCGCGGGAGAAGATCATCGTCGACCCCGGCGTCGGCTTCGGGAAATCGGCGACGGAGAGCTTCGAGATTCTCGACCGCACCGACGAGTTCCACGCGCTGGGCTGTCCCGTCCTGGTCGGGCACTCCCAGAAGTCGATGTTCGGCGCGGTCGACCGCTACCCCGACGAGGGTGGCTACGCGACGACGGCCGCGACGGCACTGGCGACCGACCGTGGGGCCGACATCGTGCGCGTCCACGACGTCGAGGAGAACGTCGCCGCCGTTCGGGTCGCCGAAGAGATGCGCGACGGAGACGACCGAGCGTAGTCGGAGAGAGTTCTCGATACAGGGTCTGGGCCGGCTGTAGTCGAATCAGTGAGTAGTGGTGCGAACCCGACTGGTCTCGCGTTCACTCCAGGTCCAGCGTGTCCAGCGCTCCGCCGAACGTCGTCACGGGGACCACGTCGGCGTCGTGGTCGTGCAGGAGCGGCGGCCCGAGGAACCCAGTCAGGTCCTCGAACGAGTCCGACTCGACCAGCAGGTAGAACGTGTGTTCGTTCGGCGCGGCGAACGCGCTCCGGACGCCCACACCTGGCCCTTCCTCGTTGTTCTCGATGCGCTCGACGAACTCGGTCGCCTTCTGCTCGTGTTCGTCGCGCGCCCAGCAGTTCTCGGGGCTGTGGGTCAATCGAACGTGGAACATCATCGTGGGCAGTAATACGACGAACTGGGAGAAAACGCTATATCCCGTTAACATACCACGCAGTTTCCAGTGGGAGACGACTGGGCAGGTTGCTTGTTACCGGAGCGCGGCTCAGAGCAGGCCCGCGTCCTCCTGGGCGTCCCGGTAGACGTCGAGGTAGGTGTCGGCGAACGCGTCGTAGTCGTAGTCGGCGAACTCCTCGTCGACGGCCTTGCGTTCGAGGTCGCCGGCCGCGACCAGGCACTCGACGATCTCCTCGTCGCTGGTCGCGCGGAACCCGCGGTCGTACGTTTCGACGAGTTCGTGGGCGCTGGACTGGGCGTGGTACTCGACGATGCCGACGCAGCCACAGGCGAGCGCCCACAGCAGGTCGCGCGCGAACGACGTGGACTCGGCGGTGTGGACGTAGACGTGGGCGTTCTTGAACAGTTCGACGCGCTCCTCGACGGTGCAGTCGCCGACGAAGTCGACGCGGTCGGCGATGCGGAGGTCCCGGGCCTGCCGCTCGTAGCCGCGGCGCGCCGGCCCGTCGCCGACGACGGTGCAGTTCCAGTCGTACTCGCGGAACTCCGCGAGCGCGAGGAACAGCGACTCGAGGTTGGCGTTCTCGTCCAGCCGCCGACTGAAGACGATGTCGCCGCCGTCGCCGGGGACCGCGCGGCGGATCTGGTCCATGTCGATGCCCGTCGGGACGACGCGCACGTCCTCGCCGTCGCCGCCACACTCACGGACGCTCGTCTTCACGGTCCGCGAGGGCGTCACCACTGCACTCGGACGGCGTGCGGCGTAGCGGTAGGCGCGGCCGCGGAGGCCGGCCCGGGTGTCGTGGGGGTCGTACCACTCGCAGACGAGCGGGGCGCCGGCGAGCAGGCCGCCCCACCGCGCGCCGTAGACGTGGCCGGGCGTCCGGGACGTCGCGTGGACGACGTCCGGGTCGATCCCGCGGAGGGTGGCGGCGACGCCCGGGGAGAACCAACGGCGGCCGGGTTCGGCGGTGACGGCGTGGTACGTCACGTCCTCGTAGTCGAAGGTGTCCGGCCGGCCCTCCCACCACTGTGCACAGCAGACGTGGACCTCGTGGCCGTGCTCAGTGAGCAACCCCGCGAGCAGGTCGAGCCGGTCGAGATCGTCGCCGTCGGCGTGGTGGGCGGTCGTCTCGGAGACGAACGCCACTCGCATACACGTCGGCACGCAACACGCGGGTAAAAACCGTTCCGTTCCACGTTCCGGGCAGGGCCCCGCGACGAACGCCGACCCTACTGCGGAACGGGCACCGTAAACGAGTGGCTACTAATCCCGGTCGTCGGCGAAGCCCAACGAGATGGCGGTCACGATCAGCATCGAGATAGAGCTCGGCTGGGGGGTCCACGACGTCGGCGAGTACCCGCACCTGAGCGACGACGGCTCGGCGGAGCGGGCGTGTCTCGGGCGCCTGCTGGAACACTGCGACTCGGTCGACGTCCCTATCTCCTTCGACGTCGTCGGCCACCTCTTCGAGTCGGACTGTGCGGGGGACCACGACGGCCCACACAGGGAGGGGTGGTTCGACAACGACCCGGGGACGGATGAGGCCCGCGACCCGCTGTTCTACGCGCCAGAGATGGTGCGACAGATCAGGGACCACACGACCGACCACGAACTGTGTACGCACACGTACTCCCACGTCATCTGCGGGGAAGCCACGCCGGAGACGGTCGCGTGGGAGCTGGAGGAGGCCCAGTCGCTGATCCGCGCAGCGACCGGATCGGGGACGGACTCCATCGTGCCCCCGAGACACAGCAGACCGCCCGCGGAACAGCTCCGCGAGGCGGGCATCGAGTGCATGCGGATGAGCCGGGACACGAGCGACCGCAGCACCGCCGCTCGTCTGAAGGAACTGCTGTACGGCCCCCACCCGGTGTACGAACCGGAGCTGGTCGACGGCGTCGTCGAGACGTACTGCACCTCCTACCCCTCGCTGACGTCCTCGGCGCTGCCGTCGGGACGGCGGTCGGTGCCCGCGCCGTTCCGCGCGCTCCCGGTCCGACTCAGACAGCGCCTCCAGCGACAGTACCTCCGTCGCGCGCTCGACGAGGCCGCCGAACGCGAGGGCGACTGCCACCTCTGGTGTCACCTCTACGACCTCTCGAACGAGTACCAGTGGCCGGTGGTCCGGACGTTCCTCGACGAACTCGCGGCCAGACGCGACCGGGGCGAACTCGAGGTCCGGACGATGGCGGAGTTGAACGAGCAGGTCCGCGGCGACCAGCAGGCGGTGAGAACACGTGGCTGAGAGCGACACCACCCGGGTCTGTCTGCTCGCGCACAGCGACAGCCTTCCCGCGTGGGAGGCGGCAGCCGTCCAGCGGATGGTCGAGGAGACGGACGCCGAGATCGGCCTCGTCGTGGCGGACGCCTCGGACAACGAGCGCTCGACCGCCGACGCCGTCCGTCGCCTCGTCGAACTCCGCGAGTGGGGCGTCGTCGCGGCCGCGATGGAGTTGTTCGGCGACGACCTCGAACCCCTGGAGTCGGTGCCGATTCGAGCGATAGACGGCGTCGCGGACGCCGAGTGGGTCGACTGCGTTCCGGAGTCGGTCGACGGCTGGAAGAACGCGCTCCCGGAGCACGCCGTCGAGCGCATGGCAGAGACGGACGTCGCCGTCCGCTTCGGCTTCGGCTTCCTCGTCGGCGACGCACTGAGCGCACCCGAGATGGGCGTGTTGAGCTTCCACCACGGCGACTTCCGGGAGTACAGGGGGCAGCCGATGGGGTTCTGGGAGTACGTCCACGGCCGGGAGACGGCCGGCGTCACCCTCCAGCGCATCAACGAGACGCTCGACGGCGGCGAAGTAGTGTACTCCAAGCGGGTCCACATCGCCGACGCGCCGACGTGGAGCGTGGTCCGGTGTCGCCTGTTCGACGCGTCCCAGGACATGCTCGCCGAGGGCGTGCGGCGACTGGAGTGTGAGTCCTTCGAACCGGAGACGCTCTCCGAGGCGGAACTCGGCGACCTGTACACGCTCCCCCGTGGGCACCCTGTCGTCACCTACCTGGGGAAGACGGCCCGCGGGGTACTGCTCGAGTGACGACGGTGTCGCCTACCCCATGCGACCGGCCCCGGTTCCGGCACCCGAAGGGCTAACGGCGGTCCCGACCCAGACGTAGGGCAATGGCGTACGACATCGAGCGGTACCTCAACGTCCGCGGGGCTGGCGGCCCGTCGATGGGGCCGTCCGGCGAACTGGCGTTCATGCTCGACACGACCGGTTCGAACCAGGTGTGGCGGCTGGACGAACCCGAGTCGTGGCCCGAGCAGTTGACCTTCCACGACGAACGCGTGGTGTACGCGTCGTTCTCGCCGACGCGACAGGAACTCGTCTACGGGATGGACGAGGGCGGCGACGAGTTCGTCCAGTTCCACCGACTCTCGGCGGACGGCAGCGAGGACGTCGCACTCACCGACGCCCCCGACGCGAAACACAACTGGGGCGGCTGGAGCCACGACGGCGACCGGTTCGCGTACGCGGCGAACCGCCGGGACCAGGCCGTCTTCGACGTCTACGTGCAGGGCCGCGACGAGACGGGCGAGGACGCCGAACTGGTCGCGGCGGGCGACCAGTTCAGCCGAATCTCGGCTGCGGGGTGGAGCCCCGAGGACGACCGCCTGGTGCTCCACGACGGCCACTCGAACTTCAGCCACGACCTCCACGTCCTCGACCTCGACAGCGGCGAGGTCACCCACGTCACGCCGTTCGAGGCGGACACGCGCTTCTCGTCGGTCGCGTGGACGCCCGACGGCGAGGGGCTCTACGTCGCGACCGACCACGACTCGGACGTGCGCTACCTCGGTCTGCTCGACCCGGAGACGGGCGACGTCGAGCGCGTAGTGGACGGCGGCGACTGGCCGATAGAGGCCGTCTCGACAGACCACGACTCGGGGCGACTGGCGTACGTCCGGAACGTCGACGGCTACAGCGAACTCACGCTCGCCGAGGCCGACGGGACGACACTCGACGAGTACCCCGTGCCGGAACTCCCCGACGGCGTCGTGTTCGGCCTGAGTTTCGGCCCGAACGCCGACCGCGTGGCCGTCTCGCTGTCCTCGCCGACGGACAACACGAACGTCCACGTCGTCGACGTCGAGACCGGTGCGTGTCGGCGGTGGACGAACGCGTCGACGGCCGGCATCCCCCGCGAGACGTTCCGCGACGTCGAACTCGTCCACTACGAGAGCTTCGACGGCCTGGAGATTCCGGCGTTCCTCACGCTCCCGGACGGCGAGGGACCCCACCCCGTCGTCGTCGACTACCACGGCGGCCCGGAGGCCCAGCGCCGCCCGTTCTTCACGTCCCTCCGGCAGTACTTCGTCGACAACGGGTACGCCGTCTTCGAACCGAACGTCCGCGGCTCGTCGGGGTACGGAAAGACGTACATGAACCTCGACAACGTCCGCAACCGGATGGACTCCGTGAAGGACGGGAAGGCCGGCGTCGACTGGCTCACCGCCCGGGACGACGTCGACGACGACCGCATTGTCGCCTACGGCGGCTCCTACGGCGGGTTCATGGTGCTCGCGTCGCTCACGGAGTACCCCGAGGCGTTCGCCGCGGGCGTCGACATCGTTGGCATCGCGAACTTCGTCACGTTCCTCGAGAACACGGGCGACTGGCGCCGCGAACACCGCGAGGCAGAGTACGGCAGCCTCGCCGATGACCACGAGTTCCTCGAGTCCATCAGCCCGACGAACAACGCCGAGAAGATCCGGTCGCCGCTGCTCGTCCTCCACGGTGCCAACGACCCGCGGGTGCCGGTCGGCGAGGCCGAACGGATCGTCGAGGTGGCGAGCGAACGCGTCCCGGTCGAGAAACTCGTCTTCGAGGACGAGGGCCACGGCTTCGCGAAACTGGAGAACAAGATCACGGCCTACCGGACGGTCGTCGAGTTCCTCGACGAACACGTCTGAACGGAGTCTGTGGTCGATTCGGAACGAGGTCCGTGACCGTCGCGGCTGTGACCGTCGCGGCTTAGTGGCACGGATCCGTACGAGGTGTGTATGCACGCGGCCGCCCTCCTCGCACTCCCCGTCGGCGCGTACGCTGCGAGCTGGCTCGTCGCGACGGCCGCGGTTCGACCCACAGACCCCGTGGCGGCAGCCGCCCGACTCCGGCGCGCGAACCGCCTCCTGCAGGTCGGCGTGGGCATCGGCGGCGTCGTCCTGGCGACCGCATCGCCGCTCGACGACGTCGTCGCGAGCGCCGTCCCCGGCCCCCTCACGCTCGGCCTGCTCGCCGGGCTGGCGAGTACGGTCGTCGTCGGGGGCGTTCTGCCCGCGCTCGCAGTCCACCTCGGGTCGCGGCCCGCGTGGGCGTCGGTCGCCGGCCAGTCGCCAGACTACCCCGCGACCGTCCGGCGGTATCTCGCCATCGCGGGGCTGCTCACGGTCCCCGCGTTCGTCGTCGTCGCGGCGTGGCTGGTGGCACCACCCGGGCTCGTCGGCGTCCTGTACGTCGGGGGCGCCGCGCTCGCCGTCGTCGCCGGACTTCCCATCGCGGCCGCCCACTTCGGCCCCGTACGCGACCTCACGGACGGGGAGCGCGCCGTCCTGCCGAACTGCGCGCGTGGCCTCCGCGTCCGCGTCGTCGTCACGGACCGCAGCCCCGTGGCGAACGCCGTCGCCGCCGGCCTCCTCCCCGGGTTCCGGTACGTCTTCGTGACGGACGCGCTGCTCCGGACGCTCGACGCGCAATCGGCCGCCGCCGTGGTCGCTCACGAGGCCGGCCACCACCGCCGCGGACACGTGCTCGCCCGGTTCCTCGCCACCAGCCTCGCCCTCGTCCCGCTGTTCCTCGCGGCCAGCGGCGTCGTCGTCCAGTTCGCGCCCGCCGTGGTGGCCTCGGTCGGGCTACTGCTGGCCGCCGGACCGGTCGTGCGCTGGACGGAGTTCGACGCCGACGCGTACGCCGCGAGACGCGTCGGTGCCAGGGCGATGGACGCCGCACTCGCCACGCTCGCGGACCGCGGCCTCGTGCCGACCGAACGCCCGCCGCTGGTCGGCCTGCTGTCGCTGCACCCCTCGGTCTCCCGCCGCCTCGACCGGCTCCGTGACCCCAACCGTTTTTGACCGGTCGGGAGTGGGAGGGGGTGTGGACTACGACCGTCGCGACGTCGCGTTCCGGCTTCTCGTCGGCGTCGCCATCGTCGTCGCCCTGCTCGTCGGCGTGGGCTGGGAGCGCGTCGTGCAGAACCTCCAGACCGCGGACCTCGGTATCTTCGCGGTCGCGGTCGCCGTGTCGGTGCTCGGCATGGTCGTCAACGCCGAGGGACTGCGCATCGTCCTCGACGTCCCGGCCCGGGGGGCGGACGCGTCGCTCGTCCGTCGTACGTGGCTAGCGGCGACGTTCGTCCGGAGTCTGATTCCCGCCGGCACCGTCGGCGGGAGTGCGTTCGTCGCGTACAGCGTCAGCAAGGACGCCACCACCACCGTCAGTTCGGGCGTCGCCGCGGCCGCGAGCTGGGAGTTCCTCACGATAGTGGCGTCGGCCGTCGTCGCCACCGCGGGCGTCGCCGGCGTCGCCGCGGGCGGTGGAGACACGAGCAATCTGGTCGTCGTGGTCGTGGCGTTCGTCGCGATGCTCGGCGTCGCCGTCGGTCTGCTGGTCGCCGTCGCCCACCGCCGGGGACGCGTCGTCGACGTCCTGCTGTGGCTGTCCTCTGTCGTTCGCAGGACGTTCGGGCGCGTCGTCCCCCGGTTGAACGACCGGCTCTCGCGGCCCCAGGTTCACGGCGTCCTCGACAGCTTCTTCGAGAGTGTCGAGGCGCTGCTCAACGACCGGCGGCGCCTCGCGCTCGCGGTCGGCGCCGCCACCCTCGGCTGGCTGCTCAACGTGTTCCCGCTGTTCTTCTCGCTGCACGCCGTCGGCCTCCCGGTGTCGCTGTACGTGGTGATGGTGGTGATGCCGGTGGCGGGGTTCGCGCTCGCGCTCCCGATTCCCGGCGGCGTCGGACCGCTCGACGCGGCGCTCGGGGGGCTGCTGGCGCTGTTCGCGGGCTACCCGCTGGGTGCACTGGCCTCGGCGCTCGTCCTCTTCCGCGTGGCCACGTTCGGTCCGCACGTCGCCATCGGTGGGCTCGCACTGACCACCCTCGACGAGACGGTCAGATGACGCCGGTCTTCCGGGCGACCTCGCGGGCGGCCGGCTCGCTGATGCCGCCGCCGAGGATCGTGTAGCGGTCCCGGATCTCGTGGGCCGAGGTGAGCGCCTCCAGGACCTCACCCTCGCTGACCCCGAGTTCGTCGGCGGTCGTCGGCGCGTCGAGACTGGCGAGCGCGTCCCGGACCGCCCGCCACTCGCCCTGCTCGCCGGAGTGGAGGTACTCCGCGAGGATGGAGCCGACGCCGACCTGGTGGCCGTGGAGGGCCTTCCCCGGCGCGATGCGGTCGAGCTGGTGGCTGAACAGGTGTTCGCTCCCCGAGGCGGGCCGCGAGGAGCCAGCGATGGACATCGCGACGCCCGAGGAGACCAGCGCCTTCACGACCACCCACGCGGACTCCTCCAGTTCGGGCTTGATGACGTCGGCGTTGTCGACGAGCATCTCCGCGGTCATCTGGCTGAGCGATCCCGCGTACTCGCTGTACGGGACGTTCTGGAGGCGGTTCGCGAGTCGCCAGTCCTTCACCGCGGTGTAGTTTGAGATGATGTCAGCGCAGCCCGCGGTGGTGAGCGCCCACGGCGCGTCTGCGATGATACCCGTGTCGGCGACGACGGCGACCGGCGGCGCGGCGGCGACGGAGTGGCGGGTGTCGCCCTCCGGGACGGAGCCGCGCCCGGAGACGATGCCGTCGTGGCTCGCGGCCGTCGGCACGCTCACGAACGCGGTGCCGAGGTGGTCACTGGCCATCTTCGCGATGTCGATGGGTTTGCCGCCACCGACGCCGACGAGGTAGCCGGCGTCGACCTCCCGGGCGACCGCGAGGACGTCCTCGACGGCGTCGAAGGTCGCCTCGTCGACGACGACGAGTTCGGGGTCGTCGCCGGCGTCCGCGAACTGCGAGACGATGCGGTCGGCGCCCACCTCCTTCGGGGAGGGGCTCGTCACCACGAGCGGTCGCCCCGTCAGGTGGGTGTCGGCGACGACCTCCCGGGTCTGGTCGAGCACGTCGTGCCCGACCACGACGTTCCGCGGGAGGCTGATCCACTTCGACTTCTCGAACATGGGAGTACGTCGCCGGGGCGCGAGTAAAAGTCTACTCGTCCCGGATACGGCGGCGGTAGCTCACGTACTTCCGCTCGAAGGCGTCGTCGTACATCTCGACCGCCGCCTCGTTGTCGACGTGCGCGGATACGCCGAGGTACTCGCAGTCCCGTTCGCGGGCCCACGCCTCGATGCGGTCGAACAGCGCCGAGGCGACGCCCTCGCGGCGGAACGCGGGTTTCACGTAGAGCCCGTCGACGTGGGTCCGATCACCCCGCGTGTAAATCGGTGGGCTGTCGTTACGAATGCCGGCGATGTAGCCGGCGAACGTGCCGTCGTGCTCGGCGAGGAATGCGACACGGTCTTCGGTGTCCAGCCAGCGGTCGAGGCCGGCGTCCGCGACGCCCGCCTCGTCGAGTTCCGAGAACTCGGGGTCGACCGCGGTCGTCTCGCGGAACCCGGGTTCGAGCAGTTCTGCGTTCACGGTCTGTGCGTCATCCGGTGTGGCTTCTCGTATCTCCATTGTCGGTGTAGCTGCTGGTAGTCGAACGCGGTACGGACGAGCGACGGCGGGTGGACGGCGCCGTCAGTGAGAGAGAAGCCAGGTCATCGGTCAGCTCTACCGTTCGTTCGCGGACGGCTGTCAAAACAGTTTGGGGGGCGTGGGACGGCGGCTCAGACCGTGCCGAGCACGTCGAGCAGTCGCTCCTCCGTCTCGCGCTCTGGACCCTCGTCCTCGCCGGTCAGCCCGTTCTCGCGGTGGGCCTCGACGGTGCGCGCCATCGCCTCGTCGAGCGGGGTCGACTCGTAGCCGAGTTCGGCGATCTTCGAGGTGCTCAGCAGGTGTGGGTAGTCGCGGTACAGCGGGAACTCGTCCGGCGAGAGGTCCACGATGGACAGTTCGCGGGGACTGGTGTACGCTCGCTCCACATCCGTCTCGAGCGCGTCCGCGATCAGGTCGAGCATCCGGTCGAGCGTGACCGCGTTCCGGTCGCCGACGTTGTACGCCTCGCCCGGGTCGCCTTCCTCGGCGACGAGCCGGAGCCCCTGTGCCACGTCCTCGACGTAGGCGCGCTGCCAGAGGTTCGTGCCGTCCCCCGGCACCACCACCTCGTCGTACTCGGCGACGCGGTGGACCCAGTAGGCGAGGCGTTCGGTGTAGTCGTGGGGCCCGTAGATGACCGGCGGACGGACTGCCATCGCGTTCACGCCACGTTCGGCCGCCTCGGAGACGATTCGGTCGCCCGCGGCCTTCCGCGGGCCGTAGGTCGCCCACGAGTCGTCGGTCGCCTGCTCGGCCGTGCAACTCTCCAGGGCCGTCTCGTCCTCGCATTTGGGGACCTCCTCGTCGGCGTACGCCGCCCCGCTGGAGACGTAGACGTAGGCGTCGACGTCGGCGAAGATGTCGGTCGCGGACTCCACGTCCCGGGGCTTGTACGCGATACAGTCGAAGACGGCGTCCGGGTCGGCTTCGCGTTTCGCCGTCAGCAGGTCCCTGCGCTCGTTGCGGTCGCCCTCGACGCGGTCCACGCGGTCGTTCTCGGCGAACGGGTCGTCGTGGTTGCCGCGGTTGAACGTCGTGACGTGGTAGTCGTGTGCGAGCAGTTCCTCGACGAGGTGGCGGCCGACGAACCGCGTACCGCCGACGACGAGTGCGGAATCCATACCACAGAGTCGGGTCGGCGCCACAAAAGCGGTGGCTATTCGACGGTGAACCTGGCGGTCGCTTCGAACTGCGCGCCGCTGTGCGCGCCGCGCACGGCGAACGCGTACCGGCCCGGTCGGACCGAGACGGGACCGACGTACCGCGTCGTTGTCGACGCCGTGCTCAGAGACTGTCCGCGTCCGTCGTCGAGGAGGAGGAGGACCCACGCCGTCTCCTCGCCCGCCCCGAGCGTCTCGGTCTCACCCGTCTGCCCCACCGCGTGCCGTCGCCAGCCGTCGCCGTACCGGTACAGTTCCCACTCGCCGGCCGCGACCTGGACCGCGGCTGCCCCCTCGTTGCGGCAGACGAACCGCGGGTTCGAGCCGGCCGGCTCGACCGACGACGGCCCGGACAGCGACAGCGGACCGCGACACGCCACCTGCGCGGACCCCGTGATCGGTGCACACGAGGGTTTGGAGGTCGCGCCGGTGAGCGCCGCGAGGCCCACGCCGAAGACGCCGAGCACTGCGCGGCGGCTGTACGTTCGAGACACGGTGGACCGTCGTTCGGGCGGGCGAAAGGTGTTGGGGAGACTAAAACTCCGGTTTGAGTGCGGACCTCAGTCCGCGCTCCCGGCGAGCGAGTGACCACATCCCGCACGCTCGGGCAGCGAGCGGCGGGCGTCTGCCTCCGGCCGCTCGGCGATGGCGTCACGGTAGGCGTCCGGCATCACCGCCGCGAACTGCTCGACGGCGGCGTCCCAGTCCTCGAGGAGCGCGGTCGCACGGTCGCTGCCCGTGCGCGCGGCGTGGTTCTCCACGAGGCGGCGGACGGCAGCCTCGTCGGCCTCCGAGAGGTCGCGTGAGACGGCGACCATCTCCGTGTTGCAGCGCTCCTCGAACGTGCCACCGGGGTCGTAGACGTAGGCCACGCCGCCGGACATCCCAGCCGCGAAGTTCCGGCCGACGGCCCCGAGCACGACGACGATGCCGCCGGTCATGTACTCGCAGCCGTGGTCGCCGACGCCCTCGACGACCGCGTTCGCCCCCGAGTTCCGGACCGCGAACCGCTCGCCGGCGACGCCGTTGACGTAGCACTCGCCGTCGGTCGCGCCGTACAGCGCGACGTTCCCGACGAGCGTGTTCGCCGCAGGGTCGAAGCCCGCCTCCGGTGGCGTCCGGACCGCGACGGTGCCTCCGGAGAGCCCCTTCCCGACGTAGTCGTTGGCGGCGCCGGTCAGCGAGAGCGTGACGCCGGGCGCGAGGAACGCACCGAAGGACTGCCCGGCGCTCCCGTCGAGGGAGACGTGGACGCTGTCCTCGGGGAGACCCCGTCCGCCGTGTTCGCTGCTGACCGCGTGGGAGAGGCGCGCGCCCACCGAGCGGTCGCTGGT
Source organism: Halobacterium wangiae (assembly GCF_021249345.1). Taxonomy (NCBI): domain Archaea; kingdom Methanobacteriati; phylum Methanobacteriota; class Halobacteria; order Halobacteriales; family Halobacteriaceae; genus Halobacterium; species Halobacterium wangiae. Next base: position 2,284,635 of record NZ_CP089588.1, on the reverse strand, counting down.
GGCGATCTCCCTGGAGAGTTCGACCTCGCTGCCGTCCTCGAGCGCCGGCGCTGCGGCGTCGAGGAGGCCCTCGTCGAGGCTCACGTCCGGCTTGTCCTGCGTCCGCGTGCGCGTCCGGGAGTCGCCCGACGGCGCCGCGAGGACGCGGGAGAGGTCGATGTGGCGGCCGGCCGGGTGGTCGGACTCCGGCTGGGAGAGGTGCTCGACCCGCCCGACCAGCTCGTCGATGGTCTCGTAGCCGAGTTCGGCAGCGAGTTCGCGGAGTTCGCGCGCGACGAACGTGAGGTAGTTGGCCACCTTCTCGGGGGTGCCGCGGAACCGGTCGCGGAGTTCGGGGTCCTGCGTGGCGACGCCGGTGGGGCAGTTGTTGGTCTCGCAGATGCGCGCCATCACACAGCCCGCGCTCACGAGCGACGCGGTGCCGAACGCGAACTCCTCGGCACCCAGCAGCGCGCCGACGGCGACGTCGCGGCCGGTCTTGAGGCCGCCGTCGACGCGGAGGGTCACCCGGGAGCGCAGCCCCGTCTCGCGGAGCAGCTGGTTCGCCTCCGCGAGGCCGAGCTCCCACGGCAGCCCCGCGTGCTTGATGCTCGTCTTCGGGGACGCGCCGGTCCCGCCGGAGTGCCCGGAGATGTGGATGCAGTCGGCGCCGGCCTTCGCACAGCCAGCGGCGACGGTGCCGATGCCCGCCTCGGAGACGAGTTTGACGTGGACGCGCGCGTCGGGGTTGGCCGCGCGCAGGTCGTGAATCAGCTGTTTGAGGTCCTCGATGCTGTAGATGTCGTGCTGGGGTGGCGGGCTGATGAGGCCGACACCCGGCGTCGAGCAGCGCACGTCCGCGATCATCTCGTTGACCTTCTTCCCGGGGAGGTGGCCGCCCTCGCCGGGCTTCGACCCCTGGGCCATCTTGATCTGGAGGTCCTCGGCGGCCGCGAGGTACTCCGAGGTGACGCCGAAGCGCCCCGAGGCCACCTGTTTGATCTTGCACTCGCGGTCGGTGCCGAAGCGCTCCGGTGGCTCGCCGCCCTCGCCCGTGTTCGCCTTCGCGCCGAGCGAGTTCGCGGCCTCCGCGTTCGTCTCGTGGGCCTCCGGACTGAGGCTGCCGAGGCTCATCGCCGCCGTCGAGAACCGCTCGACGATGGCGGAGAGTGGCTCTACCTCGTCGACGGGGATAGATTCGCGGTCACCCGTCTCGACGTCGAGGAGACCCCGCAGCGTCTGGAGCTGTTCGGTCTGGTCGTTCACCTGCGCCGCGTACTCCTCGAACGCGCCGTAGTCGCCGTGCTCGACGGCCTGCTGGAGGCTGTGGACGGTCTTCGGGTTCCACTGGTGGAACCGGCCGGACGTGCGGTTCTCGAACTCGCCGATGCGGTCGAGGGATGCGTCCTCGTCCTCGGACGCCGCCGCGTGGCGCTCCCGGAGGTGGGCCTCCAGCCCGTCGAGGTCGATGCCCTCCGTCCGGTTCGCGGTCCCCTCGAAGAACCGGTCGACGACGGAGCTGTCGAGGCCGACGACCTCGAAGATCTGTGCGCCCTGGTAGGAGGCGACCGTGGAGATGCCCATCTTCGACATTACCTTCAGCAGGCCGTCTTCGAGCGCGCCGAGGTACGACGAGACGGCGTCCTCGGGGGCCGCCCCGTCCGGCCCCGCGACGAGGTCGCAGGCAGACTCGACGGCGAGGTAGGGGTTGACCGCGCCCGCGCCGTAGCCGACCGTGGCACATAGCTGGTGGACGGTGCGCACGTCGCCCGCTTCGACGACGAGTCCGACCCGGGCACGCAGTCCCTCGCGGACCAGGTGGTGGTGGACCGCGCCCGTCGCGAGCAGCGACGGAATCGGGAGTGATCCTTCGCCCGCGGCGCGGTCCGAGAGCACCAGCAGTTCCGCACCGTCCTCGACGGCGTCCGCGGCGGCCCGCTGGACGGCCTCGACGCCAGTCTCGAGGTCCGCCTCGGCGTCAAACGCGAGGTCGATGGTTGCGCTCCGGAGGTCCGTGTCCCGGAGTGCCGCGAGGTCGGCGTCCGCGAGCACGGGGCTGTCGAGGACGGCTTGCCGAGCGTGTTCCGGGGACTCCGCGAGGAGGTTGCGCTGGCGGCCGAGTCGCGTCTCCACGCTCGTCACGAGGTCCTCGCGGATGTAGTCGATCGGCGGATTCGTCACCTGCGCGAACAGCTGGCGGAAGTACGAAGCCAGCGGGTGGTTGAACGTCGAGAGCCCCGGTAGCGGCGCGTCGTCGCCCATCGAGCCCACGGGGTCCTTGCCGTCGGCGACCATCGGCGCGACGAGTTCGTTCAGTTCGTCCTCGGTGTAGCCGAACAGCGCCTGGGTGGCGCGCAGGTCGTCGGTCGGGTCGCTCGGCAGGACGTCCCCGCCCGTCTCCGGGAGGATCTGGTGGTCGTCGACCCACTCGCCGTAGCGCTCGTCGGTGAGTTCGTCGAAGACGTCGGCGTCGTCGACGACGCCGCGACCGGGTTCCGCGAGGAACAGCTGCCCGGGTGCGAGGCGGCCGCGCTCGGTCACCTCGCTGGCGTCGCCGTCGAGTGCGCCCTGCTCGGAGGCCATCACGAGCGTGCCGTCCGCCCGAACCTCGTAGCGGCAGGGGCGGAGGCCGTTGCGGTCGAGGACGCCGCCGACGCGGTCGCCGTCCGTGCCGATGACGAGCGCGGGGCCGTCCCACGGTTCGACGAGGCTCGCGTGGTAGTCGTAGAACTCGCGGCGCGCCTCGCTCATCCGGTCGTCGCGCTGCCACGCCTCGGGGACGAGCATCCGGAGCGCGTGCGGGAGCGAGCGGCCGGTCTGCATGAGGAGTTCGAGGGCGTTGTCGACGCTCGCGGTGTCGGACTGCTCGGGGTCGTCGACGACCGGGAGGACGGCTGCGAGTTCGTCCTCGGAGAAGCCCGCGCTGTCGAGGTCCGCCTCGCGTGCGCGCATCCAGTTCACGTTCCCCTGGATGGTGTTGAACTCGCCGTTGTGGACGATGGTCCGGTACGGGTGGGCGAGGTGCCAAGCGCCGAGCGTGTTCGTCGAGAACCGCGCGTGGACGAGCGCGAACCCGGTCTCGACGCGCTCGTCGCGGAGGTCCGGGTAGTAGTCGCCGACCTGGTCGCCCTTCAGCAGGCCCTTGTAGACGAGTGTGTCGGCGTCCAGCGAGCAGACGTAACACTGGTCGTGGTCGACGGTGGCCTCGACGTCGTTCCGGCCGACGTACAGCGCCTTCTCGAAGTCCGTACAGCCGTCGGGCCGGACGAGACACTGCGCGACGTGCGGTTCGGCGTCCAGTGCGGTCTGCCCGAGGTCGCTGTTGTCGGTCGGGACGGCACGCCAGTCCTCGACGGTGAGGCCGCGGCCAGCGAGTACGGACTCGATGGCCTCTTGGACGGCGGCGCGCTCGTCGGCGTCCCGCGGGAGGAACAGGGAGCCGACGGCGTACGTCTCCGGGAGACCGTCGAACTCGTCGGCGAGGAACTCGTGGGGCGTCTGGACGAGCGCGCCGGCGCCGTCACCGGTGTTCTCTTCGGCCCCCGTCGTGCCGCGGTGGTCGAGGTTCTCGAGTACGGTGAGTGCGTCTGCCAGTACGCGGTGGGAGCGGTCGCCGTCGAGGTCGACGACGACGCCGACGCCGCAGTTCGACCTGGCGTCGTCGGGGTCCGCGAGAAGAGAACTGCCGTTCGTGCCTTGGTGCATGTTCCCACGGGACGCTCCGTGGCGCATAACACTGACCCTGAATGGCTAAGGGTAATATGTACACAACTAAGGTCGCATAAGGTAGCCCCGGCGGACAGTGACGTCACTCTGTGACTGTAACACAGACCGGAAGCGAGGGAGAACCCCGAGGGACCTCAGTAGGACTTCGCGAAGTACGCCGTCTGCTCGGCGTCCTCACCGCAGACCGCACAGTCCTCGCCCTCGTGGTCGGGTTCGGGGACGCGCTCGCCGTCGAACTCGGAGGCCGCGCGGGCCGCGGACTCCTCGCCGAGCGGGACCATCACGATCTCCGCGTGGATCTGGTCTTTGATCTCCGCCTCGCAGTCGACGTCGCCACACCACGGCGCCTTCACGTAGCCGCCGTGCTGGCCGATGGTGCCGAGGATCTCGTTGCGGTCGCTGGCCTCCCGAACGTTCTCGTCGAGACGCTCGGCGGCCGCGTCGTAGAGCTTCCCGTAGACCGCATCGAGGTGTTCGAACACCGAGGCCGTGATGTCCGCGCGGTCCTCGACGCTGTCCTCGCCGTCGGGACGGTGGACCACCGTGACTTCGCCGTCCTCGACCTCGTGAGGACCGACCTCGAAGCGCACCGGGACGCCCTTCAGCTCCCACTCGTTGTACTTGAAGCCGGGGTTGCGTTCGTCGCGGTCGTCGAGGTGGACGCGCACGCCTGCGGCCTCCAGTTCCGCCGCGAGTTCGGTGGCGTACTGCAGCACCTCGTCCTGGGTGTCCTCCTGCCAGATGGGGACGATGACGACCTGTTTGGGGGCGACAGTCGGCGGCAGCACGAGGCCCTGGTCGTCGCTGTGGGACATGACGAGCGCGCCGATGGCGCGCCACGAGAGCCCCCACGACGTGGTGTAGGCGGTGCGGTCCTCCTCGTCCTCGTCGGAGTACGTGATGTCGAACGCCTCGGCGAAGGACTGTCCGAGGTGGTGGCTGGTGCCGCCCTGGACGGACTTCCCGTCGGGCATCAGCGCCTCGACCGTCGTGGTCGTGTCCGCGCCGGGGAACTTGTCGTGGTCGGGCTTCTGGCCGCGCAACACCGGGATGCCGAGGACGTCCTCGTAGAGGCGCTGGTACTGGTCGAGGCGCATCGTCGTCTCTGCCCACGCGCCCTCGTCGGTGGCGTGGGCGGTGTGGCCCTCCTGCCAGAGGAACTCCTTCGTGCGGAAGAACGGCTTCGTGTCGGTCGCCTCCCAGCGCACCACTGAGTTCCACTGGTTGAGTCGGAGCGGGAGGTCGCGGTGCGAGCGCACCCACTGGGCCATGTACGGCGCGATGATGGACTCGGAAGTGGGGCGCACGGCGAGGCGCTCCTCCAGTTCCTCGTGGCCGCCCTGGGTGACCCACGCCACCTCGGGGTCGAACCCCTCGACGATGTCCTTCTCGCGTTCGAGGTACGACTCTGGGATGAACAGCGGGAAGTACGCGTTGTCGACGCCCGTCTGCTTGAACCAGCTGTCGAGGTTGTCCTGGATCGCCTCCCAGATGGCGTACCCGCGCGGGCGCGTGACGATGAAACCGCCCATCGGCGCGTAGTCCGCGAGCTCCGCCTTCTGCACAACCTCGGCGTACCAGTCGCCGGGGTTGTGCTCCTTGGACTCGGTGATGCCGAGTTCCTGTTCGTCGCTCATTAGGTGTACAACGGCCCGATGCGCTCTTAAATCCCGTGAAGCGTCTCCCGGGCCGAACGTGCGAACCGGCCGCAGGGTTATCCGCGTCCCGGCCCAATGTGACCTCATGGGAGACACGAAAGACGGACGAGACAAGCAGGCCCGCGACGAGGTCAGACGCGACATCGAACGAGCCACCCGCGAGGAACTCGCTCGATTCCACGAGACAGAACCGCCACGTGAACTCGACGACGCACTCGAGGAACTAGAGTACCCCGCTCCGGCCGACCGCGTGGTCGAGGCCGCCGGGGAGTACGATGTACAGACCGAGGACGACGCTATCCCCGTCGCGGAAGTCGTCGAGGAGTCCGTTCGCGACGAGTACGAGTCCCCCGAGGACGCACGCCAGAAGCTCCGGCGGCCGTCCGTCGCCGCGTCGCTGCGCCGACTCGACGCGGTCAGCGAGGAGACGGGACTCCGCGAGGAGTTCCGGCAGCGCCGGGACGTCTACAAGAAGACGTTCCGGTCGCTGGAGAACGTCGACGCCGACGACGAGGACGAGGGGATCGCGTTCATCACGGCGTGGATCGTCGAGGAGATGCGCGATCGGGAGCGACTGCCGAGTTCGCGGAACACCCGCCAGCGCGCGACGAAGTTCTGCCGGAACAACGGCTACGAGATCCGGGACGACTCCTGGCTGGGCGCGTAGCGCCGCGACTCGTCGAGAGCGACGTCGGTCCGTAGCTCCCAGTCGAGGAGTTCCTCGCCGTCCGCGTCGAAGTAGGCGTGTCCCCGGAACGTGGTCCGGTCGAGGAGGTGGGGGACCCAGTAGCGGTCGTCCGCCCACATCCGGTTGTAGGGAATCTCGTCGAGGGGCACCCACATCGGGCGGGCCTCCTCGGTCTCCACCGGGTCACCGGTGGGGTCGTCGGCGCGGTACACGTGGACGAACATGAACGGGTCGTCGCCGAACGTGAAGGAGAGTTCGCCGACCTTCTCGGGGGCCACCGCGACACCGACCTCCTCCCGGACCTCGCGGACGACGCACTCGCGTGGCGTCTCACCGGGTTCCAGTTTGCCGCCGGGGCCGTTGACCAGTCCGTCGCCGACGCCGCGTTTCTTCTCGATGAGGAGGACCCGGTCGCCGTCCACGGGATAACAGAGCGTGGCCTCGCGCACTCCCGACCCATTCTGCGGGCGTTCACATAACGATGCCGGCGGGAGAACTAAGTGGCGTGGGAACATGGCCCACGGTATGGGTGACACGAAGCGTGGCCGCGAGCGGAAAGGCCAGAAGAAACGCGAACAACTGCGCGAGCGGGAAGTAGAGCGCACCCTCGAGGCCACAGACGAACCTGCAGACGCCCCTGAACTCCCCGACGAGGAGCTCGAGTTCGGCGAATAACCCCTCCGACCACGGTCCACATTTCTTCGAAGGACGCGACCCCCAGCGCCAGCCTCAGAACATCTCCGTCCCGCAGTCGTTGCAGACCAGTTGCATCACGCCGTCCTCGTCCGGCGGGCGGACGGCGTGGCTCGTCTCCTCGCCGCAGTCCGCACAGGGCGCCATCGACTCGAGCGCGTCCCAGTCGTGGCGAGCGCCGGGCGCGCCGACGACGAGCGCGCGAACCGGCTCGTCGGAGTGGTTGTGTCCGCTCTGGAACTCGCCCGGCGGGAACCGGACCACCTCGCCAGCCTCGACGGTGACTTCCTCGCGGTCCGTGCCGACCTCAAAGGTGGCGGTCCCCGAGAGCACGTAGAATATCTCCTCCTGGTCGTGGTGGGTGTGGAGGCCACCGGAGAACTGCTCGCCGGGTTTCAGTTCGTACACCACGAGCGCGACGTCATCGGTGTCGAGCGCCTGGGACACCGGGCGGCGGACGCCGTGCACGCCGAGCGGGTTCGGTCGGTTCTCGACTTCGTCGACGGAGATTCGCTCCATGTCGGGAACGGAGGCGCCGTGACCAAAGGTCTACTCCCGTGGGACGGAGAACGGGCTCTCGGACTCGGTCCACGCCCACCCCGGGAGCCGGGTCTGGAACCCCGCCGCGAGCGCCGCGTCGAGGTCGTCGCGGCCCGCCTCGCCCGGGGCGTCGGTCGTCACGTCCGCGAAGTGGAACGTCGCCTCGGCGAGCAGTCTGCGCGGCTGTCCGCCAGCCAGTATCGCGGCGAGTTCCCGCCCGAGGAGTTCGTCCACGACGAAGCCGGGGTAGTCACCCTCCACGTCGAGGTCGCGGAGGATGGCGACCAGCGCGGCGGCGTTCACACCGCGCTCGCCGTCGGCGAACACGTCGTCGACGGCCTCGTGGTACTGTTCGTCCGTGACGCTGGCCACGTCCGTCTCGAACGCCTCGCCGAGTGACGCCCGCACGTCGTTAACGAGCGGGACGACGACGTCGGCGCGGTCGTGTACCCACTCGCACTCCCTGACGACGCGCGCTGGCGTGAGTTCCATACTCCTCGATGGTGTCTGGACACCTACCAACTTTGCGAAGGCTTTTATAATCCCGGACGTATACCCCCGAGTAAGCGGGTTTTCGTGACCTGATCCCCGCGGTCCGGCCGACGTTCGGCCGGGACTGCCGCACTCACTACTGATATGCCGACACTGTGGGCTCGAACACCACGTTTTTCGGACCACTCGCCCGCCGGCGCGTGCCGGCCAGGGAGAGACGGCAGTAGCCCGGGGTTCGCGGACTCCCGAACGCACACCTATCGACTATGAGCACTGTAGACCAGCAGTTAGAGGAGTTACAGGAGCAGATTGCCAACGAGATTCCGCCGGACATCTCTGTCACCGACGTGAAGTACGAGGGCCCCGAGCTCGTCGTCTACACCCGGGACCCCAAGCAGTTCGCCCAGGACGGCAACCTCATCCGCCAGCTGGCGAGCCAGCTGCGCAAGCGTATCACCGTGCGCCCGGACCCGGAGGTCCTCTCGAACCCGGAGCGCGCCCGGGAGAAGATTCTCGACGTCATCCCCGAGGACGCGGGCGTCACCAACCTCGACTTCCACGAGGACACCGGCGAAGTCGTCGTCGAGGCCCAGAAGCCGGGGATGGTCATCGGCCGTCACGGCTCGACGCTCCGGGAGATCACGGAAGCAGCGGGCTGGACGCCCGAGGTCGTCCGGACGCCGCCCATCGAGTCCTCGACGGTGTCGAACGTCCGGAACTTCCTCAAACAGGAGCGGGACGACCGCCGGGACATCCTCGAACGGGTGGGCCGCCAGATCCACCGCGAGCAGATGTCCGACGACGAGTACGTCCGCATCACCACGCTGGGCTGCTGTCGTGAGGTCGGGCGCGCGGCCTTCATCCTCTCGACGCCCGAGACGCGCATCCTCATCGACTGCGGCGACAAACCCGGTAGCCAGGACGAGGTCCCCTACCTCCAGGTACAGGAGGCACTGGGCGCGGGCGCGGCCACCATCGACGCGGTCGTGCTGACCCACGCCCACCTCGACCACTCCGCGCTCATCCCCCTCCTCTTCAAGTACGGCTACGACGGCCCCATCTACACCACTGAGCCGACCCGCGACCTGATGGGACTGCTCACGCTCGACTACCTCGACGTCGCCGCCAAGGAGGGCCGATCGCCGCCGTACGAGTCCGAGATGGTCCGCGAGGCGATCAAGCACACCATCCCGCTGGAGTACGGCGACGTGACTGACATCGCGCCGGACGTGAAGCTCACTTTCCACAACGCCGGCCACATCCTCGGGAGCGCGGTGACGCACTTCCACATCGGCGACGGCCTCTACAACGTCGCGTTCTCCGGTGACATCCACTACGACGACACGCGCCTGTTCAACGGCGCCGTCAACGACTTCCCGCGCGTCGAGACGCTCGTCCTCGAGTCCACGTACGGCGGCCGCAACGACTACCAGACCGACCAGGAGGACTCCGAACGGAAGCTCAAGCGCGTCATCAACGAGACGTACGAGCGCGGCGGCAAGGTCCTGATCCCGGCGTTCGCCGTCGGGCGCTCCCAGGAGATGATGCTCGTCCTCGAGGAGGCGATGCGGAAGGGCGACATCCCCGAGATGCCCATCCACCTCGACGGGATGATCTGGGAGGCGACGGCCATCCACACGACGTACCCCGAGTACCTCCGCGACGACCTCCGCGACCGCATCTTCCACGAGGACGAGAACCCGTTCCTCGCGCCCCAGTTCAACCACATCGACGGCGGCGAGGAGGAACGCCAGGACGTGGCCGACGGCGACGAGTGCATCATCATCTCGACCTCCGGGATGGTGACCGGCGGCCCCATCATGTCCTGGATCCAGCACATCGGTCCGGACCCGAACTCCACGATGACGTTCGTCGGCTACCAGGCCCAGGGGACGCTCGGCCGCCGCATCCAGTCCGGCTGGGACGAGATTCCGATGCCGGACAGCCGCGACGGCGGGCGCACGGAACGGCTCTCCCTGAACATGGAGGTCGAGACCGTCGACGGCTTCTCCGGCCACGCCGACCGGCAGGGCCTCGAGGACTTCGTCCGCACGATGAACCCCCGCCCGGAGAAGGTGCTCTGCGTCCACGGCGACGAGAGTTCGACCCAGGACCTCTCCAGTGCGCTCTACCACGAGTTCAACATGCGGACGTTCGCGCCGAAGAACCTCGAGACGTTCCGCTTCATCTGACCGGCTCACCCGGTCGCCTCAGGCGGTAGTACTATGTTCGTTCTCGGAGTAGCACGGTGCGTGAGTCGCACGCGTAGCGTCGGCGTGGTCCTCGCGGCGATGGTGGTGCTGTCGACGTTCGTCGGTGGCGCGGCGGCCGGTCCCCCGGTCGAGGGGGACGGTGGCCACCGCTTCGACCTCGGTGGCGAGAGCCCACACATCACGTTCTGGCTGCACTTCGACCTGCTGACGAACCTCGGCGCCGCCGGCGACTTCGGGTTCAGCGCGGTCGGCACGGCGATGGACATCCGCGTCGTCGTCGTCGACGTCCAGTTGCAGTTCGACGGCGTAGGCCCGCTGGGCGGGTTCCTCTCGGACCCGCTGTCGCAGTTCTCCATCACCGCGGAGTGGGAGCTCAACCTCCCGTTCCTCGCGACCGGGCCGGCCGCCGGCGAGGACTTCAACTACGAGGACAACCGGACGATCGACGGGAGTTCCCGGTAGCGCCGGCGGAGACCGCCTCTCGACCGCCGAGCGTTCGTCGACGAATCTGCCGAGTCTGCCCAAGCTTTCAACACGTACCGTTCGCAAACAGTCACCATGTCCGGGGAGAACGCGCTCGTCGAGGCGCTCGAGTCGGAAGCCGGTGGCGCGCTCCGCGTCGTCGCCGAGTACGACCGCGACGGCTACGACGTCCAGTACGTCCGCGACGACGTGGACTCCCGCGTCCGCGAGCGCGCAGACGCCATCCACAGGAACCTCGTCCTCGAGGGAATCAGCCGCGACCACCTCGAGGACATGTTCGGTGCGGGCGACCTCCGCTGTTCGATGCACCGCTTCGAGACCGTGACGGCGTTCCACTTCTCGGAGGCGGAGTACCGCGGCCTGTTCGTCAGCATCGACTCCGAGGCGGACCTCTCGCTGAAGACGTTCACGGACACCTGCTGGCAGCACCGCTGACCGCGAGTCCGCTGGCGCGGGTCAGTCCTCGGCGACCGCCGGGTCGACGACCGCCCCCGTGAGTTCGTCGACGCCGACACGGTCGCAGTAGTCGTACAGCGGACACGCCTCGGGACCGTCGAGACACGCGGGCTCGCGGGCCGTGCAGTACTCCCGGCCGAACTGGACCATCGCCGTGTGTCCGAACCCGCACGCCTCCGCCGGCACCGACGCCTCCAGCGCCTCGCGGACGCCCTCGTGGTCGGCGGCGGCGGGCGCCAGTCCCATCCGGCGCGTGATGCGGTGGACGTGCGTGTCGACGGGGAAGACGCCCTGGCGACCCCCGGCGAAGAGGAGGACGCAGTCCGCCGTCTTCGGGCCGACGCCCTTCATGTCGAGGAGCGCGTCGCGCACGACGGCCGGGCCCTCCGACCGGACGAACTCGTCGAAACCCGCTTCGCCCCCGTACTCCTCGCAGATCCGCGCCGCGAGTCGAATCAGCGTCCCGGACTTCTGGTTGTACAGCCCCGCCGACGAGATCGTCTCCGCGAGTTCGTCCTGATGGGCGTCGGCGAGCGAGCGCGCGAGGTCGGCATCCTCGTCCTCCTTTGCTGCGTACCGTTCCATCAGCGCGTCGTGAGCCGGCTGGCTCGCCACGTCGCTGGTGTTCTGGCTGAGGACTGTGCGGACGAGACACTCGAAGGCGTCCCTGCCCCCGTACGTCTTCTCCCAGTAGATGTCGCCGAGTTCCGCGACGACGGCCGCCGCGCGGGTCGCGTGCTCGCCCGGATCGAACGCCGTGAAGCGGCCACCACCGGCGTCGCCGCCCGAGATGTTCTCCGCGGGTTCGTCGTCCATGTCTGTCGGTCGGGGCGCGGGCGCGAAAAAGGTGGCTCCGAACGTGTGGCGGGGACTACGCGACGCGGAACGTCGCCGTGAGGTCTGCGCCCTCTTCGAGTGCGGCGACGAGGTCGCGGTCGACGTCCTCCGCGGCTTTGTCGGCGTCCACGAGGACCGTGCGGTCGTCCACGTACGTGCTCGTGCGGGCGACGAAACTGCGCTCATTCGTGTACTCGAGGTCCGGGTGTCCGCGCCCCGTGACGGTGTCGCGGTGGCCTCCGGCCTCGAGGACGAGCGTGATCTCGGCGTCCTCGTCGCAGCAGGCCGCGACGAACTCGCTATCGAAGTCCGCCGGCGTCCGGTCGGCCTCGATGCCGAGGATGCAGTCCCCCGCCGGAGTCAGGTAGTCGTCGGCCGTCAGTTCGAGGGTGCTCGCGTGCTCGCCGGCGACGTGCTCGTGCCCGTGGGCACGCACCACTTCTTCCATACGCGCACCGACGCCGTCGGCCCACTTGTGCTCGGCGTTCCGCAGGCGGGGTTTATCACACCCCTACCCACCCCTGTCAGCCGTTGCCACGCGTCTGAGGCGGTCTGCTAGCTGTTTGCGGGCACGTACCACACGCAAATTTTAAGTAGTGCGGTAGTCTACTATCTGTCACCAGAACGCTGCGAGCGTTCACCGCACAGCTCAGAGAGAATGACAGGACGTTCTCCTTCCGACCGGACAGTACCGCACTCCGAGCGGCTGCTGTGCGATGGGCTCCAGCAGTATGGCATAGAGGTTTGAACAATGGCTGAGGAAGAACAAACTATCGACGTATCGACCGCAGAAGAACTCATTACTGACGAAGAACTCCAGGAGAAATCCAAGGGACAGCTCATCAAGAACGCTGGTCAGTTCCGCGACCGACGGAACGAACTGAACCAGCTCGCGAGCTCCCGTGCCTCCGAGCGCGACGAACTCAACGCCGCGACCCGCGAGAAGGTCGACGAGGCCCAGGAACACCGCGAGCAGCGCGACGAGCTCAACGAGCGCGTCCAGGAGCACAAGGAGGTCCGCAACGAACTGAACGCGGAAGCGAACGAACTGTTCGACGAAGTCGAGCAGCGCAAGCAGGACCTCGAACTCGACGAGGGCAAGGACCTCGAGGAGCTCAAAGAGGAGATCGAGCAACTCGAGTTCAAGCAGCAGACTGAGGTCCTCTCCACGGACGACGAGCGCGAACTCATCGAGAAGATCGAGGACAAACGCGAGGAGTACCAGGACCGCAAGGAGAAACTCGACGAGTCCGGCAACCTCGAGGAGCTCGTCGACGAAGCCGAGGAAGTCCGCGCGGAAGCCTCCGAGCACCACGAGAAGGTGACGGAGCTCGCGGACAAGGCCCAGGAACACCACAACCAGATGATCGAGGCCTACCGCGAGGCCGACGACATCCGGGACGAGGCCGACGAGATGCACGAGAAGTTCGTCGAGGCCCAGGAAGCCGCCGACGCCCACCACGAGGCGTTCGTGCGCGTCCAGAAGCGCCTCCGCGAACTCGACAAGCAGGAGGAGGAGTCCCGCAAGGACGAGCGCGCCGCCGAACAGGAGGAGGCACGCGAGGAAGCCGAGGAGATCTACGAGCGGTTCAAGGAGGGCGAGACCCTCGACACCGAGGACCTCCGGAAGCTCCAGAAGTCCGGCCACCTGTAGACGCCCTATCGACGCGACCCGATTCTCCGTATTTCACACCGCGTAGCGGCTGCGCTGTCTCTTCTGTCCAGCGTCTCGACCGGGGCGTCCACGGCGAATCTCTCCGCCAGTAGCGCCGTCAGCGCGGGGTTTTTATCCCGGCGGCGTGACCGTTCGACTGACTGATGCGAACGCTGGTCGTCTCCGTCGACCGGACGGGTGACATCCCCCGCAAGACCGGGCTACGCACGCCAGTCGCCGGCTGGGAGGCGGTACAGTCCCTCGTCACCGATATGGGCGTCGCCGACCCCGAGGACTCCGGCGTCAACTGCCTCCTCGAGGCCCTCCGGGTCACCCGCGACCTCCGCGACGACGACGACGACGCCGTCGTCGCGGCCGTCTCGGGCGACGGTGACGGCGTCAGCGCCGACCGCTCGGTCGCCGAGCAACTGGACGACCTCATCGAGCGCTACCACCCGGACTCGGCCGTGGTCGTCATCGACAGCGCCGAGGACGAACGGCTCGTCCCCATCATCGAGAGTCGACTCCAGGTCGACGCCGTCGACCGCGTCGTCGTCCGCCAGGCCCGCGACCTCGAATCCACGTACTACCTGCTGAAGCAGTTCCTCGCCGACGAGGAGCTGCGACAGACCGTCCTCGTGCCGCTGGGCATCGTGATGCTCGTCTTCCCGGCGCTGATGCTCGCGACCGGGAGTCTCGCGGTCGCCGCGGCCAGCATCACCGCCGTCATCGGACTGTTCCTGCTGTACAAGGGCCTGAGCGTCGACGACTACATCGCGGCGATTCCCGGACAGGCGCGAGACGCGCTGTACTCCGGTCGCGTCTCCATCGTCACGTACGTCGTGGCGGCGGGACTCGCCCTGGTCGGCGTCTTCGCGGGCGCACTCGGCGTCTCCGACCTCCCCGCCGAGACGGCGCTGTTGCTGTCCGCGATGGCGTTCACCTACTACAGCATCCCGTGGGTGGCTCTGGGTGCACTCACGGCGAGCGCGGGTCGCCTGTTCGACGAACTCATCCGGCAGGGCGGCGTCCGGACGTCGTTTCTCAACCTCCCGTTCGGCGTGCTCGCGGTGGGCCTCGTCGTGCGTGGGTTCTCGGCGTACTTCATGGAGCGTGCGGGTCGTCTCGGCCCCATCGAGGTGCCGTCGATGCGCTTCGGCCCGCTGGCGGTCCGCGAGTTCGCGCTCACCCCTGAGCAACGGCTCGCCGTGTTCGTCGTGTTCGGCGTCCTCGTCAGCGTCGCCGGCATCCGCATCGCGACGCACTTCAGCGGCGTGGACTTCGAGGACGTCGAGGAGGCGGCCGAGCGGCAGTAGAAAGGCGAGACATTTCAACGCCGACGCGCAATCCGGGGTATGAGCAACGGTCAGTGGGTGAGCCTGTTCTCCGGCGGGAAGGACTCCTCGTGGGCGCTGTACCGCGCGCTGGAGGAGGAGCTAGACGTGGCCCGACTCGTGACGGTCCACCCGGACGGCGACTCCTACATGTACCACGTGCCGGCGACGCGACTGGCGGACCTCGCTGCCGAGAGCGTCGGCATCCCGCTCGTGGACGTGGAGCCCGCGGACTTCGCGGCGGGCGACGCTACCGACGCCGGCGCGCAAGGGGACACCGAACTCGAACCACTGGAAGCGGCGCTCGGCGAACTCGCCGCAGATCTGGACGGTGGGCTCGCGGGCGTCACTGCGGGCGCCGTCGAGAGCGAGTTCCAGACGAGTCGCATCGAGGCGATGTGCGAGCGCCTCGACTGCGACCTGTTCGCGCCGCTGTGGCGGCGCGACGCGCGCGAACTCGCCGAGGAGATGCTCGACGCGGGCTTCGAGATCCGCGTCGTCCAGGTGGCGGCCTACGGTCTCGACGAGTCGTGGCTCGGCCGCACCCTCGACGCCACCGCCTTCGACGAACTGGCGGAACTCAACGAGGAGTACGGTGTCCACGTGCTCGGCGAGGGCGGCGAGTTCGAGACGCTCGTCACCGACGGCCCGCACATGGACCGGCGCATCGAACTCGACTACGAGACGGTGTGGGAGGGGGACCGTGGACACGTCGAGATCACGGACGCCTGGCTGGGCGAGGCGTAGACGGTAGACGGCGACCGGGTGGCGGCCGCGCGTTGGGGGCTAACAGGTGTCGCAACAACTTACTCCGCGAGGCGGGCGACACGCGACTACTCGGCTCGCGGTTTCCACCGCTCGTCCCGATGGGTGCACGGCACCCCACACCCCGCGGCAGCGTTTCAGGTCACGGACCGGCTTGGTCTCGGCTTCGTACTTGAACCTTCGTCAGTCCTGACTGGAGATGGTGGTGTGGGCGCCGATGAGCGCGCCGGAGAAGTCGATCTGTTCGAGGTGGGTCTCCTCGTCGATGATGGAGTTACGCACGTCGCAGTCGTAGATGGAGGCGTTCGGGAAGACGATGGAGTTGTCCAGACTGGAGTTGACGACCTCGGCGTCCGCCATCACGTGGACGTTCTCGCCGAGCGTGGAGTTCTCGACGGTGGCGTCGTCGCTGACGAGGGTGTCGCCGTCGAGAGTCCAGGCGACGGCGTCTAGGTAGGACTCCGGCGTGCCGATGTCGAACCACGCGTCCTCGAAGCTGAACGCGTGGACGGTGCGACGGTCCTGGAGCCACTGGACGAACCAGCCGGGTTCGTCGGGGTTCTCGCCCTCGTCGAGGTACGTCTGGAGCATCGGGACGGTCTCGCGAGTGAACGCGTAGCAGGCGATGGAGACGAGCGTGCTCTTCGGTTCCGCGGGTTTCTCCTGGAGATCGACGACCTCGTCGCCGTCGAGGTCCACGACGCCGTAGGACTGCGCGCGGTCGAGACTCCCGACGTCGTAGGCGGCCAGCGTCGGCGTCTCCTTCTCCTCGAAGAAGTCGACGAAGTCGGAGATGTCGAAGCTGATGAGGTTGTCCCCCGCGATGACGAGGAGGTCGTCGTCCACGTTCTCGCGGTCGACGAGCTGTGCGAGCGCGCCGACGACGCCGAACTTCTCGTCCTCCTCGGTCGTGTCCTCGACCGTCAGCGTCGGCTTCTCGAACTCGCTGTCCGCGAGGTAGGCGTCGAAGTCGTCGGCGAAGCGCTCGTTGGTGGAGACGAACACCTCGTCGATGCGGTCGTCGGACTCCAGTTCCGCGAAGATGCGGTCGATGACCGTCGAGTCGCCGACCGGCAGGAACATCTTCGGCCGATGCTTCGTGATCGGCCACAACCGGGTCGCGTAACCGCCGGCTAGAACGACTGCCTTCATGGTGTACCCGTCCACGGCGTCCGATAAGTCCTTTTTCATCCGGGTTCCGACGTGTACGTATGGACGACAGAACGACCCGCGAACGGATACTGGACGCGCTCCGCGAGAAGCCACGCACGCCGAGCGGACTCGCCGAGGAGTTCACCATCGCCCGCGGCACCGCACTGACCCACGTCCGGCACATCTCCGAGAGCCTCGACGGGACCGACGAGGAACTGCTCGTGCGGCCGCCCGCGTGCCGGGACTGCGGGTTCGACGGCTTCGACGACCCGGTGAACGTCCCCTCGCGGTGCCCCGAATGCAAGAGCGAGGCCATCGAGGAGCCGGCGTTCGTCGTCGAGTCGCCCTAGAAGCCCAGGCGAGCGCCGGGCGACGTCGAGAGGTCGGCGGGGTCGTCGTCCTCGACGCCGGTCTGTACGAACTCGTAGTCGGGGTCGGCGAGGTAGACGTCCCCGTCCTCGACGGCTACCTCGACGGGGTCGAGTTCCGCACCCTCGCAGGGACCGTGCGTGCAGACGCCCGAGTCCTTCTCGAAGGTGGCCGCGTGCTTCCGGCAGATCACCTCGCCGTCGCGGACGGCGCCGTCGCCGGTGTCCAGTTTCACGTCCGTCCAGTGCATGCAGTAGTTCCGCCAGCCGACGACCGTGCCGTCCGAGAGTCTCACGAGGAACGCCTCCTTCTCCTCGCCGTCTTCGGCGACAGTGAACAGCAGGCTGCCGTCGGTGGGCACCTCGTCGACGCCGGCGATGCGCTCCGCGTCCATCGGGTCGGCGTTTCCACTCTCGGGGCTTGAACGCACCGGAACTATCGACAGTTGCGATCCGCGGCAGGAGTGTCGGTTCACCAACGTGAACTGGTTTTCGGGACCGCTTTTCACGGACTGTCCACAAGGAGCGCCCACATGACAGACGTAGCAGTCGTCGGTGGCGGTCCCGCCGGCCTGAGTGCGGCACTGTTCACGGAGAAGAACGGCCTCGACACCGTCGTCTTCGACACGGACGAGACGTGGATGCACCACGCCCACCTGTTCAACTACCTCGGCATCCGGAGCATCTCGGGCGAGGAGTTCGTGGAGATCGCCCGCGGGCAGGTGCGTGACCGTGGCGTCACCCTCAACCAGGGCGAGGCCGTCGAGTCCGTCGAATCGACTGACGACGGGTTCCACGTGGTGACCGAGGACGACGAGTACGACGCCGACTACGTCGTGCTGGCGACGGGCGACGACACGACGTTCGCGGAGCAACTGGGCTGCGCGTTCGACGGCGACGTCGTCGACGTGGACGTGACGATGGAGACGAGCGTCGAGGACGCCTACGCGACCGGTGCGATGGTCCGCGACGGCGAGTACGAGGCCATCATCTCCGCGGGCGACGGCGGCGCGGCGGCCCTGAACGTGCTCTCGAAGGAGGAGGGCGAACACTTCCACGACTTCGACACGCCCGAGGACGTCCCGCAGCTCTGAAGAGCGCTCGCTGACGTGGCTGTCGGTCAGTAGTGGCGGCGTTCGACCTCCTCTGCGAACGCGCGCGCCAGGCCGGCGCCGACCTTGCACGTCGAGTAGGAGGCGTCGTCGAGACGAGCGACCGGACGGACCTCCCAGGTAGTGTTCGTGAAGAACACCTCGTCGGCGTCGTGGAGGTCCTCCGGGGTGTAGTGGCCCTCCTCGACGGGGATACCGACGTCCTCGGCGAGCTGGACGACGGCCCAGCGGGTGATGCCGGGGAGCACCGGGAGGTCGAGACTCGGCGTCCGGAGCACGCCGTCTGAGACGAAGAAGACGTTGCTCGAGGCGCCCTCGGTGACCCGGCCCTCCGCGTCGACCAGCAGCGCCTCGTCGGCGTCACCCGCGTCGATGCGGGCGAGCACGCCGTTCAGGTAGTTGTGCGTCTTCGCGACCGCGGGGATGCACTCGTCGGGGACGCGCTGGACGTCGACCGTCCTCGCCGTCGCCGGCGCGTTCCAGACGCGCTCGCCGTTCGCCCCGCCACGCGGGAGCGGTTCGACGACTACGACCACGGTCGGGTCCACGTCGTCGTCGGGCGCGAGACGGCCGGACTGGACCCCCCTGGAGATGGAGAGGCGGACGTAGGCGTCCGCGAGGTCGTTGGCGGCGAGCGTCTCGTGGACGCGGCTCCGGAGGTCGCGACCGGAGAGTCCGTGGTCGATGCCGAGCGCGTCGCAGGTGGCGTTCAGACGCTTCTCGTGGGCGGCCCACGCGAACGTCTGCCCGCCGTACGCGCGAATCGTCTCGAAGGCGGCGTCGCCGTACTGGAACCCGCGGTCGCGGACGCTCACCGTGGCGTCCGCGGCGTCGACGAGTTCACCGTTTACGTGGTATTGCATGCGTCGAGGAAGCTACGAGTCATCTGCTTGCCGTGTGGCGTGAGGATACTCTCCGGGTGGAACTGGACGCCGGCGTGCGGTCGTTCGCGATGGCGGACCGCCATCACGACGCCCGCTCCGTCCGGGGCGTCCGTCCACGCCGTCGGTTCGAGCGCGTCCGGGAGGTCGGTCTCGGGGACCGACAGCGAGTGGTAGCGCCCGGTCTGGACGCGCTCGGGGAGGCCCGAGAAGACGCCGCGGCCGTCGTGGTGCACCGTCGACGGCTTGCCGTGGACGACCGACGGCGCGTGCCCGACCGTCGCACCGTTGGCCGCGCACAGCGCCTGGTGGCCGAGACAGACCCCGAGCGTAGGGTAGTCGAGGTCCCGGAAGACCGGCACCGAAACGCCCGCGTCCTCGGGCGCCCCGGGGCCGGGAGAGACGACGACGCCGTCCGGGTCGAGGGTTCTGATCCCCGCGACGTCGACCTCGTCGTTGCGCCGGACGACGACCTCGTCGGCGTGCTCGCCGAGGTACTGCACGAGGTTGTACGCGAAGGAGTCGTAGTTGTCCACGACGAGGACGCGGGTCACGGCGCACCACCCTCGCGGAGCGCGAACGCCTCGGCCTCCCGCTCGTCGAGGGCCGCGTCGATGGCGTCCACGAGCGCCCGGGCCTTGTCGAGGGTCTCCTCGTACTCCGCGCCGGGCTCGGAGTCGTGGACGATTCCCGCGCCGACGCGGAGGTGGTACGACTCGGCGTACCGGACGAGCGTCCGGATGACGATGTTCAGCGTGGCGTCGCCGTCGAAGCCGACGGCGCCCACGCTGCCGGTGTAGGGCCCGCGGCGAGTCGCCTCCACCTCGTCGACGAGCGCCATCGTCCGGGGCTTGGGCGCCCCCGTGATAGTTCCACCGGGAAAGACCGCGGCGACGGCGTCCGCCAAGTCGCAGTCCGCCCGCAGACGTCCCCGGACCTCGCTGACGAGGTGCATCACCTCGCTGTAGCGGTCGACGCGGCGGTACTCGCTCACTTCGACGCTACCGTACTCGGCGACCTTCCCGAGGTCGTTGCGTTCGAGGTCGACGAGCATCGCGTGCTCGGCGCGCTCCTTATCGTCGCTCGTCAGGTCGGCTTCGAGCGCCTCGTCCTCGGCCTCTGTGTCCCCGCGGGGCCGAGTGCCCGCGATGGGTTCGGTGACGAGGTCGCGACCGCGGCGTTCGAGCAATAGTTCCGGACTGGCCGAGACGAGGTCGACCCCCGGGAACTCCACGAGCGCGGAGTACGGTGCGGGGTTGGCCTCGCGGAGCGCGGCGAACACCGCCACGGGGTGGACGCTCGCGGGCGCTTCGAGGCGCTGGCTCACGTTCGTCTGGAACGTGTCGCCGTCCCGGACGTACTCCTTGATGGTCCGTACGCGGTCCTCGAAGGCCGCCTGGCCGCAGGCGCTCTCGAACGGCGCGCGCTCCTCGGTCGGCGGCGGCCCCACGCCCGGGTCGCCCTCGTGGACGCGGTCGGCGAGTGCGAGGACCTGCTCGCGCCCCCTATCGAAGGCGTCGTCGAACTCCTCGACGGGCACGTTCGCGACGAGGCGGAGCGGGTCCCCGGCCTCGAACGGTTCGCGCCACGCCGCGACGACCGGGTAGACGCCGAACTGGAGCCGGGGGAGTCGACGGTCGTCGGTCGCGTTCGCGGGGATGGCCTCCAGTTCGCGAGCGACGTCGTAGGAGAGCCAGCCGAACAGCCCGCCGGGGTGCGGTATCTCGCAGTCACCCCGTACAACTGTGTCGCCGATCTGGTCGCGGAGTGCGTCCAACGCGCCGTCCTCGTCGGGGCCTACGGTCAGGAACGCCTCGGGCGAGACGCCGAAGTAGCCCCAGCCGTCGCTGCCGCCGGTCGTCTCGTAGTAGAACCCCGGTTCATCGCCGTGGGCGCGGCGGTAGGCCGCGAACGGGTCGTCGACCGAGGTGGTGGCTTCGACGACGACGCGACTGTCGGCTGGCGCGTCGGCGACGGCCGCACGGAGGGCGTAGCGGTCGGAGACAACCGCTACCCGCCCGTCACGCATTCCTCGGCGACCGCATCAGCTGCGGTCGTTCGCGCTGTCGACCCAGCGCCCGACGCGCTTCGCGGAGAGGTCGATCTGCTCAGCGAGTTCCTCGGGGTCGGCGGCCGCGAGCTCCGCGACCGTCGAGACGCCCGCGTTCTCGAGGCGTTCGGCGTACGCCGGCCCGATGCCGTCGAGGTCGGTGACTGGTTCGCCGTCGTCGGCCGGTTCGGCGTCTTCCTCCGCTGCGTCGGCTTCCGTCTCCGCTTCGGCCTCCTCGACGTCGGGTTCGGCCTCTTCGACGTCGGCCTCCGGTTCGTCCTCCGTCTCCGATTCGTCCTCCGTCTCCGGTTCGGCCTCCTCGACCGCGGGCTCCTCGTCGGCCTCGCTCGGGTCGGCCGGGTGCTCAGCCTCGGTGGCCGCGCCCGCGTCGGTGTCTGTCGGCTCGTCGTCCGTGGTCGTCGGTTCGTCCGCCTGCTCGGCGTCCGTGGACGGGTCGCGCTCTACGGTCACGTCGACGCCGCTGCCAGCGGAGCGGTCGCCGTCGCCCGCACCGAGCAGCGACTTCAGTTTCGAGAGTAGTCCCATTAGGACCCCATTTCAACTGCCCGCACTTAAAGCCGTGCCCGGAGCACCCGGTTCATCGCGTCGACCGGTGCGTCCCGGCCCGTCCACAGTTCGAACGCCGCGACGCCCTGGAACAGCAACATCCACGCGCCGTCGACCGTCGTCGCGCCTGCGGCCTCGGCGTCCCGGAGTAGGCGCGTCCGGAGCGGCGTGTAGACGGCGTCGAGCACGGCGAGGTCGGCGTGGAGCGCGTCGGCCGGGACCGGCGATTCGTCCGTCTCCATGCCGACGCTGGTCGCGTTCACCAGGACGTCAGCGTCCGCTAGCAGCGACGGCACGTCGTCGAGGGCGTGACCGGTGCCGCCGACGTCCTCGGCGAGTTCCGCCGCGGTTTCGACCGTCCGGTTGGCGACCTGGACGTCCGCGCCGGCGTCGGCGAGCGCGAACGCCGCGGCGCGACCCGCACCGCCAGCGCCGACGACGACCGCCCGCCGCTCCGCGAGCGCGACGTCGTGGTGGGCGAACGCACGCTGCACGCCGGCCACGTCGGTGTTGTGGCCGGTCGGTTCCGACCCGGAGAAGTCCACGGTGTTCACTGCCCCGACGCGCGCCGCGAGGTCGTCGACGTCGACGAGGTCGCGGACCGCCTGCTTGAACGGAATCGTGACGTTCAGGCCGTCGATGCCGAGCGCGTCGGCGCCGAGCAGCGCCGCCTCGAGGTCCGCGCGAGCCGGCTCGAAGGTGACGTACCGGGCGTCCAGCCCGAGTTCCTCGTAGGCCGCCTCGTGCATCGGCGGCGACAGCGAGTGTTCGACCGGCGACCCGACGAGACCGAATACCTGCATACCCCCACCGAGTACCGGCGTTCTCATAACTGGTACCCACACCGAACCGCTTTTTGCTGCGAACCGAATCCCGGCGGGTATGGTCGAACCGCTACTCGTCGACGGCGCGATACTCCTCGTGGGTATCGTGCTCCTCTATCTCGGTGCCGAACTCCTCGTGGCTGCGGCCTCCGCCCTCGCGCTCTCCCACGGCCTCCGGGCCGCGACGGTCGGCGTCACCGTCGTCGCGTTCGCCACCACCGCCCCCGAACTGTTCGTCAGTTCAATCGGCGGCCTCACCGCCTCGGACAGCATCGCCCTCGGCAACATCGTCGGGTCGAACATCGCGAACATCGGCCTCGTCCTCGGGACGGCGGCGTTCCTCCGCCCGATGGCCGTCGACGACGACATCCTCTACCAGCACGGGCCGTTCATGCTCGCCGCCGCAGTCGCCCTCGTCGTACTCTCCCTTGACGGCGCGCTCACCACGCTCGACGGCGCGCTCCTCCTCTCGCTGCTGGCGGCGTTCACCGGCTACCTCTACTACCAGTCGAGAAACGGGTCGGTGAAACTCCCCGAGGACGTCGAGTTAGAAGCGGAGAACACGACCGCCGGCGCCCGGGAGTACCTCACCCTCCTCGGCGGCATCCTCCTGTTGCTCGTCGGCTCCCGGAGCCTCATCCTGGGCGGTCGCGGGGTGCTCACCGCCTGGGGGTTCAGCGACCTCGTCATCGGACTCACTATCATCGCGTTCGGCACCTCCGTCCCCGAACTCGCCACCTCGGTGGTGAGCGCGCTCCGCGACGAGGCCGACTTCTCCATCGGCAACGTCGTCGGGTCGAACATCTACAACGTCCTCGCAGTCATCGGAATCGTCGCGCTCCTCGTCCCCATCACCGTCGACGCGAGCACGATGGCCTACGAACTCCCCGTGATGCTCGGGTTCACGTTCGTCGCGCTCGGCATCATGGGCGTCGGCGAACGCGTCACCCGCGTCGAGGGCGTCGGCCTCATCGCCGGCTACGCCGGCTTCATCTACTTCCTCCTCCCCTGAACCGCAAAGCGTTACTTTCGCCGAGGCGGACTGTGTACGTACATGCTCGTCGACCGGCTCAAACACCCCGGAGCAGCGCTCGTACTCGCGGCGCTGCTCACCCTCCCGTGGGTCACCGTCGAGCTGACCGGCGGCCCCGGAGCCAACAACTTCTCGGACGTCCTCACGGTCACCGTCAGCGGGGTGGCGGTGCTCGGCGCGTCGTTCCTGCTCGCGTGGGGCGCCGAGACCGCCGAGAAAGACGTCCCACGGGCGTTCGCCATCGCCGTCCTCGCCGTCCTCGCCGTCGCCCCCGAGTACGCCGTCGACGCGCTGTACGCGTGGACCGCCGGCGCGAACGTCGGCACGCCGCGCGGCATGGAGGCCGCCAACCTCGCCGTCGCGAACATGACCGGTGCCAACCGCATCCTCATCGGCCTCGGCTGGTCCGGCATCGCCATGTTCACGGTCTACCGGGCGACCACCTCCCGCGACGTCGCCGTCGAACGCCGCGAGGGCTTCCTCGCGAGCCGCGTCCAGCTCGACCGCAACATCAGCACGGAGATCGCGTTCCTGCTGGCGGCGACCGCGTACGCCTTCTTCGTGCCGTTCAGTGGCGGTATCGGCATCCTCGACACCGTCGTCCTCGTCGGGCTCTACGTCGCGTACATCGGGATCATCATCCGCGGCGACGTGGTTGCCCACGACGACCAGGTCGGCGTCCCCGCCTACCTCCAGGGGTTCGTCCGACGGTACCGGATCCCCATCGTCATCGTGTTGTTCGCGTACTCGGGGCTGATGATCGCGACGGCGGTCCACCCGTTCGCCCACGGCCTCGAGTCCATCGGCGAGGCCGCCGGCATCCCACCGTTCTTCATGATCCAGTGGATCGCGCCGCTGGCCTCCGAGAGCCCTGAGCTCATCGTCGTCGCCTACCTCGTCAACAAGGCGCGTTCGACCGCGGGGTTCAACGCGCTCATCTCCTCGAAGCTCAACCAGTGGACGCTGCTCATCGGGACGCTCGCCGTCGTCTACAGCATCGCCGCCGGACAGATCGGCACGCTCCCCTTCGACGAGAAGCAGCAGGCCGAGATCTGGATCACGGCCGCCCAGAGCCTGTTCGCCATCGCCATCCTCACGAACTTCACGATCAGCCTCCGGGAGGCGCTCACGCTGCTGGTCCTGTTCGCCTCGCAGGTCGTCACCGAGTTCGCCATCATCCGGACGGTCGCCAGCGAGGCGCGAGCGACGGAACTCAGCATCCTCCTGCTCGACGCATACACCGTCGTCTACCTCGCGCTGGCGCTGTACCTCTTCGCCGCCCGGCGCGAGGAGGTCCTCTACCTCTTCCGGAAGACCGCGAGAGACGCCAGCGACGCCATGGGGCGGACGTCTGCCGCGGAGACGGACGACTAACGCCAGCCGTTTTACCGCTCGCGTCCTACCGCCGGGCGTGATTGGCATCGTCGTGAGCAGGGCCGACAGCGCGTCAGCGCACATCGGGGACCACCTGCTCGACCTGGGCGACTTCGAGCGCACCGACGAGGACGTCTACCACGCCGACGGCTTCGAACTCCGGGAGTTCGACGACCTCCACCTCGACCTCGACGGCGTCGCCGCCGCCTTCGACGACCCCGAGTTCGTCGTGTTCGTCTCGCGGCACGCCGGCGACACGGGACCGCTGCTCACCGCCCACTTCACCGGCAACTTCGGCGCCGCGGAGTACGGCGGTTCAGACCGGTCGCTCCCCCCGGCGTGCCCGAACGCCCACCGGCGAGTCGTCGCGGCACTCGACGCCCACGCTCCCGACGGCTACGACGTGGGCATGGAGTGTACGCACCACGGACCCACGGACGTCGGCGCACCGTCGATGTTCGTGGAACTCGGCAGCGGGGAGGACGAGTGGAACGACCCCGACGGCGCGCGAGCGGTGGCGAAGGCCGTCCTCGACCTGCGCGGCGTCCCTCCCCGGACGGACCGCTCGCTGGTCGCGTTCGGCGGCGGTCACTACGTCCCACGCCCCGAGCGCATCGTCCGCGAGACGTCGTGGTCGGTCGGCCACGTCGCCGCGGACTGGGGTCTCGCCGACCTCGGCGACCCACGCGAACACGCCGACGTGATCGACCAGATGTTCGAGGCGAGCGGTGCGACGCGGGCGGTCGTCGACGGCGAGAAGCGGGCCGTCGAGTCGGTCGTCGCGGACCTCGGCTACCGCGTCGTCAGCGAGACGTGGGTCCGGGAAGTGGACGGCGTTCTGCTGGACCTGGCCGAGTCCCTGGAGACCGACCTCCAGTCCGTCGACGACGGGCTGCGTTTCGGCGACCCCGCCGCGGCCCACCGGGGGGACTACGTGCTCGTCGACCTCCCGCCGGAACTGCTCGACGCTGCCCACGCCACTGACGCCGAGGCGACCGTCGACGCGGGACGCTCGACCGCGCTGGCCGTCGCGACCGAGGAGAACGGGAACCGCCTGACCGGCGCCGCGGCGTTCGCCGACGAGGACGCCTACGCGACGTTCCTCGAACGGGTCGTCGCGGTCCTCGAATCGGACTACGACGACGTGACCGTTGGCGACGGGACCCTGACGGCGAGTCGCGAGACGTTCGACCCGGCGGCCGCCAGCGAACAGGGCGTCCCCGAGGGACCGGCGTTCGGTCGGCTAGCGAGCGGCGAGACGGTGACGGTCGACGGCCGGGAGATCCGCCCGGCGGACGTCTCCCGAACCGAGTCGCTGTCGGTTTCGGTAGGCTTCGGCTACCGTGCGCGTGAGCGCGTGCGACGCCCGTCCGACGCGGAGGGGAAAGGTAATTAAGCCTCACACGCTACCCGTTAGCCAACAATGGACTCGATTGTGCAGGACGCCATCGACGAGGCCGAGGACGGCGAGGAACCGGCCTCGGACTCCGGTGACGTCCAGTCGGAGGGGGCGTCCTCCACCGTCCCTACCGGGGAGATGACCGACGACGAACTCGAGGACGTCCTCCAGGAACTCCAGACGAGTATCACGGTGGTCGGCTGTGGCGGCGCCGGCTCGAACACGGTCGACCGGATGGCCACGGAAGGCATCCACGGCGCCGACCTCGTCGCCGCGAACACCGACGTCCAGCACCTCGTCGAGATCGAGGCGGACACGAAGATCCTCATGGGCCAGCAGAAGACCCAGGGTCGGGGCGCCGGTTCGCTCCCCCAGGTCGGCGAGGAGGCCGCCCTGGAGTCCCAGGACGAGATCCGGGACTCCATCGAGGGCTCGGACATGGTGTTCGTCACCGCCGGCCTCGGCGGCGGCACCGGCACCGGCTCCGCGCCCGTCGTGGCCAAGGCCGCACGCGAACAGGGTGCGCTCACCATCGCCATCGTCACCACGCCGTTCACCGCGGAGGGCGAGGTCCGGCGCACGAACGCCGAAGCCGGCCTCGAACGCCTCCGCGACGTCGCCGACACCGTCATCGTCGTGCCGAACGACCGCCTGCTCGACTCCGTCGGCAAACTCCCCGTCCGCGAGGCGTTCAAGGTCTCCGACGAGGTCCTCATGCGCTCGGTGAAGGGCATCACCGAACTCATCACGAAGCCCGGCCTGGTCAACCTCGACTTCGCCGACGTGCGCACCGTCATGGAGAAGGGCGGCGTGGCCATGATCGGTCTCGGCGAGGCCGACTCCGACGCGAAGGCCGCCGACTCCGTGAAGTCCGCCCTGCGCTCCCCGCTGCTCGACGTCGACATCTCCTCGGCGAACTCCGCGCTCGTCAACGTCACGGGCGGCCCCGACATGAGCATCGAGGAGGCCGAGGGCGTCGTCGAACAGCTCTACGACCGCATCGACCCGGACGCCCGCATCATCTGGGGGACCAGCATCGACGAGGACCTCGACGGCGAGATGCGCACGATGGTCGTCGTCACCGGCGTCGACTCCCCGCAGATCTACGGCCGCAACGACACCCCGGAACCCGAACCGGAACCCGACGGCGGCGCCAGCGACATCGAGGACATCGACTACGTCGAATAGTACCTTTTTACTCGTCGGGTCGCCTTCGGCGACCACTCCTCGCAAAAAGCTACGCTAAAACCTCCCGCGAGCCGGAGGCTCGCGGCGAACAGCGCGCTGCGCGCGCTGATGCTCGCATTACTCCCCGGCCAGCATTCCAATAGATAGAAAAGCGAGCGCCACAATCCTCCTACCATGGACGTTCCCCTAGAGCTTTCCGCGTACACCCGCGTGCTCCGCCTCGCCAGCACGCCGTCGTGGGAGGAGTTCTCCCAGATCGCCAAAATCGCCGGAGCGGGCATCTTCCTCATCGGCCTGCTCGGCTTCCTCATCTTCCTGCTGATGAGCGGCGTCACGTCGGTGATCTGAGATGCCGGTGTTCGCCGTCAAGACGACCGCGAGCCAGGAGCAGACCGTCGCGAGCATGATCGCCAACCGCGAGGAGGAGGCGATCCACGCGGTGCTCGCGCCCGACGCGCTCACGAGCTACGTGATGGTGGAGGCCGACGACTCCAGTATCATCCAGCGCGTGATGGACGAGATTCCCCACGCGCGCAGCCTCGTCCCCGGGAAGTCCTCCATCACGGAGGTCGAGCACTTCCTCTCCCCGAAACCGGACGTCGAGGGCATCGCGGAGAACGACATCGTCGAACTCATCGCCGGCCCGTTCAAGGGCGAGAAGGCCCAGGTCCAGCGTATCGACGAGGGCAAAGACCAGGTCACGGTCGAACTGTACGAGGCGACCGTGCCGATTCCGGTGACGGTCCGCGGCGACCAGATCCGCGTGCTGGACTCCGACGAGCGCTGAACTCCGGGAAGTCACCGACCGACGTTTCTGCCGTCTCTCCGTTCGAGTGCGACGTGTTCTGCCAGTACTGCCGCTGGGACGGATAGAAACGGAGTGGGTGGAGTGCGGGACGCAGTCAGCTAGTCGTCGCGGTCGCGGGGTCGGAGGTGTCGAGGCTGTCGGCCGTCTCGTCGCTCAACAGGTCCTCCAGCAGGTCGACGTCGAGGGCGGCGGCGACGTCCTCGAGGACGGCTTCGCGTTCGCGGATGGCGGAGGCGTCGCCGTCGTAGTAGCGGACGTACTCCGCGCGCGTGTGTTCTTCCAGCCCGTGCTTGACGGCGAAGTAGCCCTCGGGCACCGTCTCGCCGCAGATCTCGCAGTCGTGGGACGCGTGGTCGGTCACCTGGTGCGCGAGGAGCGCCTCGATGGTGTCGAACGCCGACCCACAACCGGTTATCGCACACTCCCACCCGGACATGCCTCCGTCTACCCCTAGCGCGCAGATAAACTTTGTGTCGACGTGGGGGCCACGAAACCCGAGCCGTCCGCCATTCGTCTGCCGAGTGTCTGACGAACTATCACTGGAGAGAACGAGGTAACGGGCTCCTAAATCGGGCTCGACGTTCTGCTGGCGGCGCTCGCGGCTCAGTGAGCGGCCATCTCGGAGACGACGTTGACGCAGTAGACCCCCGCGACGATAAGTGTCAGCCCGACGACGCCCGCCAGGTCGAGGGGTTCGTCGAACGCGAGGACACCAATAGCCGCGACGCCGACCACACCGAGTGCGGCCCACGTCCCGTACACCACGCCGATAGGTAGGTCCTCCAGGGTGAGCGAGACGAGGTAGAACGCCACCCCGTAGCCGACCACCACCCCGACGCTCGGTAACGGTCGCGAGAACCCCTCGGAGAGTTTCAGCGCCGTCGTCCCCAGGAGTTCCGAGACGATTGCCGCGCCGAGCAGTGCGTACGGGTTCATACCAGGAGGCGGGTCCAGTAGTTGGATAGCTATTTCGCTCGTTCTCGCGGCACGAATCCGGACCGGAGTGCGTCGCCCGAGTAGCACGTCGTTCTACTCCCCGCACTTCCCGGAATCTTCGATTCCCGGCGTCTGGCTCGCTACTGCTCGCCAGACTTCCGAGAGACGCAGTCTCTCGGCGAGTGGGTCGTTCTACTCCCCGCTCTGCCTGTAGATCAGGTTGCGCTGGATCTCGTTGGCGCCCTCGTAGATGACGGGGATGCGGACGTCGCGGTAGACCCGGGCGATGCGGCGGTCGGTGAGGTTCGAGCGACCGCCGTGGAACTGCATCCCCTGTTCGGCGTTCTGCGTGGCGACCTCCGTGGACTTCGTCTTCGCCATCGCAGCCCACAGTCCCGGGTTCTCGTAGGCCTCGACCTTCTCTGCGGCGCGGTAGTTCAGCGCACGCGCAGCCTCGAACTCCGTTCGCATGTCCGCGAGGCCGTGCTGGACGGACTGGAAGTCGGCGATGTGGCGGCCGAACTGCTCGCGGTCGTGGACGAAGTCCCAGGCTTCCTCCAGGGCCGCGGCGGCGAGGCCGAGGCCGTGTCCGCCGACGACGACGCGGCCGTGGTTGAAGAAGTCCGCGAGCATCATGAACCCGGCTCCCTCGCTGCCGATTAGGTTCTCCGCGGGGACCCGGCAGTCGTCGAATACGACGTGGGCCTGCTTGGACGCGCGCATCCCCATCTTCTCGGGGATGTGCTCGGCCTCGTAGCCGTCGGTGTCCGTCGGCACGGCGAACAGCGAGTAGTTCATGTAGCGGTCGTCGGTGTCGGCGGTCTTCGCGTACACCGTCAGCCAGTCCGCCTCGACGCCGTTGCCGATCCAGTACTTCTCGCCGTTCAGGACGTACTCGTCGTCGTCGCTGTCGGCGGTCGTCTGCATCCCCGCGAGGTCCGACCCGACGTCGGGTTCGGAGACCGCGAGGCCGGTTATCTGGTCGTTCTCCGCGACCGGCCGGAGGAACTTCTCCTTCTGCTCATCGGTGCCGTACTCGCCGAGCATCTCCGCGCCGAAACTGGCTAGCTGGAGCGTCAGCGCGATGCCGGCGTCCGCGCGGTAGAACTCCTCGGCGATGGCGAGTACCTGGGTCAGGTCGAGGCCGCGACCGCCGTACTCCTCGGCGATGTCCTGGGCGACGAGGCCAGCGTCCATCCCGGCCTCCAGGACCTCCCAGGGGTAGTCGCCGGTGCGGTAGTACTCCTCGGCGTTCGGCGCGATGTGCTCGGCCGCGAACTCGCGGGCGTCGCGTTTCACGTCCCGCGCGTGCTCGGGAACGATGTCCTCGGAGAGCAGATTCAGGCCCATACGAATCGGTGGGTCGCCAGCCGGATAAATCGACTCGGAACCGGCGACAACGGGGCCAGGGTTCACGCGGGAACCGTAAATCGCTAATCACGGGCGCTCGAACTGGCTCGTGTGCCGACGACACGGGTCGACCTCCACGTGAAGGTGCTCGACGACGAGGTGGTGCGTCGAGCGAAAGCGGCGGGCATCGAGGTCCTCGTGTACGCCCCGCACTTCACGCGACTACCCGACATCCGTGACCGCGCGCGAGAGTTCTCCGACGACGACCTGCTGGTGGTGCCGGGCCGGGAGCTGTTCACGGGGTCGTACCGCGACCGCAAGCACGTGCTCGCGGTCGGTCTCTCCGAGGGGATTCCGGACTTCGTGACCCTCGACGGCGCGCTCGCGGAGTGCCAGTGGCAGGGCGCCGCCGTGCTCGCCCCGCACCCGGAGTTCCTCAACGTGAGCCTCAGTGCCACCGACGTCTGCGAGCTGCGCGACCGCATCGACGCCGCGGAGACGTACAACCCGAAACACCTCCCGCACCACAACCGCCGCGCGGCGACGCTCGCCGACGCGCACGCCATCCCCGCCTTCGCCTCGTCGTACGCCCACCGCTCGGAGACGGTCGGCGAGGTGTGGACGGAGTTCGACACCGACATCAACGACGAGGAGAGCCTCGTCGACGCGCTCAAGTCCGGCGTGGAATGCCGGACGGGACACCGCACGGGCCTGGGCCACCGCGGCCGTTGTCTCGCGGAGAAACTCCACCTCGTCTACGAGAACACGTGGGAGAAAGTCGACAGACTGCTGCTCTCCGGGATGGAGCCCACCCACCCGCGCCACATCGCCTACGGCGGCGAGTTCGACGACGTCGCGGTGTACTGACCGGACGCTGGCGCCGTCGTGGTACGCTTGCCGTCGCAAGCCCGCGCCTTGTCCGTTCCCCGGACTGAATTGGAACCGATGAGCGAGACACACCAGCATGACCTCGACGGAGCGACGGTGGGTATCTTCCTCACTCCGCGGGGGCCTGCGGAGGTCGAGTTCACCGCACCGAAGCGGGTCGTCTCCGGAGCTGGCGTCGCCGAGTGCGCCTCGGCCGCCGACGAGTAACGACCGCCTGGAGACCGACAGTGCCAGAGAACCAGACACGACTCAGCACCGAGGAGATCGAGGATCGAATCAAGCAACTGGGCCGGTTCTCCCGGTTCGTCAGGGCGGGCCTCGGGGTTATCCTGTTCGCCTTCCTGCTCGCCGTCGTCGGGCGACTCCCGTACAACCTCGACAGCGTCGCGAGCGCCGTCGACGCCGTGCTCATGCCGACCATCTTCGTCGGGATGGGGTTGCTCCTCTACGGCATCGGGATGCACCTCCACGTCATGCACCTCAACCTCGTGGCGCAGCTGCGGATGCGTCGCGCCGACGACGAGGACGGTGATTCCTGAGGAGAGACGGGCGGACTGTCCTCTCAAGAGAGCCTGGTGAGCCGCGTCAGCACGTTCGCAGCCTCACTCGGGAGGTACTCCGGAGCGACGTGGACGACGATGGCGACGACCGCGAGTTCGATCGCAGTGATGAGAACGGTGACGACCGTGGCGTAGTTCGAGACGGTGGTAACGCCGACCGGGAGCCCGTACTCCTGCGGGGAGAACGGGTAGAACAGCGCGATGCCGCGCTTGCTCCCGACCACGTCGAGCACGTAGTGGGTGAGGACGCCCAGCCAGACGTACTGGAGGTTGCCGAAGTAGGCGGGGAAGAGGTACAGCAGCGCCAGCACCGGGAGGTTGTGCAGCGTCTTGCGGTGTTTCCCGAAGTCCGTGTCCACGTCCGGGAACAGCGCGCCGAGCACCACCGGGATGAGTACGGCCGCGATGGTCCGGAGCGTCTCGACGCCCCCCGACGGGTAGAGAACGTAACCGAGGCCGACGGCCAGCAACGCACCGTTGAGGACGTGGTCTCCCTTGTTCACAGCGGAATCTGATGCCGGGGCTACGTCACCGTTTCGAGTTCGTCCGCGACCGCACCAAGCGCCCGGCGGGCGATTTGCTCCTTGATTTCACGCCGGTCGCCGTCGAATACGTGGTGTTCGACGGTCGCGTAGGAGGACTGGGTCCCCCAGTCGCCCGCGTACGCGACGCCGACGTACACCGTGCCGACGGGTTTGTCGTCGGTTCCGCCAGCGGGCCCCGCGATACCGGTAGTCGAGACACCCCACGTCGTGCCCGCGCTGTCGCGGACTGCCCGCGCCATCTGCCGGGCGACCCGTTCGCTGACGGCGCCGTGCTCGTCGAGCGCCTCTCGGGCGACGCCGAGGTCGAGTTTGGCGTCGTACGAGTACGTGACGAGGCCGCGGTCGAAGTAGTCGCTCGACCCGGCGACATCGGTGAGCAGCGACCCGACCAGGCCGCCCGTGCAGGACTCCGCGGTGGCGAGGGTGTGGCCTGCCTCGCGGAGGGCGTCGCCGAGCGTCTCCTCGACCG
The DNA here is from genome assembly GCF_021249345.1 of Halobacterium wangiae. NCBI lineage: Archaea > Methanobacteriati > Methanobacteriota > Halobacteria > Halobacteriales > Halobacteriaceae > Halobacterium > Halobacterium wangiae. Next base: position 2,251,613 of record NZ_CP089588.1, on the reverse strand, counting down.
GCGGGTCGACAGCGAACTCTCGCATACCTTCCGCTACTGCGGGATGCGACAAGAAGGTACGGACGCCCGGAGCACCCGCTACCGGGCGAAAGACACACGTACTCCGGTACGGACTCTCCCGTATGGAGTACGAGGAGCCGCTGTTCTTCCGCGTGATGGAGTACGCGACCCACGCCGACGGTGACGTCATCGACATGGTCTCGGGCAACCCGGACTGGGGGTCGCCGCCAGCGGTCGCCGAGGGCCTCCACCAGTACGCCGACCAGGGAGGGATGGCGTTCCAGTACCCGCCCAGCGTCGGCCTGCGGGAACTCCGCGAGGAGATCGCGGCGCGCAGGCAGGTGCCGGTCGAGCAGGTGGTCGTCACGAACGGCGGCGGCGAGGCGAACTACCTCGCGATGGGGCGCGCACTGGAGCGCGGCGCCGGCGACGAAGTGGTGATGACCGACCCGGTCTACCCCTACTATCCGGGGAAGACGACGATGCTCGGCGGCACCCAGCGGTTCGTCGAGACCGAGGCCGACGGCAGCCTCGACCCCGCGGCGGTCCGCGACGTCGCGAGCGAGGACACCGCCTGCATCATCGTCAACACGCCCAACAACCCGACGGGCGCCGTCTACGACGAGGCCACGATGGCGGAACTCGTCGCCATCGCCGAGGAGAACGACGCCATCCTGGTCAGCGACGAGGTGTACGACCACTTCGACTTCTCCGGGACGTTCACGAGCGCCCTCGAGTTCGACTCCGAACACCGCATCGTCACGAACTCCTTCTCGAAGTCCCTCGCCATCACGGGGTTCCGCGTCGGCTACACGATCGCCGAGGAGGCACACACGGAGCCGATGAAGTCCCGGCACATGCTGACGAACGTGACGTCGAGTCGCCCCCCACAGGCCGCAGTGCTGCACGCCCTCCGGGAGACCGACCCCGACTACTACCGGGAGAGCCGCGAGTTGCTGCGCGAGCGCGTGGCGACGTTCACCGACGCTCTCGACGACGCGGGCGCGGAGTACACGGAACCCGACGGCGCGTTCTACGTGCTCGCGCGGTTCCCGGACTTCCCGGGGAGCCTGGAGAACACGTTCGAACTCATCGACGAAGCTGGCGTCGCGGGGATGCCCGGCTCCGGTTTCGGAACCACACACGACGACTGGCTCCGGTTCGCGCTCGTCTCCCCGCGCGTCGATGAGGCCGCCGACCGACTGGCGGCCTACTTCGGCTGAACGCGGCGCGCCGTCGACGTGGACCGGGCGGAGTCCCGCGACCGACGGATTCACCCCGCTGGGTCGCTCATCCCGGAGCATGGACGAACTCGAGGTCGAGGCAGTCGACTCGCTCGACCCCGGCGTGACGACGGGAACCGCGGAGTACGTGCTGTACGGCGGGAAGGGCGGCGTCGGCAAGACGACGATGGCGGCGGCGACGGCGCTCGCCAGCGCGAACGAGGGCACCGCGACGCTCGTCGTCTCCACGGACCCCGCACACTCGCTGTCGGACACGCTCGGCGTCGACGTGCCGGCTCGACCCGCACAGGTGTTCGACGACCGGCCGCTGTGGGCGGTCGAGATCGACCCGGACGACGCGCTCTCGCAGGCCGGGATGTTCGGGCAGGACGGCGGCTTCGCGGGCGGGATGGACGCGTTGCTCGGCGGGACGGCGGGCGATAGCGCCGACGACGCGGCGATGATGCCGGGTGCCGACGAGGCCGCCGCGATGCAACTGCTGCTAGAGTACATGGACGACGAGCGCTTCGACCGCGTCGTCGTCGACACCGCACCCACTGGCCACACGCTCCGCCTGCTGGAACTCCCCGAGGTCCTGGACTCGATGGTCGGCCGGATGATGCAGCTCCGGGAGCGACTCGGCGGCATGATGGACGGCCTGAAGGGGATGTTCGGCCAGGGCGACGAGGACGCCGAGCAGGGCTTCGGCGACCTGGACGCAGTCAAGGAGCGCGTCGAGCGCCTCCGTGCGGTGTTGACCGACCCCGCGCGCACGGACTTCCGCGTGGTGCTGGTGCCCGAGGAGATGAGCGTCATGGAGTCCGAGCGCCTCGTCGCCCGCCTCGACGAGTACGGCGTCCCGGTCGGCACCGTCGTCGTGAACCGCGTGATGGAGCCGCTGGCGGACGTCGCGGACGTCCCGGCGGACGCGTTCGTCGCCCCGAACCACGAGGACTGCGCGTTCTGTGCACGCCGCTGGGAGGTCCAGCAGGGGGCGCTCGCCCGGGCCCAGGAGCTGTTCCGCGGCCCCGACGTGAAACGCGTCCCGCTGCTCGCCGAGGAGGTGCGCGGTGAGCGGCCGCTACGCGTGGTCGCTGCTTGCCTGGACTGAGTAGGACAGGGAGGGCAGCGAGCAGTGGACTTCCGCCCTACAACAACTCGAACCAGTAGGACTGACTCCGCCGTTCGCCGAAGTCGACGGAGCCCAGTTCCAGTCCACCTAGCGAGAGCGTCCCGGAGAGGCCGCCAGTGACCGGGAAGCCCCGTAGTTCGACTGTCTCCGCCTCGAGTATCTGCTCGTCGAACACGAACGTCACCGACCCGTCCTCGCCGCCGAGCCACCGCCACGACTTGGCCTCACTGGAAGCCTGCGCGTAGACGCCGCCGCTGTAGTGTGGTTCCGGTCCCTCGGGACCGATGTTGTAGGGTTCGACGACCGCTTCGTGGTCTTTTTCGAAGGTGATCGTCTCGAGGGCGAACGCGAGGTCGCGGTCGTCTGCGGGCGGGATGTCGTCGCCCGTTATCACGGACTCTTTGACCGTCTCCTCGAAGGAGAGAGTGAGGGCGACCGTGTCGTCGATCCAGTGGTCGAACTCGTCTTCCGATATCGTGTCGCGGATGATCTCGAGGTCGCTCGTCCCGTGCTCCTCGGACGGTTCGACCTGCGTGTGTTCGTGCCACTCGTTCCACGACGTGACGAACGACAGGTCGACCGTCGGGTCGAGGTACGCCTGGGTGTACTCGCAGACGCGGCGCGTCCGCTCCTCGCTGCGCGTGAGTTCCGGTCGGTCGTAGTCGTCGTTGATCATCCGGTTGCTGAACCCCGGCATCATCACCGGCATGAACACGCAGTCGGTGTCCTTGGCAGCGAGCAGCCACTCGGGGTAGAACGACGCCATCCGCTCGGCGAAGTTCTCGTCGATGTCCGGTATCGAGCGGAACATCTCGTAGGCGGTGACGCCGTCGGCGGCACGCATCAGCTTCCGGTCGTGCGTCGTGGGGAACCGCCAGTCGACGATCTCGAGGACGACGAACAGCTCCTCGCCGGCAGCCTCCTCGGCGGCCGCGAGCGCGGCTTCGACGTCGCCCTGGAGCTGGTCCGCGGCGTAGAAGTAGAGCACTGGCCTCCCGTCCACGCGGAGGTAGTTGTCCTCGCCGAAGTAGTGCTCCGAGAGGTACGCCACGTCGTCGACGAACTGTTGCCTGGTCTGGTCGTCGTCGAAGGACCGCGGGAGGTCCTCCCCGAGCATCTCGAGGGACTCGTAGAGGATGCAGAACTCCAGGTCGTCGGTCGCCTCGTTCGGGAGGTAGTGGTTCTGCAGCGTCTCGTCCTCCCAGCTACCCTGGCCCCACCAGCTCGCGCAGAACGCGTCGACGCCGTACTCCGTCGCCCAGTCGACGTGCTGTTCGACGACCGCTTCGTCGCGCGAGTCGTAGTCTGAGACGACGGGTTCGTCGACGAAGGCCCGGTGGCGGTCCGGGCCGTACCACGGGTAGTAGTTCGCGACGACCGTCGAACCCGACTCCTCCCGCATCCGGGGTCGGGTCACGTACTCGCTCAACCCGCGTCGGGAGATGGCCTCCCCGTCCGTCGGAACGAGCGACACCTCGACGCCGTAGCGCTGCCCACCGGGGACGGGGCGTCTCACCTCGATCTCGGTCTCCGTCGGTCCCTCGCGGTCCCGTACGACCGTCTCACCGGTTCCGAACGAGACGTCGACTCTGTCGATGCCGTCGGGATGGGACCCCTGGCCCGTGACTTCGACGTGCGTAGTCCCCTCCGAGTCGACTGTCTCGAGGGAGACGGCCAGCTGGCGCTCGACCGACGGTTCCGAGTTCGTCGTGGTCCCGTCGGTCGTGGGTTCGGGGTCGGTCGTGGGTTCGGGGTCGGTCGTCGTTTCCGAGGGCGTCGTCTCGGACGGCGAGCTGTTACACCCAGCGAGTGCGCTGGTTCCGAGAACGCCAGCCAGGAACCGCCGACGCGAGGCAGAGCGGTCGTCAGACATGCTACCCGAGTGATAGCAACGACAGATAAAGTATGCGGTGTCTCCTGGGACGAGCGTCGGAAAACGCCGAAGAGCCCCCGAGGTACGCTTCGCTCACGGCACGCCATCGACGTGCATTCCCCAGTCGTGTAAGAATTCGTATCTGATACCGAGGCGAAGTCCCGGAGTGGAGAGTAGTTGGGAACAACATGCGGAGTACAGTTTTCCATGCAATCGCCGTCAGTGAACGGTGGAGGTCTACTCCACATGTCACAGAAACAACAACGAGCGTCGAGTACGAGCAACCCGCAGACGAACCTCTACAGTACAGCCGTCAATCTCCCGGAGGAGAGCCGTGTTCCGGTGATCCAGACGCTGAATCAGGTACTCGCCGACACCACCGACCTGCGGTCCCAGGCCAAGTTCGCCCACTGGAACGTCAAGGGCCCGGACTTCTTCCAGCTCCACCTGCTGTTCGACGAGATCGCGGAAGAGCTCTCCGAGCACGTCGACCTGCTCGCCGAACGCGCCACCGCCCTCGGGGGCCAGGCAGTTGGGACGACCCGCATCGCGGCCAGCACCAGCCGCATCCCGGAGCCGCCGGTCGAAGCGGTCGACGAAGTCGAGTACATCGAGTGGCTGGCCGACCACGTCGGCCGCCACGCGAGCTTCCTCCGGGAGGCGATCGATCAGGCGGCCGGGCTCGGTGACGAGGACACCGCCGACCTGCTCACCGAGATCTCCCGCGAGGTGGACAAGCAGCTCTACGTGCTCGAATCCCACCTCCAGATGGAGGTCCGGAGCCAGGTGCCGGCGACGATGGGCCAGGCCCAGGGAACCTCGGCGAAGGGCAGCACTGGGCAGAGTCTCGGCGGCGAGGAGGCCGCCAGCCGGTCGGTCTCCGGCTCCGGGAGCCCTACCTCGCAGATAGAGATCCAGACGGGTCCTCCCCAGGCGATGGCGCCAGCGCAGGGTGTGCCACAGGACATTTCGGCACCGATCAGCGCACCCCAGAGCATGCCGCAGGACGTCGCCCAGCCGATCGAGGCCTCCCAGGGCTCGCTCCAGGGTGGCTCGAGGGGAGTCGGTCAGCAGCAGGGCTCGTTCCAGTCCCAGCAGCGACAGCGCCCGCCCCAGCAACCGCCCCAGCAGCGGCCGCTCCAGTCACAGCAGCAGAGCCAGCTCCCACCACAGCAGACGCCCCAGCAGCAGACGCCCCAGCAGCAGGGACCCCAGCAGCAGAGCCAGGCCCCGCCACAGCAGCAGCGCCCGGTTCCGTCCCAGCAGCAGCCGCCCTTCGGGTCGCAGCAGCAGAGCCAGCTCCCACCACAGCAGACGCCCCAGCAACAGAGCCAGCTCCCGCCACAGCAGCAGTTCCCACCACAGCAGACGTCCCAGCAGCCGATGAGTCAGTCGTCGGGCGTCTACGGCGGCGCATCCAGCTTCGAATCCGCGAGTAGTGCGTTCCAGGAGCCGCCGACGCAGCAGCGACTGTAGACCTCCAGACCCGAGACTCCACTGAGGGGCGACTCAGTGGAGACCGCTCCGTCGAGGAGAACGCGGCGCTGTCCGCCGTTGCCGAATTTTTTCGAACGTCGTCGAGAACAGACGAACGCGAGTGCGGACGTGCTCGCTTCTCAGGCGTCCCGTGGCCCGAACTGGTCCGGTTCGGCGCGGTCGCCACCGCCCGTGCCTCCGGTGCCGCCACCGGTTCCACCGGTGCCACCAGTCCCGCCACCCGTACCGCCGGTGCCGGCACCGCCGCCACCACCGTCTTCGCCCTCGGCGTCGGGCGACCCACAGCCCGCGATCAGCGCGGTCACGACGGTTCCAGTCGCGGCGAGCAGTCGTCTTCGTTGCATGCTCAGTCGGACGGAATCCGGTTCATTAACGGTTATTGCAGGGATGTACGGTTCGGTAGCCAGTTACCAACACGCTGCCCACGAGCGGAGCGCGGTCCGCGCGGTCAGTGGAGGTACTTCAGCGCGAGGCCGTAGACGGAGTCGAGCCAGCTACTCGGGAGGAAGCGTGCGGCGACGCCGTACTTGCCGGCGCGCGCGACCGGGTAGCGGGCCTTCGGGTCCGTGCTGACCGCCGCCTCGGTGATGACCTCGGCGACGCGCTCGGGTGGAACGGCGCCGACGCCGTTGACGGCGCTCGCGTCCTCGAAGAACCGATAGATGGTCTCGTAGACGCCACTCGGATCGAGGTCGTCGACCTGGCGCTCCGCGCGCTCGGTGAACGACGTCTCCACGGGCCCGGGTTCGACGAGTGCGACGTCGACGCCGAACTGCGAGACCTCACCGCGGAGCGCGTCGCTCATCCCCTCGAGCGCGAACTTCGAGCCGTTGTACGCACCCATCCCGGGCGTGGCGACGCGGCCGGCGACGCTGGAGACGTTCACGATGGTCCCGTCACCGCGGTTCCGCATGTGTGGCAGCGCCGCCCGGACGAGGCGGTGTGGCCCGTAGACGTTCACGTCGAACTGGCGGTGGAGCGCCCGCGTCGGTACGTCCTCCAGCGGCCCCAGCTGTGCGTACCCCGCGTTGTTGACGAGGCAGTCAAGTCGGCCGTGGCGGTCGACGATGTCCTCGACGACGTTCTCACACTGCGCCGGCTTCGTCACGTCGAGTTCGGCCGTGTCACAGCCGGCTTCCGCGAGCGCCGCGACGTCGTCGGTGTCGCGTGCGGTGGCGACGACCGTCCACTCCTCGTCGAGCAGCGAGCGCGCCGTCGCGTCGCCGATACCCGACGAACAACCAGTGATGAGCGCGACCTTCTCCATGTCGGACCTGTCGGGCGCCCCGAAGTTAACGCTTCACCTCTCTGGACGCGCTGTGTTTGGTTCTGGTGGCTGGAGGTCCGCGACCGTGTCCCGACCCGCTACCGACCGGACTACTCAGAAAGTCCCGGCGTGCTCGCGTCCGCTCGCTCGCTGTGCGCCTCACTTCGTTCGGTGCTTGCGTCGCGAGCGAACAGGTGAACGCGAGCACGCCGCCCCTTTCAGTCCTCCCGTCGGGCAGTTGGTCACTCGGACTTCAGTTCGTCCGCGTACGCGTCCGCCAACCGTGTGGGTTCGGGGAGTTTGTAGCCCGTGCAGGTCGCCTCGACGACGTCCACCGCAGTCTCCGCGTTCACGCGGTGGCCGGGGCTGACGATGAGGGGGTTGACGTACCGCGTCCCGGGGTTCGGGTACTGCCGGGACTGGTAGGCGTAGCCGACCACCGTCCCCGCTGGTGCGTCCATCGAGTCGTCGGCCTCGATGGCGACGCGGGCGCCCTCGGGGAGCGGGTCGTCGAGTGCGGTGCGGGGCGATCCACAGAGCAGGTTCTTCGCCACGCCGACTGCGGGGACGTCGAAGAGGACGCCGACGTGCGTGGCGATTCCGGCCTGCCGGAAGTGGATGCGGCCGCTGCCGTCGAGGACGAGCACGTCCGGGTCGACGGTCAGCGACTCCAGGGCGTCTACGATGGCGGCGCCCTCCCGGAACGAGAGCAGGCCCGGGATGTAGGGAATCTCGAGTGGTGCACGGCCCGCGGCACGCTCGACGACGGCGCCGGCCCGGATCGCGACCGCGGCACTCACGGACTCCGCGTCGAGGAACGCCTGGTCGACGCCGACGACGACTGGGGCGTCGCTGACAGTCAGAGCCGTCTGCTCGTCGGGCGTCGCCGAGAGCGCCGCGTCCACCGGGTCGAAATCGATACCGTCCTCGAAGATAGCGTCGGCCGCGAGTTCGCGCTGCAGGCGCTCCATCTCCGCGCGGGAGAGCGCGGCGTCGGGGAGGTACTCGGGGTGGACGACGCGCATCTCAGCGGCGGCGGCCCGGACCGCCCGGTCCACCGGGCCCGCGCCCGCCGCCGAACTGGAGCTGCCGGGGTGCACGCTCGCCCTCCCGCTTGAGCTTCGCGCCGTAGGCCAGGCCGAGACCCAGACCGGCGAGGTGTGCGATCTGTGCGACGCCGCCGGCGCCGATGCCGCCGGCGCTGGAGACCAGGATGGAGTAGCCCGCGAACAGCGCGGTCGCGATCCACAGCGGCATCGGGATGATGAAGTAGAGGTAGATCCGGAGGTTCGGGTTCAACACGGTGAGCACGCCGAGCAGCGACGCGATGGCGCCGCTCGCGCCGAGCACCGCGGAGCCGACGTTGAGCGCGGGGTTCAGCGGCTGGCCCCACCACGAGGGGTTCATCAACAGCGAGGCGCCGACCTGCGCGAGACCGGCGAGCACGCCCGCCGCGACGAACAGCGCGGCGAACTTCTTCGACCCGATGCGCTGCTCGACCACGGGGCCGAAGAAGTACAGCACGATGCTGTTCAACAGGATGTGAGTGAACCCGCCGTGGGAGAACACGGACGTGAGCCACGTCCACACGTACAGCGGGTTCGAGGTGGTGACCGTGAACAGCGCGTACCAGTCGCGGGTGAACGCCCCGACGCCGAGAGCCGGCGCGACGACGAACTGGAGGAGGAACGTCACCCACATCAGGCCGAGGAAGAGGTAGGTGAAGTTCCCGCGGAAGTACGCGAGCACGCCGCCGCGTCCCGTGTCGATGGAGATTCGGTCGGCGAAACTCCCCTGGCTCCCGCCGGGGTTGTCGACGCTGTCGTCGAAGCCGCTGTCGAAGACGCCGTCCGGGTCGCCCCAGCTGTCCAGTCCGGGACAGTCGTGGTTCTCGGGGAGTCGATGCGCCGAGCAGTAGGTGCCGCCGCAGAGCCGACACTGGTATGGCATCGATTCCTGGGCGCCACACCGGTCACACGTCGCCATTGACGGGGATTAGGGAGGCCTGTGGATATTGTTTTGGGTCGTCGTACCCTAGTGGCATCTGACTATGCTGCTCGACTCGGTATCGGTTAGCAGACTACCCAGAAAGCCCCGGACGTGTCGACTCGGGGGACTCGCTGTGCGCGCTCGCTTCGCTCGCGTGCTTGCATCGTCCGCCGTCGTCGACACGCCCGCCCCTTTCAGTCCTCCCGTTGGCCAGTTGGTCAACCGGTTCCTGGCGGATTGAAAGGGCGAGGTTCGCTCGGCGTCTCCGCGAGCGAAGCGAGCGGATGGCTCGGAAGACGAGCAACGCGAGTCTTCCGGCGAACCCGGGCGAAGCAAGCACCGCAGCCGAAGGCGAGGAGCGCAGCAAGCCCCGGGAGTCGAGCGAATCGAGGGCTTTCAGCTGTTCGAATCGACGGAACCCCATCAACACATTCCGGAAGCAACTAGCAGCCACGGGGCTTTTGCTGTGTCCACTGGTAGAGGCACGTATGCGCGAGTACGAGCGCAAGCAACTCCTCGAACGGGTCGACCGCGAGGGGGCGACCATCGGCGCGTCGATTCCCGAGGAGATAGACCTGCAGGGGGAGTCGTTCGCGCTCCAGCCGTTCGTCTTCGAGGTGAAGAAACACGACAGCGTGCCGGCAGCGCTCCGCGAGGAGGTCGAGGAGACCAAGAAGCTCCTGCGCCGAGAGCGCGTCCAGCGCCGCGAGCGCCTCGAGGAGGCCGACATCACGCGGGAGGATGGCGAGGAGATCGTGGCCGTGCTGGTTGGTATCGACCGCGCGCTGAACGCCCTGGAGTCGCTGGGGCGGACGAGCATCGAGGCCGAGGCGAAGGCCAGCGAACGTGCCGACCAGAAGCGCTGGTACTCGTTCCTGAAGGAGGCGCTCGGCCGCGACGACAACGAGGGGATCCGGCGGTGAGCCGGAACGCCGAGGTGGCGGCGCTGCTGGAGGAGTACGCCGCTCGCCTAGAGGCCCGGGACGTCGAGTACAAGCCCAGCACCTACCGCCGCGCGGCCGACAACGTCCGGGACCACCCCGAGCCCGTCGAGAACCTCGCGGCGGAGGGCGTCGACGCCGTCGAGCGGATACAGGGCGTGGGCGAGGCCATCGCGTCGAAGATCGTGGAGTACGTCGAGACCAGCGCGATAGAGGAACTCGAAGAGGAACGCGAGAGACTCCCCGTCGACATCGGGGAACTGACCGCCGTCGAGGGTGTCGGCCCGAAGACCGTCGGGAAACTGTACGAGGCGCTGGGCGTCCAGACCCTCGACGACCTCGAAGCGGCCGCGGAGGCCGGCGAGATACAGACCGTCTCGGGGTTCGGCGAGACGACCGAGCAGAACATCCTCTCGGGGGTCGCCTTCGCTCGCGAGGCCCAGAAGCGCGAACTGCTGGGGGACGCGCGGCCCGTCGGTGAGGCGGTCAGGGAGTTCGTCCGGAGCCACGACGCCGTCGAGCGTGCGGACGTCGGCGGGTCGCTGCGCCGCTGGAAGCCCACCATCGGCGACGTGGACGTGCTCGCGGCGAGCGACGACGGCGAGGCCGTGGGCCGCGCGCTCACCGAGTGGGAGCGCGTCGGCGAGACCATCGACTTCGGGCCGACGAAGACGAGCGTCTGGATGGACGGCGTGCGCGTCGACCTCCGCGTCGTCGCCGACGAGGAGTACGGCGCCGCGCTCCAGTACTTCACGGGCAACAAGGGCCACAACCTGACGCTGCGCAACCGCGCCATCGACCGCGACCTGAAGGTCAACGAGTACGGCGTCTTCGACGTCTCCAGGGTCGAGGACGAGGAGGGCCAGCGCGTCGGTGAACTGCTCGCCAGCGAGACCGAGGAGGACGTCTACGAGGCCGTCGGCCTGCCGTGGATGCCCCCCGAACTGCGCGAGGACCGCGGTGAAATCGAGGCCGCGGCGAACGGCGACCTCCCGGACCTCGTCGAACTCGAGGACGTCCGCGGCGACCTCCACACCCACACCGGGTGGTCCGACGGCGCGCTCCCGGCCGAGGACCTGGTGGCGGGCGCCGCCGAGTTCGGCCACGACTACGTCTGCATCTCCGACCACGCAGAGGGACCGGGTGTCGTCGCCGACAGCGGCCTCTCCGACGCGGAACTCCGCGAGCAGGCCGCGGAGGTCGAGTCCGTGCGCGCGGAGGCCGAGATCGAGGTGTTCCACGGCACTGAGGCGAACATCGACACCGACGGGAACGTCGGGAGTGTGAGCGACGACGTGCTCGCGGACCTCGACCTCGTGATCGCCAGTCCGCACTCTGGCCTCGGGGACGGCGACGACCAGACCGACCGGCTGATCCGCGCGGTCGAACACCCCGAGGTGGACGTGCTGGGCCACCCCTCGGGGCGCCTCATCAACGACCGCCCGGCGATGGAGTTCGACGCCGGCGCGCTCGGCGAAGCGGCCGCCGACGCGGGCACCGCACTCGAAGTCAACAGCAACCCCCACCGCCTCGACCTCTGGGGGAGCGCCGTCAAGAGCGCCGTCGAGGCGGGCGCGACCATCGCCATCGACACCGACGCCCACTCCGTCGGCGAGTTCGCGTACATCGAGTACGGCGTGCACACCGCCCGTCGCGGGTGGGCCGAGACCGCCGACGTACTGAACGCGCGGGACGCCGACGGCGTGCGCGAGTTCCTCGGCTGATGGCCTTCCTCGTCGACGCGATGTGCGGCGACCTGGCGCGTCTCCTCCGGATGTGTGGTCACGACGCCGTCTACGTGCTCGACCGCGGAATCGAGGACGACGACGAAGTCAGGCGCCTCGCAGTCGACGAGGACCGGACGCTCGTCACGCGGGACCGCGACCTCGCGGCGCGGACGCCGGAGAGCGTGCTCGTCGTCGCGAAGGACACCGACGAGCAGTTGCGCGAACTCGCCGCCGTCGGCGTCACCCTCGAACCTGCGGCGGGCGAACGCTGTGGCGCTTGCAATGGCGAACTCGAAGACGTCCCGGCCGGTGCCGACCTCCCAGAGTACGTGGCCGACGACGCCGACCCCGTCTGGCGGTGTCGGGACTGCGGTCAGTTCTTCTGGCGCGGTAGCCACTGGACGGACGTCGAACGGCGGCTAGAAGAGCTTTGAGTCGTGTTCGCCCGGACGGTCAGCCGTTGCGCTCCCACCAGTTGCAGGCCTCCATGTCGTCCATCTCCTCCTCGTAGAGACCGCAGTACGGCTGCATGCCGTTGCCGGTGTTCTCGTAGTCGAAGTGCGCGCAGTTGCCGCAGTACCTGTCCGGCCCGGGCCCCTCGTCCGCGCCCGGTTCGTCGAGCGGCGAGGAGAGTTCCTGGCTCGCCGCGCCGCCGTCCGAGACCGAGGCGGCGGGCCCCGGCGTCGGGTCGGGCTTCGTGGACGGCGGCTGCTGGGTCGTGGTCGGCTCCGGTTCCGGTTCGGAGGCGTTGGCGCGGGTCTGCTCCTCGGGGTCCTCCACGCCGCCGAAGACGCCGACGCCGCCGAAGCTCCCGGAGGACAGCGCCTTGCGGGCGCTCTCGACGTTGTCCGCGGGGACCTCGACGGTGTGGGTCTCGCCGTCCTTCGTGACGGTGAGTGTGACCGTCCCGCCGGGGTCGTTGCGCGTCTTGAACGTCGCGACGGCGGTGAACAGACACCAGAACGTCGTGATGATGCCGGCCGCGTACACGAGGATGAACGCCAGCGTCCCCGTCGTCGGGACGCCCCCGGACCCGGGGGCGTAGAGGTACGGGTAGGTCGCGCGGAACAACATCACGCCCAGGACGGCCAGTCCCGCGCCGACGGCCGCTGCGGCGCGCTGGACGCGGTTCGCCGGCAGCACCGTGAAGATGCCGACGAACACCGCCGGCACGCCGAGGCCGGCGAGGATGCCGGCTATCTCGCGGCTCTGGTACTGCCCGAAGCCGTTCTCGATGAGCAGACCGGTCGCGCCCGCGAGAATCCCTCCGACGACGAGGAGCGCCCCCGCGGCGAAGAGGCCGGTACCCAGGTAGACGTGGCGCTGGCTCGCCTCGCCCGCGCGGTGGTCGTAGGTTTCCCCCAGGCTAGTCATGGGCGGTCATTGTGCGGCCAGGGTAAAAACACTACGTCAGACACCTGGGAGTTTCCGATGTGGAACTGGCTGGCAACTGGGTGCCACTGGCGACGGTTGGCCAACCTGCGACAGGCAGGACGAGGAAACCCACTTCGAGACGCTCGGCGCCGTCGTCGAAGACCTCGGCGGGGAGCCCGTCTCGGAGCCCGAGTTCGACTTCGGCTCCACGGTGACGGAGCCTGCCGAGTTCATTGCGACGGCGGTCGTACTCGAGGATACCGGCGTCGCCGCCTACGCGGGGGCGGCACCCTTCATCGAGAACGCGGACCTGGTGGCCCCGGCGCTGAGCATCCATAGCGTCGAGGCGCGTCACGCCTCGTTCCTCCGCGTGCTCGACCAGCAGGTGCCGTTCCCGGAGCCGTTCGACGACCCCCTCCCCAAGTCGGCCGTCCTCGAGGCCGCCTCGCAGTTCATCGTCGAATAGCGGCTTCGAACGCGGCATCGTGGGAACAGCAGACGCGGCGGAGCGGGTACCGATCGATACCAGAAACCCGTTCCGCGGAACGACTCGCGGCGACGAGGAGTGCTTCGAAAGGTTGAATCCACGGCCGCTCGAAGCCGCTGGCATGGCTGACGAGAACGACGAGGAGGAGGACGCACCCGCCGTCGAACTGGGCGACGGCGAGTCCGTCGAGGGCGCCCCGATCGCGCGAGTCGCGTCCCGGCTGACGTGGGCGCTCCAGAAGAGCGAGATCGTGCGCAGAGAGGGCGACACGACGATTCGAACGCCCGACGGCCCGCAGACCGTTGAGAGCGTACTGGCGGACGTCGACATCACGTACTTCGAGACGCGCCGGGAGTTCGTGCAGGCCCTCGAGGACGCGGTCGGCACCGGGCCGGTCCAGACGGAGTAACGCGCGTTCCACACCGGGCGTTGCGACTCGGCGGAGTGGGGCGCCGGGCAGAGGTTTATTTCTGTGGCCACCCGAGAACCGGGTATGCTACCGTTCGACCCGGAGGAACTCGACCCGGCGGCGTACGGCGAGGAGGAGGCGGTCCTCCACATGGACCACGAGGAAGCCGTCGAGCACGTCCGCGAGGCGTTCGCCGCTGCGGGGTTCGGGTTCCCCGTGGAGTTCTCGCCGTCGGACCTGCTCAACGAGAAGGTGGACGCGGACCGCGACCCCTACTACGTGCTCGGCGCGTGCAACCCGGGGATGGCCGACCGCGCGCTCGACGCCTCGGAGAACCGTATCGGCGCGCTGTTCCCGTGCAACGTCGTCGTCTGGGAGGAAGAACCCGGCGTCCAGCGCGTCTACCACGTCTCCATCATGCGCATCGCGCGACTGCTCGGGATGGCGCCGGACGACGAGGAGTGGGCGGACGTCGTCGCGGAGACCGGGACCTACGTCGAGGAGGCGTTCGGGAACCTGGACGCGGCCTGAGCGCTACAGGACGAGCAGTTCCGGTTCGACGCCGGCTTCGATGGCGGCGAACATGAGCGCGAACAGCGTCCCGTTGTACAGTCCGTGGGCGACCGCCGGTGCGACGATGTTCTCCGTCTTCTCGTAGAGGTAGCCGAAGAAGATGCTCGGGACGAAGAGGATGGCGATGGAGACGGCGACCGCCTGGAGACCACCGACCAGCGCGGTGATGTGCAGCGGCGCGAACGTCAGCGACGCGAGCAGGATGGCCGCCGGCGCGCTGAAGCGCTCCCGGAGCGACCCCTGGATGACGCCGCGGAAGAGGAGTTCCTCGCCCGGGCCGATGAGCAGCAACTGGAGCACGATGAGGTAGGGGATGATCTCGGGATGTTCGAGGGCGGTGGTGGCCGCCGTGTTCGAGGCCGTCTCTGTCGACGTGACCGCGAGCAGGATGGCGACGGCGTAGACGGAAGCGAAGACCCCGATGTACGACGCGGCGACGTACTTCAGGTCCCGCAGCGAGGGGAACGACGCGGGGATGAACGACCACGAGCGGTCGCTGTACCGGATGTAGAGCCACGCCGTGGCCGGGAACGCGATGCCCTGCAGGGAGACCATCGAGATGCCCAGTCCCGCCACGGCGTCGATTTCGTTGCCCGTCAGCAGGACGTAGGCGTTCGCGACGACGAGAGTGGCCGGAATCGCGAGCACGAACCCGAGGAGCGCGATACCGAACGCGACGGCGACCGCCTTCAGCTTCGAGTCCGAACCGGAGTCGGAGGGAGATGGGGAGGTCCGCTTCGAGTCGGTGGTCGCCGAATCCATAGCACGTTGTTCGTGTCGAGTGGCGAAAAAAGACGGGGTTAGCGGTCGTCCCGACGGTCGCGGACGGCCCGACGTAGCTCCGCGACCTCGTCCTCGAGTTCCGCGACGCGGGCCTCGAGGTCGCCGCGGCGTGGTTCGGGCGTGGCGCCCCCGCCGAGAAACCGCTTGCCACCGACGAGGAGGACGACGACTACGGCCGTGAGGAGCGCGAGGATGAGGAAGATCACTACCAGTTCGATACCACCAGGGAAACCGCCGAACGCTGCAGGGACCATGTGCCTCGACGATACGTCGGGGCCGCTGAAAAAGCTACGTGAACGATGACAGGTCGCTCTGGACGCCCGCGACCATACTCGACTTCCGGCGCAGGTCGGCCAGCGAGACCGGGAGGTGGTCGGCGATGTCGCGGACGGCGCCGTGGAACGTCTCAGCTTCGCCGGGTTCGGTGTCGAACGCGTTGCGCACGCTCTCCCGGACCTGCCAGACGCCCACCGGCGCCCAGTAGTCGTCGCTGACCTCCCGTAGGACCAGCGCCTTGGCCTGCCGACCCGTCTCCGAGAGGTGTTCGAGGACGCCGAGACGCGCGGCGTAGTAGGCGCCCGCCGTCTCGTCGACGTAGCCCGAGCGCCCCTCGAAGCCCTCGCTGGCGCTCCCCATCCAGATGTCGCCGTGTGGGTCGGGGTTCCAGATGCTGCCGGGGGCCTTCATCTCCACGAGTTCGTACTCCCAGTTCCCGGGCGCGAGCACCACCCAGTAGCGGTTCCCCATGTACTCGTTGACGTGAACGGTGACGCGGTCGACACTCGGGGCGTCACGGATGGTCCCCCGGAGGTACTGGCCGATAGTGTCGTCGACCGCCGTGATGGACCACCGCGTGGGCACCAGTCGTCGGTGTTCGCCCTGGCCGAGCGCGCCCACGGAGAGCACGCGGTTGACGTCGTAGACGTCGAGGCCGCGCCGGTAGAGGTAGGTCATCGCGCCCTGGGCCGCCCAGTCGTCGTCCTCGAGGGTCTTCTCGACGTAGCGGGGGACGTGGGGGTTCTCCGCGAGGTCCGCGGAGTCCGCGGTCGCGTTCGGCCCGGAGGGCGCGTTCGCCGCCGGGTTCGTGTACTCCTCTGGGTCGAACTCGGGGGTGTCCGAGAGACCGATCTCGACGTCCACGGGGCGGTCTGCCATCGCCACCTCGCGCTGGGTGCCGACGAAGCCGTCCCAGACGTCGTGGACGTTGACGTTCGCCGCCCGCCGGGAGTTCAGCAGGCCGGTGCGGTACTGGAGGACGTTGTCGATGCCCAGGCCGCGCTGGTACCACTCCCCGCTCGCGGCGAACTCCGAGGGGTCGGCGTCCCCGCCGACCGGCGAGAGGATGCCCGCGGAGACGTCCGGGTAGGAGGACCGGCCGACGAACACCGAGGGCGCCGTGGCGCCGTAGAGGGTGTCCCCCTGGATAGCCGACTCCACCCCGGAGGCCACCTCCTCGACGTAGTCCAGGATCTCGTAGGACTTCTCGTCGGCAAGGCGCCGTCGCTCGGCTTCCTCGTCCGGCTGGAGCCCCTCGATGTAGTCGTCGAGTCGCACGACTCCCCCTTACCCGGGCGTCCACTTACCCGCTTCGCCGCGGACGGCTCGAGGACACACGGCACGGGTGGCCGTCTACTCGCGTGACTAGAGACGGACCGCTCTGATAATACTGATACTAGTGTCGTCTACCAAACCTCTTTGTCGGGCGGTGCGGTAGTTGGTGACATGGAACTCGTCGAGTCACTCCGTCGCCGGATTGCAGCCGGCACCCCCTCGAAGTTCGAGTGCGGTCTCTGCACCGCGAGCTTCGACTACCGGCCGCCGAACTGCCCGGCCTGCGGGAGCACGGAGATACGAGAGCGCTAGTCCGCCTTCGCCTGCCACTCGCGGACGCTGTCCGCGCTCACGCCCGCCACCTCGTCGGCGACGGTCTCCGGTTCGGCCTCCGAGAGGTCGCCGACGTCCTCGATGCCCGCGTCCTCCAGTTTCTCCGCGGTCTTCGGGCCGATGCCGTCCAGCACTTCCAGCCCCTTCTTGCGCTGGCGCTCCTGGTACTCCTCGTAGTTGCAGATGGGGCAGCCGAGCTCCCAGGGGTCGTCGTCGTCCTCGCCGTCGTAGACGACGAGCTCCGGGAGGTCGTGCTCCTCGCAGTACGTCTCGGTCACCTCGATGTCCCCGCGGCGGGGCAGCGGGAGCGAGTACTCGCAGTCGGGGTAGCGCGTACAGCCGACCAGCCGGCTGCCGGTCTGTAGCTGCTTGATGGCGAGTTCGCCACCGTGCTCCTCACCGCAGTCCGGACACGCGCCGATGACGCGGTCCTCGGACTCGTTGGCCTCCTCGGCCGCACAGAGCGGACAGCCGTGGACGAACGTGTTGCGGCCCGCGAGCATCTTCACCTCGTGGAGTCCGTGCTCCTCGCAGGTCTCGTCGAGCACGAGCGGTTCGCCCGTCGACGGGAGCGGGAGCGTGAACCGGCACTCCGGGTAGCCGTCACAGCCCACGAAGTACGACCCCGTCCGGGAACTCCGGACGAGCAGCGTCTCCCCGCACTCTGGGCACTCGCCGAGGGTCTTGTCCGCCTTCAGCGACGTCCGGAGGTGTTCGCCGATCTCCTCGCGAGAGGCCGCGAGTTCGTCGAACACGCGGTCGAGGATCTCCCGTGACTCGTCAGTCACGTCGTCGAGGGTCTTCTCGCCGTCCGCGATGGCGGTCATGTCGGCCTCGAGTTCGCTCGTCATCTCCTCGCTGACGACGAGGTCGGCGTACTCCTCGGCGGCCTCCACGACGGCCTTCGCGAGCGTCGTCGGACGCGGCGGGTCGTTCTCGATGTACCCCCGGTCGTACAGCTTCTCGATGGTGTTGTGGCGGGTGCTCTTCGTGCCCACCCCGAGGTCCTCCATCGTCTCGATGAGGCGGCTCTGGCCGTACCGCCGCGGCGGCTGGGTCTCCTTGGCCTCGATGCGGGCGTCAGCGAGCGCGAGCGTCTCGCCCTCCTCGACGTCCGGGACGTGGTTCTCACTCGTGTTGAAGTACGGGTACACCGCGTGGTAGCCCTCCTCGACGAGGCGCTTCCCGTTGGACTTCAGGCGCTCGCCGTCGGCGTCGGCGACGACGCGGAGGTGCTCCCAGACGGCAGACGGTGCGAGCGTCGCGAAGAACCGCCGCACAACGAGCGCGTACACCTCCCACTCGTCCTCGGAGAGCTGGTTGCGGTCCGGGAAGTCCGACGTCGGGTGGATCGGCGGGTGGTCGGTCGTCTCCTCGTCGCCCTCCGTCGGCGTGAGGTCGTCGCGTTCCAGCAGCGACGTCGCGCTGTCGCCGAACACCGTGTTCTCGAACGCCGCGAGCAGTTCGCGCTCGTCGAGGTCGTCGGGGTACACCGTGTTGTCCGTCCGCGGGTACGTGATGTAGCCAGCCGTGTAGAGGTCCTCCGCGATGCTCATCCCGCGGCCCGCGGAGTAACCCAGCGAACCGGCGGCGCGGATGAACTGCGTGGTGTTGAACGGCGCCGGCGGGTCGTCCGTCCGGGTGCGCCGGGAGACGGACTGGACGATGGCCTCGCTGGCCTCGCGGAGCGTCGCGAACGCGGCCTCGGCGTCGGCCTCGTCCCAGACGCGCTCGGCCTCGTTGCCGTCGTCGTCGGCGTAGAAGTACTGCGCCTCGAACTCCGTCTCGTCCTTAGTGAGGTCGGCGAACAGCTCCCAGTAGTCGTCGGGTTCGAACGCCTCGATCTCGCGTTCCTTGTCGACGATGAGCTTCAGCGTCGGCGTCTGCACGCGGCCGACGGAGATGAAGTCGCTACCCATCTGTTTCGCCGACAGCGAGAGGAACCGCGTGAGCGCGGCGCCCCACATCAGGTCGATGGTCTGGCGGGCCTCGCCGGCGGCCGCGAGGTCGAAGTCGATCTCGTCGGGTTCCGCGAACGCCGAGCGGACCTCGTTGTCCGTGATCGAGGAGAAGCGCACGCGCTTGACCGGCGCCTCCTCGTTGACCTGCCGGACGAGTTCGTACGCCTCCTTGCCGATGAGTTCGCCCTCGCGGTCGTAGTCGGTCGCGATGATGACGCTGTCGGCCTCGCGGGCGAGGCGCTGGAGCGCGTTCACGATGTCCTCCTGGGTCGGTTCCTTCACGACGTCCGCGTGGACGAGTTCGGCTGGCTCGACGTCCCGCCAGTCCGAGTACTCCGGCGGGAAGTCCACGCCGACGACGTGACCGGAGAGGCCGATGCAGCGGCGGCCGCCCCACTCGTAGACGTTGACGCCGGCGTACGTGTCCGTCGACGCCCCTCCCTCGGAGAGGATGTCGGCGATGCGTCGCGCGGCGTTGTTCTTCTCTGTGACGATGAGTTCCACGGTGTACCTCCGCCCGTTCGGGCGGTCGTTGGTGGCGGTAGGCTACAGGACGGGGTAAAGATTTCGCTGCCGAAAACCGCAAGCAGGCGCCGCCTCAAGGCGCGCTCGTAGCGCGTGCGTGTGCGTGAGGACCACCTCGTTCGGTGACGAGTGGCCGACGCTCGCAGCGGGCGAGAACGACCCCGTGAACTAACCGCTCTCGCACCAGAGTGACGACAGTGAACCAGCGAACGCTGTTCCAGTGGCTCGGCTTCGGGCTGGTCGTCGTCGGGGTGGGCGCACTCGCCGCGACGTTCCCCCCGGGGCCGGTGCTCGCCGTCCAGATGGTGTTGCTCGCCGTGGCCGGGGCGCTGTTCTTCGTCGCCGGGGTCACCGACCGCCTGCGGTGGGGACTGCTCGTCGGCGTCGGGGACGTCGCACTCGGCGGGTCGCTCGTCGTCGGCGGCGTCACCGACGCTGCCTGGGAGGGCACCGAACTGCTGTACACCGTGGCCGTCCTCCTCGGCGGCGTGTCGCTCGTGGCCATCGGCGTACTGTACGTCCTCGACCACGAGTCCCTCGACACGCCGTAGCTACGCGCGGTAGAACATCCCCTTCGAGACGGGGCGGGTCTCCTCGAACCCCCACTGCTCGTAGAAGCCGTCGACGTCCGCCATCAGGTTCACGTACGCGTTCTCCGGCGCGTGCTCGTCGACGTACCCCATTATCGCGTCCATCATCCGGGAGCCCAGGCCCCGTCGCTGGTGGTCCGGGTGGACGGCCATGTCGCAGACGTGGAACACCGTCGCGCCGTCACCGACGACGCGCGCCATCCCGACCACCTCGTCTGTGTCGGTGTCGACGACGGTGACGCCGTACACCGAGTTCGGGAGGCCGCGCTCGACGCCCTCGCGGGAGCGCGGCGCCATGTCCGCCGCCTCACGGAGTTCCACGAAGCGTTCCGGCGTGGGGAGTTCCTCGCGGACCTCGTAGCTCATGGGGTGCGATGGACGGACGGAGCAGAAAGCGGTGTCGGAAACGGAGACGCGGGTGGTGTCGAGCGCTACTCCAGTTGCTCGCGCAGCAGTTCGTTCACCTGGCCGGGGTCGGCGCTGCCGCCGGTCTGGGCCATCACCTGCCCGACGAGGAAGTTCAGCGCGCCGTCCTCGCCCGCGTAGTAATCCTCGACGGCGTCCGGGTTGGCGTCGATGGCGTCCGCGACGGCGGCCTCGACCTCGCCGCCCGTCGTCTTCCCCAGGTCCTCGCGCTCGACGATGTCGTCGGGGTGGTCGCCGTCGTCGAGCATCCCGCGGAGCACGACCTCCTCGGCGTTCTTCGCGGTGATCTCGTCCTCGGCGACGAGTTCCACGAGGCGCGCGAACTCGTCGATGCGGTCGTCGACGTCGTTCACGTCGAGGTCGCGGTAGTTGAGTTCCCCCAGGATGGTGTCCGCGACCCAGGTCGCGGCGAGGTCGGGGTCGTACTCGTCGGCGAGCTCCTCGAAGAGGTCCGCGACGGCCTTCCGGGAGGTGAGCTTCGCCGCGGCCTCCTCACCGAGGTCGTAGTCGTCGCGGAAGCGCTCGCGGCGCGCGTCCGGGAGTTCCGGAATGGGGATCTCCGCCTTCCAGTCCGAGACCTCCAGGGGCGGGATGTCGGCCTCCCGGAAGTACCGGTAGTCCTTCTCCTCGGCCTTCGAGCGGATGGACACCGTGATGCCGCGGGCCTCGTCCCAGTGGCGGGTCTCCTGTTCGACCTCGCGGCCGCGCTGGATCTGGTTGCGCTGGCGCGTGATCTCGTAGGACAGCGCCTTCTGGGCGCCCTTGTGGCTGGAGATGTTCTTCACCTCGGTGCGGTTGGCGGCGGCCAGCGTCTCGTCGCTGGGCTCCTCGCCGTCGATTTCGGCGGCGTCTATCATCGAGATGTTCGCGTCCACGCGCAGGCTACCGTCCCGCTCGGCGTCGAAGATGCCGAGGTACTCCAGGACCTCCGTGAGCTTCGCGAGGAACGACCGGGCCTCGTCGGCGCTCCGGAAGTCCGGTCGGGTGACGATCTCCATGAGCGGCGTCCCCGCGCGGTTGTAGTCCACGAGCGTGTAGTCGGCGGTGTCGATGCTGCCGCCCGCGTGCTGCATGCTCCCCGGGTCCTCCTCGAGGTGGGCGCGCTCGATGCCGATGGTCCGGCGTTCGTCCGCGACTGGTACGGCGAGTTCGCCGTCCTGGCAGATGGGGGCGTCGTACTGCGTGATCTGGAACCCCTTCGGGAGGTCGGGGTAGAAGTAGTTCTTCCGGTGGAACCGCGTGCGCTCGGGGATCTCCGCGTCGATCGCCTTCCCGAGTTTCACGGCGGCCTCGACGGCCCCCTCGTTCAGCACGGGTAGCGCACCCGGGAGTCCGAGACAGACGGGACACGTGTGCGTGTTCGGCTCCGCGTCGGCGGTGTCCGTCGAACACCCACAGAAGATCTTGGTGTCCGTTTCGAGTTGCACGTGGACCTCCAGGCCGATGACGGCGGTGAGGTCCGCTTCCTCCCGGAGTTGCTGGCTCATTGCTCCGGGGTTCGGGACGCGCCGCCGAAAGCGTTACGTCTGGGCCTCGCTCCCGGCGTTCCGCGGCTCGCGCACTGCGGGTGGACCTTATTATCCACCGCTCTGAAGGAGGCGTGTGAGCGACGTACTGCCGCCCGAGGACGCCCTCGTGTTGCTCGGGGACGAGTACGCCAGGCGCATCCTCGTCGCCACGCGCACCGAACCCATGACAGCTTCGACTCTCGCGGACACGATCGACGCCGCGCCCTCGACCGTCTACGAACGAATCGGCGACCTGGAACGCGCGGGCTTCCTCACTGAGGTCACCCGCACGGACGACCACGGCAACCACTACGCGGAGTACAGCGCCCGCCTCGAACAGTTGTCCGTCCGGGTGACCGCGGACGGCCTGGAACTCGACGCTGCCTACGCAGACCGCGACGAGGCAGCCGAACGCCTGCGTGCGCTCTGGAGGGATGTCAGATGAACGTCGGCGGCGGCCTGCTGTGGGCGGCGGCGGGCGTCGACTTGCTCGTCCTCGTTGGCGCCCTCCTCGTCACCTGGAAGGCGACAGTCGCGTACCGTCAGTCCGGCAGTCGGTCGATGCTGCTGCTCGCGGTGGGACTGTTCCTCCTGCTGGTCGTCGCCGAGGTCGTCGCCGTGGCCGGGGGCGTTTTCGTCGAGAGCGGTCCGGCTCGAGAGGGGTCGGCAGCGATCGCGTTCGGCGTTCTCGGCCTCCTCGAAGGCGGCGTGCGGCTCTGTGGTGTCGCCGCCCTCGTCGGGTCGCTGTACGTCCGCGAGTGACCGGGCGTACCGGGAACACCGGTCTCGGGCTCGACCACCAGTGCCGGGCCCGACAGTTGTCTGACGCGCGTCCGACCTACCCTTTTACGTCTAGAGTGCGCTTGAACGTCCATGACTGAGGACAGCGAGCGAGTGGACGAACTCGAAGAGCGGGTCGGAGAACTGGAGGCGACGGTGCGCGGACTCACCGAGGAGCTGGTCGACGCCAGCGAGCGCATCCGCCAGCTTGAGGCGGAACTCGACCAGACGCCGAGCACAGAGGAGCTCCGCGAGGCCCGCGAGGAGACCATCGTCGACTCCGAGGACGCCGACGGAGGCGAAGCGACTAAGAGTGGCCAGAGTCAGTCTGGGGACAACGAGGAGTCGGAACTCGACGGCATCATCGTCGCCTGAGGCCGACCCGCTTCAATGTACATCGACGAAATCGTCCTCCAGAACTTCAAGAGCTTCGGCGGCACGACGAGGATCCCCTTCTACGAGGACTTCACCACCATCAGCGGGCCGAACGGCTCCGGGAAGTCCAACATCATCGACGCCGTGCTCTTCTCGCTGGGGCTGGCCCGCACGTCGGGGATGCGCGCGGAGAAGCTGACGGACCTCATCTACAACCCGGCCCACGAAGGTGAGGGCGAGACCGCCGGCCCGAAGGAGGCCAGCGTCGAGGTCGTGTTGAACAACGAGGACGACACGCTGACGCGCTCACAGGTCGAGACGGCCGCCGGGTCCGAGAACATCGGCGACGTCGAGACGGTGACCGTGAAGCGCCGCGTGAAGCGCACCGAGGACAACTACTACTCCTACTACTACCTCAACGAGCGGTCGGTGAACCTCTCGGACATCCGGGACCTGCTCGCGCAGGCCGGGGTCGCCCCGGAGGGGTACAACGTCGTGATGCAGGGCGACGTCACCGGCATCATCAACATGACCGCGGGCGAGCGCCGCGAGATCGTCGACGAGATTGCGGGCGTCGCGGAGTTCGACGCGAAGAAGGCCGACGCCTTCGAGGAGATGGAGGTCGTCGAGGAGCGCATCAACGAGGCCGACCTCCGCATCGAGGAGAAACACGAGCGCCTCGACCAGCTCGCCGACGAGCGGGAGACGGCGCTCGAGTACAAGGGGCTGCGCGACGAGAAACAGGAGTACGAGAGCTACGCGAAGGCCGCGGAACTCGAGGAGAAGCGCAGCGACCTCGAGGCGACGCGTGCCGACGCCGCCGACCGCGAGGACGAACTCGACGAGCTCCAGGAGGAACTCGACGAGCGCCGCGGGAAGGTCGTGCGCCTAGAGGAGGACCTCGAGGACCTGAACGCCGAGATCGAGCGGAAGGGCGAGGACGAACAGCTCGAGATCAAACGCGAGATGGAGGAGATCAAGGGCGACATCTCGCGGCTGGAGGACAAGGTCGAGACCTGCGAGGAGCGCATCCAGGACGCCGAGAACGAGCGCCGCCAGTCGTTCGTCGAGATCGACCGCAAGCAGGAGCAGATCGACGACCTCGACGACGACATCCGCGAGCACAAGGTCGAGAAGGCGTCGCTGAAGGCCGACGTCCAGGAGAAGGAGGCGGAACTCGCGGACGTCGAGGCGGAGATCGAGTCCGTCGACACGGAGTTCGACGAGCTGAAGGCCGACCTCGCGGAGAGCAAGGAGCGACTGGAAGACGCCAGGAGCGAGCGCAACGAACTCCAGCGCGAGCAGGACCGCCTGCTCGACGAGGCACGGCGCCGCTCGAACGAGGTCAGCGAGGCCGAGGAGGAACTCGAGGCGGCCCGCGAGAAACTCCCGGAACTCGACGCGACCCTCGACGACCTGGAGAACGAGTTGACGAAGGCCAAGCGCAACCGCGAGCAGATCGTCGACGTCGTCGAGGACCTCAAGGACGAGAAGTCCCGGCGGCAGGACGACCTCGCGGACGTCGAGGACGACCTCTCGGCTGCCCAGGAGGAGTACGCGCGCCTCGAGGCGCAGGCCGACCAGTCCGGGGACAGCTCCTACGGGAAGGCCGTGACGACGATTCTGAACAGCGAGCAGGACGGCGTCCACGGCACGGTCGGCCAGCTTGGCGGCGTCAGCGAGCAGTACGCGACGGCGTGTGAGACGGCCGCGGGCGGACGGCTGGCGAACGTGGTGGTGGACGACGACGGCGTCGGGCAACGCTGCATCGAGTACCTCAAGCAGCGCAACGCGGGCCGCGCCACCTTCCTCCCCATCACGAAGATGCAGAACCGCTCGCTGCCGAGCGCGCCCGGTATGCCGGGCGTCGTGGACTTCGCGTACAACCTCGTCGACTTCGACAGCCAGTACGCGGCCGTCTTCTCGTACGTCCTGGGCGACACGCTCGTCGTCGAGGACATGGAGACGGCGCGGGACCTGATGGGCGACTACCGCCTCGTCACGCTGGACGGCGACCTCGTCGAGAAGTCCGGCGCGATGACAGGCGGCAGTCGGTCGGGCTCGCGGTACTCCTTCTCGAAGTCCGGGAAGGGGCAACTGGAGCGGGTCGCCGAGCGCATCCAGCGCCTCCAGGACGAGCGCGAGAGCGTCCGCGAGGACGTCCGGGACATCGACCAGCGCCTCGACGACGCCCGCGACAGGCGCCAGGACGCCACCGACCAGGTGCGCTCCATCCAGAACGACATCGAGCAGGCCGAGAACGAGCGCGCCGAGGCCGAGTCGGACATCGATCGGCTGGAGGAACGCATCGAGGAGTTGCGGGGCGAGCGAGAGGAGGTCGACGAGAAGATGCAGTCCATCGAGGCCGACATCGACGAGCAGAAGTCGGTCATCGCGGACGTGGAGGCCGACATCGAGGAGCTGGAGGCCGAACTCACGGACTCCCGCATCCCCGACCTCACCGCCCAGAAGGAGGAGATCCAGGGGGACATCGACGACCTGGAGTCCCGTATCGACGAACTCGACGGCGAGCTGAACAGCCTCCAGCTGGAGAAGGAGTACGCCGAGGACGCCGTCGAGGACCTCCACGACGACATCGAGGACGCCCAGAACCGGAAGGCCGAACAGCAGGAGCGCATCGGCGAACTCGAGGAACAGATCGAGGCCAAGGAGGACGTCCTCGAGGACAAAGAGGAGGCAGTCGCCGAACTCGAGGAGGAGCTGACGGAGCTCAAGGGCGAGCGCGAGGACCTGAAAGCGGACCTCCGCGAGGCGAAGTCGGCCCGCGACGAGCAGGCCAACGAGGTCGAGAAGGTACAGAACCGCCTCGAGAGCCTGCGCCGGGCGGAGGCCCGCCTCGAGGAGGAGATCGAGGAACTGGATGATGCGGTCGGCGACTACGACCCCGAGGAGATCCCGGACCTCGACGAGGTCGAGGAGAACGTCCAGCGCCTCGAACGCCGGATGGACGCCCTCGAACCCGTCAACATGCTCGCCATCGAGGAGTACGACGAGGTCGAGGCGGACCTCGATGACCTGGAGGGCAAGCGCGAGACGCTCGTCGAGGAGCGCGACGGCATCCAGGACCGCATCGCTCGCTTCGACGAGCAGAAGAAGTCGACGTTCATGGACTCCTTCGACGCAATCAACGAGCAGTTCCAGCGCATCTTCTCGCGGCTCTCCGCCGGGACTGGCGAACTCGAACTGGAGGACCCCGAGGACCCCTTCGAGGGCGGCCTGACGATGAAGGCCCAGCCAGCGGACAAGCCTGTCCAGCGCCTCGACGCGATGAGCGGCGGCGAGAAGTCACTGACTGCCCTATCCTTCATCTTCGCCATCCAGCGACACAACCCGGCGCCGTTCTACGCGCTCGACGAGGTGGACGCGTTCCTCGACGCGGTGAACGCCGACCGCGTCGGCGAGCTCGTCGACGAGCTCGCTGGCGACGCGCAGTTCGTCGTGGTGAGCCACCGGTCGGCGATGCTCGACCGCTCGGAGCGCGCCATCGGGGTGACGATGCAGTCGGACAACCGCAGCGTGGTCACCGGCATCGACCTCTCCGCGCAGGGGGCGATAGCGAATGACTGATGGAGAGATTCCACTCGACATCACCGGCCACGAGGAGCGCAAGCGGGAGCGCGAGGCCGACGAAGACAGCGACAGTGAGGAGGGCGATACAGCGGGTAGCGACACGCCGGACAGCGCCGAGGAGCTGATCGCGGAGTCGCCCGCGAGTCCGGAGCCGAACCCCGAGGACGACGAGGTCGAGCCGGTCGAACTGCTCGTCCAGCTGGCGAAGAACGGCGAGATCGAGCCGTGGGACATCGACATCGTCGCGGTCACGGACAAGTTTCTCGCGGCGCTCGACGAGGCCGACCTGCGGACCTCAGGCCGCGCGCTGTTCTACGCGAGCGTCCTGCTGCGGATGAAGAGCGACGCGATGCTCGACATCGGCCAGGACGACGAGCCCGAGGACGACCTGCCGGAGCGCGCGCCCTGGGAGGCGCCACCCGAGGAGGCCGAGGGCGCGCCGTCCTACGACCCCGTGAACGCCCTCGAGGCGGAGATGGACCGCCGCCTGGAGCGCAAGCACGCCCGCGGCAACCCGGAGACGCTGGAGGAGCTAGTCCGGGACCTCAGGCAGGCCGAGCGCGGGACGTGGTGGAAGGAGTCCCGCGAGTACGACACCTCCGACTCGCCCCAGGGGTTCCGCCGCGGCGTCCAGGAGCTGGACTACCACTCGGGCGACGACTTCCGGATGGACGACGAGCCGACGCAGGCCGAGGCCCTCGGCAACGCCCACGAGGAGGACATCGAGGCGACAATCGAGGACGTCGAGGCCGCGCTCACCGAGCAGTACGGCTCCGGGCGCACGGAAGTGCTGTACGAGGAGATCGCGGATACCGGCGGCTCGCGCGTGGAGACGTTCCTCGCGTTGCTCTTTCTGGCCCACCGGGGCGCCGTGACGCTCGAACAGGACGAGCTGTTCGGCGACCTCTGGGTCTGTGACGAGACGATGGCAGGAGCGGAGACGGCGGCGGCCGCAGACTGACGGCTGGGGTACCTGGACGGCCGACTAGAACTCGAACCAGTCGGTGACACGACCGGACTCGTGGAGCCGCCAGCGCTGCTGGACGGTGCCCGACGCCGTGGTCTCGATGGACAGCGTGGCGTCGAACAGCGGCTCGACGGTGGCGAGGTGGTCGTCGTCGACGCTCGCGGAGGCGTGGAAGTGTCCCATCCCGTCGACCTGGCGGACCGCACTCGACAGCAGGTGGAGGAACCGGAACAGCGCCTCTTCGTCCACGCCGTCTGCCCCCTCGACGGCGCCGAAGAGGGGGTCGAGGCCGTCGAGGCAGAAGCGGAGGCCGCCGGGGCCGTCGGCGTCGACGGCGACGCGGTCGAGCGTGCGTTTCGTCGCGGCGAACAGCGCGTCGAAGTCCGTGAGGTCGTCGACGCGGTCGTACCAGTCCTCGACGTCCGCGGTGCCGGCGGTACCGAGCGTCGGTGCGTCCGTAGCGGGCGTCGACGCCGCGGCCGAACGCGTGCCGGTGGCCGGCGTCGCGTCGACGACGCCGAAGGAGCCAGCGTCCGTGCGGCGAGGCCGGTGACGGTCGAGGACCGTGGACACGTCCGAGGACGTGGTGACGAAGACGTGACTGCGGTCGAGTTCCGGTGCACCGAGCAGTCGCTCGCAGGCCGGCCCCCGACCCGGCGCGTCGCTGACGACCAGCACGTTGCAGCCGTCTCGCTTCAGTGCAGCGAGTTCGTTCGAGAATGCCTCCGCGTCCACGTGGTCCCCCATTGCTTGTCGTAACCAACGGGGGAGTCGTATTTACATTTTGGGTACGACGCCGCGTATCTTACGCGGAGCGGCGCGAACAGAAGGCTCAGAGGTAGTCGCCTAGCAGCGCGTCGACGCGGTCGCGGGTGTCCTCCGGGATGGCCTCCGTCGGTGTGTTCACCGTCCCCTCGAGGCTGTGGCCGCAGTCGCAGTCGCGCTCGTTGGGCATCGTCTCGATGGCACGCTCGACGGTCTGCTTGATGGCCGTCTCGTTCTCCGCGGCGTTCTCCAGGACCTCCTCGAGGGTGACCTCGCTGTCCTGCTTCCAGACGTCGTAGTCCGTGACACCGGCGACAGTGGCGTAACACATCTCGGCTTCCCGCGCGAGCTTCGCCTCCGGGATGGCGGTCATGCCGACGAGGTCCCAGCCCTGGCTCTTGTAGAACTCCGACTCGGCGCGCGTCGAGTACTGCGGCCCCTCGATGCAGACGTAGGTACCACCCGCCTGGGTCTCCGCGTCCGTGGCGTCGGTCGCGGCGTCGTGGAGGTGCTCGACCATGTGCGGGCAGTACGGGTCCGCGAACGGCTGGTGGACGACGACGCCGTCGCCGAAGAACGTCAGGTCGCGGTTCTTCGTGCGGTCGAAGATCTGGTCCGGGACGACGAGCGTCTGGGGCGGGAGCTCTTCCTTCAGGCTGCCGACGGCGTTCGACGCGAGCACGCGCTCGACGCCGAGCTGTTTGAGCGCGTAGATGTTCGCCTTGTACGGGAGGTTCGTCGGGTCGCGCTGGTGGTCGGGGCCGTGGCGCGGGAGGAAGGCGACTTCCGTGCCCGTACTCCCGAACTCGCCGACCGTCACTGGCGCGCTCGGGTCGCCGTACGGCGTGGTCGTCTCCACTTCGCGGACGTTCTCCAGTGGGAGCGCCTCGTAGATGCCGGACCCGCCGATGAAGCCGATCATACAACGACGGTCACGGCGGACCCACCTAAACGATGCGCTACGGCTGCGCGTCGTCGTCCGCGAGCGCCCACTCGCCGTCGCCCGCTTCGACGAGTACGTCGCGGCGGACCATCTCCTCGAGCACCTCGTCGAGGCGGTCGGGCTGTGCGATCTCCATCTCGATGCGCTCGACGTCGTGGTACGCCGCGAGCAGGTGGCGGACCTCGGCCGCCGAGTACGGGCCGTCGCCGTCCGTCTCCATCACGCCGGAGACGATGTCCACCATGTCCTCGATGAAGTTCCACGGGTAGACGACCCACGCCCACTGTTCGAGTCGCTCGCCGACGTAGTCGGGTTCGAACTCGCTGGTCTGGAGCAACTGCAGCGTGGCCGTCCGGATCTCGTTGGCGTCGCGGTCCTGGACGTACTCGAAGGCGTGCTCGATGGAGCCGCCGGTGTCCGCGATGTCGTCGATGATGAGGACGTCCTTGTCCTCGACGGAGCCCTCCGGCATCGGGTAGCGGACCTCGGGTTCGCCGGACTTCTGGGCGGTCCCGACGTAGTGTTCCATCTTGAGGCTCGTCAGGTCGTTCAGGCCGAGGAAGTCACAGAGACACCGGCCCGCGAACCAGCCGCCGCGGGCGAGTGCTACGACGACGTCCGGTTCGAAGTCGGCGGCTTTGACCTCGTCGCTCACGTCCCGGCAGAGTCCGTAGATGTACTCCCAGTTGGTGATAGTGCATTTGAAGTCGTCCGGGAGGTCGCTCATTGCGTGTAGGAAGTCGCGTGCGTCGCCACTTAACCGTTTACAGGCGGTCCGGCGTCGCAGACGCCTCCCGACGTCCTCCACCCGACCGACTTCGCGGACTGCTCGGACCTCACGGGCCGGGAGCGGCGCGCACAGCTTTGTGTGCGGGACGCGACACCACTAGCATGTTCGAGGAGATACTGTTCCCGACCGACGGAAGCGCCGGGGCGACGGCCGCCTTCGACTACGTGCTGGACGTTGCCGCCACCCACGACGCGACGGTCCACCTCCTGCACGTCGCGGACACGACGCGCAGCGCCGTCGGCGGGCAGGAGGACGTCGTCGGTGCCCTCGAACGACGGGGCCAGCAGATCGTCGACGAGGCGGCCGAGCGCGCCCGAGAACGAGGTGTCGCCACTCACACCGACGTGCTGCGAGGCGACCCGTACCGCGTCGTCAGCGACTACGCAGCGTCCGCGGACGTCGACGTGATCGTGATGCCGACCCGCGGGCGCCGTGGCCTCGCCCGCTTCCTGCTCGGGAGCACGACCGAGCGCGTGGTCCGCCGGTCTGACGTCCCCGTGCTCACGCTCAAACCGGACGGCGCCTCCGACTTCGACTACCCCTTCGAGAACGTGCTGGTGGCGACCGACGGGAGCGACTGCGCGCGCGCCGCGCTCGAGGCGGGCGTGGGGGTCGCCGACGAAGCCGGCGCGGCGCTCCACCTCCTGTCCGTCGTCGACGTCACGAGTCTCGGCGTGGACGCCAGGATCGCCATGGAGGTCTTCGAGGAGAGCGCGAACCGCATCGTGGCGGAGTCGGCGGCGTTCGCGACGGACGCCGGCGTCGACACCGTGTCCGAGAGCGTCGAGTTCGGGTCGTCCGTCAGCGGTGTGGTCCGGTCCTACGTCCGGGCCCACGACGTCGACCTCGTCGTGGTCGGGACGCACGGTCGCACCGGGTTCGACCGGTACGTCCTCGGGAGCGTCGCGGAGTCTCTGGTCCGCACGTCGTCGGTTCCCGTGTTGACCGTCCGGGAGCCGACGGACGACGAGTGACGCCAGGGACCTGACCGACGACCAGATGCAGGCCATCGCGGCAGAACTCGGCGCGAGCGAGACGGCGCTCCTGCTCGCCGCACCGTCCCGGTCGATACACGCTGACTGACTGTCCCGGTAGGCAGGGAACGACGGGCACAGTTTTGTGTACTGGACACAATACTACAGGTATGTTCGACCAGATTCTCTTCCCGGCCGACGGGAGCGACTGTGCGGAGGCAGCGTTCGACTACGTGCTCGAGATAGCAGCCGGCCACGACGCGACGGTCCACGTCCTCAACGTCGCGGACACGACGCGGAGCAACGTAGAGCGCCAGACTGGCCTGGTCGAGACGCTCGAAGAGCGCGGCGAACAGCTCGTCCGTGACGTCGCCGAGCGCGCGGACGAACGCGGCGTCGACACCACCACCGAGGTACGACGCGGCGAGCCGTACCGGACCATCCTCGACTACGCGGAGGAGACCGGCGTCGACGTGATCGCGATGCCGACCCGCGGGCGCCGAGGCCTCGAGCGCTTCCTGCTCGGGAGCACGACCGAGCGCGTCCTCCGGCGGTCGGACGTCCCCGTGCTCACCATCAAGCCAAACGAGGACGCCCACCGCTACCCCTTCGAGAACGTGCTCGTGCCGACCGACGGCAGCGACACCGCGCGGGCCGCCCTGGAAGTGGGTGCCGGCGTCGCCACCGAGGACGACGCCGCGGTCCACCTGCTGTCGGTCATCGACATCACGGGCCTCGGCGTGGACGCCCGCATCGAGATGGTCGAGGACGCGCTCGAACAGAACGCGCGCGACGTCGTCGCCGACGCGGCCACGGTCGCGAGGGACGCGGGCGTCGAAACAGTGTTCGAGTCGGTGGAGGTCGGCACGTCGATACAGCGCGAGATCCGGTCCTACGTGAAGGACAACGACGTCGACCTGGTCGTCGCGGGTACGCACGGTCGCACCGGGTTCGACCGGTACGTCCTCGGGAGCGTCACCGAACAGCTCGTGCGCACGTCGCCGGTGCCGGTGTTGACGGTCCGACGGCCGACCGACGAGCGGTGACACCCGCGCGGGTGCCGGGAGGAAAACACGCAACACGGAGGAGCGCGAACCCCGGGCCATGACAGAGACGCGGGCGCTGCTGGTGGACGCGTTCACCGACGAGCCCTGCGCGGGGAACGCGGCGGGCGTGGTGCCCGACGCCGGGGACCTGACCGACGACCAGATGCAGGCCATCGCGGCGGAACTCGGCGCGAGCGAGACGGCGTTCCTCCGGCCGAGCGGGGACGCCGACCGCCGCATCCGCTACTTCTCGCCGACGGCCGAGGTGGACCTCTGCGGGCACGCGACCGTCGCGAGCCACGCCCACCTGTTCGCCGACGGCGTCGTCGACGCGGGCGAGTACAGCCTGGAGACGAACGTCGGCGTCCTCGACGTCGAGGTCGCCGCGGACGGCACGGTGTGGATGACGCAGAACCCGCCCGAGGTTCGGGACGTCGACCTGAGCTACGAGCGCGTCGCGGATGCCACGGGGCTGGACGTGGAGGCGCTGCGTGGCGCCAGCGACGACCTGCCGCTGGCCGTCGCGGACACCGGCCTCCCGTTCCTCGTCGTCCCCATCACGTACCTCTCGGACCTCGGGAGCGCCGACCCGGACTTCGACGCGGTCGCGGCGCTCGCCGACGACGTTGACGCGGCTGGCGTCTACGCGTTCACGTTCGACGCGCTCGACGGCGACTCGACGCTCCACGGGCGGGCGTGGGTGCCCGGGCTCGGCGTCGAGGAGGACCCGGTCACCGGCACCGCGAGCGGTGCCGCTGGCGCGTATCTACACCACTACGAGGCGTTCGGCGGGGACATGACGGCGGAGATGACGTTCGAACAGGGACACTTCGTCGACCGACCGGGCACGGTCCGGGTACGTGCGGCGGACGGGGGCGCGCCGCAGGTCGGCGGGACGGCCCTCGAGACCCTCGACGGGACGCTGCGGGTGCCGGCCACGGAGGCCGACGAGATTCTGGAAGCCTAGCTCTTCGGCTCGCCGAAGTCGAACTGGTCGTCGTCCTTGAGCTTCCGGATCTCGCGGTTCACCGACTGGAGGTCCGTCTGCATGTCCGCGAGGCGTTCGTCGAGCACGCTGACGATGTCGCTCTTGACGTGCTGGGTGTCGAACGTGTCCGCCAGCGCCTCCTCGTGGGCGGCCGTGAGCGTCTTGTACAGCGCCCACGCCTTGCCGAAGCGGTAGACGAGGATGCCGACGACGGCGAGAGCGATGCCCGGTGCTCCCTCCGAGACGAGTTCGCTGATCGTCCCGGCTTCGAGAGCCCCCTGGCTCACGTAGGCGCCGGCGGCGACGAACGCGAGGGCGACGGCGGCGAACAGCGACGTGACGAGGAAGTACTTGCCCGCGTGTACTGCTGACCGTTTGGTGTCCATGTGGCGTCGAAGGCAGCACGAGGGTTAAAATCCACCGCCAGCCGGAATCGGTCGACTCGCCGATACGTTCGTACAGGCCTGCGCTGTTCGCAATCTACTTATGCGTCTTTCCGGTCTAATTACGTGCCACATGGCTGTACGCTGGCTGGAGGATATACGGGCCGACGACATCGACAGTGTCGGCGGGAAGGGCGCGTCGCTCGGCGAGCTCACGGACGCCGGGCTACCCGTGCCTCCGGGGTTCGTCGTGACCGCCGGAACGTACCGCAGGTTCATCGAGGAAGCCGGCATCGACGACGAACTGTTCGAGGCAGTCGACGTCGACCCGGACGACTCCGAAGCGCTCGCCACCGCGGAGGCGGCGGCCGAGGAGATCATCATGAACACGGAGCTCCCCGAGGCGCTCCGCGAGAACATCCTCTCGTCGTACGACGACCTCGACGACGGGCAGGCGTTCGTCGCCGTCCGGTCGTCGGCGACCGCCGAGGACCTCCCGGACGCGAGCTTCGCGGGCCAGCAGGAGACGTTCCTCAACGTCACCCGCGAGGACCTCCTCGACCGCGTGAAGCGCTGCTGGGCGTCGCTGTTCACCCAGCGCGCCATCTACTACCGCGAAGAACAGGGCTTCGAACACGACATCGTGGACATCGCCGTCGTCGTCCAGCGCATGGTCGACGCCGAGAAGTCCGGCGTGATGTTCACGAGTCACCCCTCGACGGGCGCCCACGAGGCCATCATCGAAGCCGCCTGGGGGCTCGGCGAGGCCGTCGTCTCGGGCTCTGTCTCCCCGGACAACTACCACGTGGACCGCGACAGCGGCGAGGTCGAGGAGGTCACCGTCGCCGACAAGAAGCTGATGCACGTCAAGGACGCCGAGACCGGCGAGACCGTCGAGCGCGAGGTGCCCGACGAGAAGCGCGAGGCGCGCGTGCTCTCCGACGACGAGATCCAGGCGCTCGTCGCGATTGGCGAGCGCGTCGAGGACCACTACGGCGAACCCCAGGACGTGGAGTGGGCGATGGTCGACGGCGACATCTACATGCTGCAGTCCCGTCCCATCACCACCATCGACGAATCCAACGAAGCCATGACGGAGAACAACGACGACGGCGGCGAAGCGCTCGTGAACGGACTCGGCGCGAGCCCGGGTGTCGCGTCCGGGGCGGTCCGCATCGTCACTAAGCTCGACCAGCTCGACAAGGTCGGCGAGGGCGACATCATCGTCACCGAGATGACCACCCCGGACATGGTGCCCGCGATGAAGCGCGCGGCCGGCATCGTCACCGACGAGGGCGGCATGACGAGCCACGCTGCCATCGTCTCCCGCGAACTCGGCTGTCCCGCGGTCGTCGGTGCGACGGACGCCACCGAGGTGCTCGAGGACGACCAGATCGTCACCCTCGACGGCGACCGCGGCGTCGTCACCGAGGGCCGCGTCGAGCAGGACGCCGAGCGCGACCCCATCGAGGAGG
Source organism: Halobacterium wangiae (assembly GCF_021249345.1). Classification (NCBI taxonomy): domain Archaea; kingdom Methanobacteriati; phylum Methanobacteriota; class Halobacteria; order Halobacteriales; family Halobacteriaceae; genus Halobacterium; species Halobacterium wangiae. The sequence continues at coordinate 2,216,367 of NZ_CP089588.1, read as the reverse complement.
CGCGCCCGAAGACGCCCGTGAAGCCGATGACCGCGACCGAGGTCAAGGTCAACGTCTCCATCCCGGAGGCCGCCGAACGCGCCGCCGCGACGGGCGCCGACGGCGTCGGCCTGCTCCGCATGGAGCACATGATCCTCTCGACGAACCAGACCCCGGCGCGCTACATCGAGAACCACGGGGAGACGGCGTACATCCAAGAGCTCGTCGACGGCATCCAGCGCGTCGCCGAGGAGTTCTACCCGCGGCCCGTGCGCGTTCGTACCCTCGACGCGCCGACCGACGAGTTCCGACAGCTCGAGGGCGGTAACGACGAACCCCACGAACACAACCCGATGCTCGGCTACCGCGGCATCCGCCGTAGCCTCGACCGCCCGGACGTCTTCCGGCACGAACTCGAGGCGTTCGCGGAGCTGTTCGAGATGGGCTACGACAACGTCGAGATCATGTTCCCGCTCATCAACGACGCCGACGACGTGCGCCAGGCCCGGGAGCTCATGGTCGACACCGGCATCGACACCGAGAAGCGCACGTGGGGCGTGATGATCGAGACGCCCGCCGCCGCGCTCTCCATCGACGAACTCGCCGCCGAGGGCATCGACTTCGCCTCCTTCGGCACGAACGACCTGACCCAGTACACGCTCGCCGTCGACCGGAACAACGGCAACGTCGCCGACCGCTTCGACGAACTCCACCCCTCGGTTCTGAAGCTCATCGGGACGACCATCGAGTCCTGCCGCGAGCACGACGTCGCCACCAGCATCTGCGGGCAGGCCGGCTCCAAGCCGGAGATGGTGACGTTCCTCGTGGACACCGGCATCTCCTCGATCTCCGCGAACATCGACGCCGTCCGCGACGTCCAGCACGAAGTCAAACGCGAGGAACAGCGGCTCATCCTCGACAGCGTCAGGGACTAGGGAACCCACTTTTTGCTCTGCGGGGGGTCGCCGGAGGCGGCCCCCGTCTGCTCACGGCGCTTCGCGCCGTTCGCATGGTTAGCGGGACCAGAGGTCCCGCTCAACTCGGCAAAAACTTGGGGGAAAAGCACTCCTCACCCCCGCCGCGCCCTCCGGGCGCGGTGGTCGTTCGTCGGCCTCCGCTCACTTCGTTCGCGGAGTGAATCGCTCGCATCGTTCTCGGCAGTCACCGACAGACGTTTGACGAATCTCGCCATAGCCACGCGGTATGCTCGTCTACCACGCTATCTTCCTCGCGCTCGTCGTCGGCACGACGGCGTTCTTCGCGGTGCTCGCCGCGCTGAACGTCCAGTACGCCGAACGGACGGTCCGCGAGCGCGCAGACTGGCTCGCGGAGACTGTCGGCGTCGAGAACCCCGACCGCCTGCTCGACTACCACCGGCTCGGGACCGCGGCGTCACAGCTACAGAGCGTCGTCGTGCTCGCCGTCGTCCTGCTCGTGCTGTACTCGGGGCTGTTCGGCGGAGCGGTCGAGTGGACGTTCGACGTCGTTGGCAACGACCTGCTCGCTGGCGTCCTGCTGTTCGTCGGTTCGGTCGTCGCCCTCCAGGTGGTGTCGCTGCCGTTCGACGTCTTCGACACGTTCGGCGTCGAGGAGGCGTTCGACTTCAACGAGCAGTCGCCACGGCTGTTCGCTCGCGACAGAGTCGTCGGCACCGCCGTCGCCGCCGTCTTCGCGGCCATCCTGGGTGGCGGCGTGCTGCTCGCCGTCGAGTGGTTCCCGGTGTTCTGGTGGCTGGCCGCGACGGGCGTCGTCGTGGCCTTCCTGCTGGCGACGCAGGTACTCGTCCCGCGAGTCGTGATGCCACTGTTCTACGACTTCGACCCCGTCGAGGACGGCGAGTTGCGCGACGCCGTCGAGGACGTCTTCGAACGCGCCGGGTTCACCTGCGACCAGGTGTACGTGATGAACGCCAGCTCCCGGTCGGGACACTCGAACGCGTTCTTCACCGGGTTCGGGCGCACCAAGCGCGTCGTCCTCTTCGACACGCTCGTCGAACAGATGGACGAGACGGCGGTCCAGAGCGTGCTCGCCCACGAACTCGCCCACTGGAAGAAGGGGCACATCTGGCAGAACCTCGCCGCGAGCGCCGTCCAGGTCGCCGTGCTGCTGTTCGTCGCGCAGTTCCTCGTCGAGTCGGCGTGGCTCTACGAGATGTTCGCCGTTCCCCAGCAGCCGGCCGCCGGCCTGCTGCTCGCGGCGCTGTGGCTCCAGCCACTCGACGAACTCACCTCGCCCGTCCAGAACCGGCTCTGGCTCGCCAACGAGCGCGAGGCCGACGCGTTCGCCGTCGACGTGATGGGGAGCGGCGCTCCGCTCGCTGACGCCCTTGCCGACCTCACCAGCGAGAACCTCGGCAACCCCTTCCCGCACCCGCTCTACGAGACGTTCCACTACCAGCACCCGCCGGTCCCCGAGCGCATCCGGTACCTGACCGAGAGCGAGACCGAGAACGAACAGCTCCCGGAAGACGAGAACGTTACCGTCTGAGAGTCGCCCGAACGGTGCCCGAGTTCGGTCGCGAACCCGGGTTTTGATTACGACTTATCGTGTCGGTACGTGTATGCGAACGGTCCTCGCGGTAGTCGCCCTCCTCGTGACCGCTGGCTGTCTCGGTGCCGGCGCCCCTGCCACCGACAGCCCCGAACAGACGCCCGCCGACGGCTTCCCGCCTGGCGTCACGGCCGACGGGGTCGAGAACGCCACCGCGCTGCTGGACGCCCACAGCAGCGTGCTCGCGGACCCGGGCTACACGTTCCGCGTCGCGGTGGCATCAGACAGGACCGAGAACGGCTCGTACACCGGTCGGACGAAGGGCGACGAGTTCCGCCTGAACGCGGAGTTCGGGCGCGACGACGGAACACTCGCCGTCGATACGTGGGCGAACGACTCCGTCGTCCTGACGCGCGTCGCCCACGGCGACGAGACGCAATTCGACCAGCGCGAACGCCACGACGGGGCTGCCGAGCCGTGGACCGCGCAACTCGAGCGCGTCCTCGCGGCCGGCGACTTCGAGGTGACCGACCGGTACGTCGAGGACGGCCGGACGGTCCTCGCCCTCGACGCGAACCGGACCCGCCCGACGCACGACGGCGCGTACCAGTCGTACCGCGCGCACGCCGTCGTCGACCTCGACGGGCGCGTCCACGAGCTGAACACGACGACCGAGGCCGAGTCAGAGTCCGGTTCGTGGACGCGCGCGCTCGACTTCGAACTGACCACCGTGGGCGTCGACTCAGTCGAGCGACCCGAGTGGGGGGACAGCGCGGCCGCCACACTGGACGCCTCGGTCGAACTCGACTCGACCGACGAACTGATCGAACTCGAACACCAGGCCGGCGAACCACTCCCCGCGGGGACGACCGTCGAACTCACGCACGACGGCGAGACGCACACACTCACGTTCGAGGAGTCCCTCGACGTCGGCGAGCGAGCCTACGTCGCGTACCCGGCGGACGGAAGCGCACCCGTCCTCTCCCTCGAGGAGCCGTCGGGGAACTTCGAGCGCATCGAAGGCTCGTACGAGGTCAGCGTCACCGGCCCGGACGGCGCGTCGATACTGAACGCCGCCTTCGCCGTGGAGACGGCGGGTGCGGGGACCACAGCGGCCTGACCCGAGAGCGGAACCGCTAAACCACTCCTCCCAGTTCTCGGAGGTATGACGCGCGCGGAGTCCAGACCCGCCCCACAGAACTTCGACCGCGTGCTCTCCTCGATGTGTACGGAGCCCCACCCCGCCGCCCGCGAGGCCGCCGTCTCGTTCCTCGCGGACAACCCCGGCGACCCCGCTACCTACCCCGCCGTCGCCGAACTCGAGGCGGAGGCCGTCGAACTGCTCGGCGACGTGGTCGGCCTCGACGACCCGCACGGCTACGTCGGCTCCGGCGGCACCGAGGCGAACCTGCAGGCGGTGCGAGCCGCCCGCAACCGCGCCGACGGCGACGTGAACGTCGTCGCGCCCGAGAGCGCGCACTTCAGCTTCCAGAAGGCCGCGGAGGTGCTCGACGTCGAACTCCGACTCGCCGCACTGGACGACGACCACCGCGCGGACGTGGACGCCGTCGCGGACCTCGCGGACGACGACACGGCGCTCGTCGTCGGCGTCGCCGGCACCACGGAGTTCGGCCGCGTGGACCCCATCCCCGCGCTCGGCGACGTCGCCGAGGACGTCGGCGCGAACCTCCACGTCGACGCCGCGTGGGGCGGCTTCGTCCTCCCGTTCACGGACCACGACTGGGACTTCGCGGACGCCCCCGTGGACACGATGACCATCGACCCTCACAAGATGGGGCAGGCGCCCATCCCCTCCGGTGGCTTCCTCGCCAGGGACCCGGAGACGCTGGACGCCCTGTCCATCCGGACGCCGTACCTCGAATCCGACACGCAACCGACGCTCGGTGGCACGCGCTCCGGAGCGGGCGTCGCGGGCGCCCACGCTGCCCTCGACGCGCTCTGGCCCGCGGGCTACCGCGAGCAGTACGAGCGCTCGTGGGCGAACGCCGAGTTCCTCGCGGAGGAACTCGAGGTTCGCGGCTACGACGTCGTCGACCCGGTGCTCCCGCTGGTCGCCGCCGACCTCCCCGACAGCGAGTTCGAGGCGCTCCGTGAGCGCGGCTGGCGGATCTCGCGCATGGCCGGCGGCGAACTCCGCGTCGTCTGCATGCCCCACGTCACTCGCGAGATGCTCGAACGGTTCCTCGCAGATCTCGCGACCGTCCAGTAGGATTTTCACACTCGCGGGTGAGTATCTGACAGTGAACGCCCTCCTGTTCGGCATCGACTTCCAGACGTTCGAGAGCGCCGTCCGCGCCGCGTCGGGTCCGGGCGGCCTGGCCGTCATCTTCGTCTACTCGTTCCTCATCGCGTTCGTCCTCCCGCTCCCCAGCGAGGTCGTGCTCTGTCCCGCCGGGTACGTCTGCGCCGAAGGTGCGACGCTCGGACTCGGCGTCCCGGGGCCCCTGCTCGTCGCCGTCGTCGTCATCGTCAGCGGCGCCGGGAAGGCACTCGGTAGCGTCGTCGCGCTGTACGTCGGCTACGGCGCTAGCCACTCCGGCCTCGTCGTGCGAGCGGTGCGACGACTCGGCTTCGACCCGGTCGCGTGGTCGAAGGCTCGCATGGTCGAACTCGTCCGTCGGTACGGCTACACCGGGATGGCACTCGGACTCTCCGTCCCCGGCTTCCCGGACACGCTCTCCATCTACGCCTTCTCCGTCATCGAGAAGGAGTACGGGAAGTTCGCCGCGGCCACGTTCACCGGCAGCGTCGGCCGCCTCGTCGTCACCATCCTGTTCCTCGAAGGCGCGCTGTTCGTCGTCTGAGCGACCCCTGGACTGTTGGACAACGGTTATGTCGAGTGGCGTTCACTCCTGGGCCATGTCACGTCTGAGTTCGGACCGGACGACGACGGGTGCCCTCATCATCCTCGTCGGTGTGCTGTTGCTGTTGACGACGACGGACGCCGTCCCCACGGACTCGCTGTGGGACTTCTTCCCCGGCCTGTTCGTGCTGCTCGGCGTGTGGGCACTGCTCCGCAGCCGGTTCCGCAACCTCACCGGCCCGGTGATGGTTATCGCCGTCGCGGGGACCTACCTGGCGAAGAACCTCGGATTCGTCACTGACCAGCAGCTCGGCACGTGGTGGCCGCTGTTCGTCGTCCTGTTCGGCGTGCTGTTCCTGATCGGTCGGTCGCGCCGATCTCACGGCGTCGACGTCGGCGAGACGGACGCCGGCACCGTCTCCTCGGTCACCCTCTTCGGCGGGACCGAGCGCCGCATCTCCGGCCCGGGGTTCCGCGGTGGCGACGTCGTGGTGGCGTTCGGCGGCGCGGAGCTGGACCTCCGGGACGCCGACGTCGCGGACCCGCCGGCGTCCGTCGAGTGCATCGTCCTGTTCGGTGGCGCGGAGATCCACGTCCCCGACGACTGGACCGTCGACATGGACGTGCTGGGGCTGTTCGGCGGCAGCGAGGACACGCGTCCACCGAGCCGCAGTGGGGAAGGGGTCGACCTCGTCGTGACGGGGCTGGCGCTGTTCGGCGGCGTCACCGTCGAACGCTGAGTAACGCTTTTCGCCCGGCGGTGCGAACCCCCGGTCGTGACCGGGACGGTCCATCCGCCGACGTGTTCGATGCGCATGCAGCGATAGTGCCGTCCACGGGTGGACCGCCCGTCTCCGGGCCCTCATGTGGCCGCCGGACGGGCGTGAACCCCGTTCTCTCCGTCAGCACCGTCCGCCAGCCACGCCACCGGAAACAGGAATGTCACGACACAATCAGCGGGCTTTAGGCCCGCGCCGGCAGAACGAGGGAGTATGAGCTACGAGGACTACCCAACGGACGACCCGGCGGTGGTCACCTGTGGGTTGCCGTACGCCAACGGCGACCTCCACATCGGCCACCTGCGCGGCTACGTGAGTGCAGACGCGTTCACGCGAGCGCTCCGCAAACTCGGCCAGCAGGCCGTCTACGTCTGCGGCAGCGACATGCACGGCACCCCCATCGCGGTCGAGGCGGAGAAGGAGGGGGTCAGTCCCGAGGAGTTCGCGCTCCGGCACCACGAGCAGTACCTGGAGACGTTCCCGCGGTTCAACGTCGACTTCGACCAGTACGGTCACACCCACGACGAGACGAACACGGAGCTCACGAAGGAGTTCGTCCGCGCGTGGGAGGACAACGGCTACGTCCACGAAAAGGAGATCGACGTCGCCTACGACCCGGAGGCCGACCAGTGGCTGCCCGACCGCTTCGTCGAGGGATCGTGTCCGTACTGCGGCGAGCACGCGCGCGGCGACGAGTGCGACGAGGGCTGCCAGCGCCACCTCGAACCCGGCGAGATCGAGGACCCCGTCTCGACCATCACCGGGAACCCCGCGGAGTACCGCCGCCGCGAGCACAAGTTCCTGCGTCTCTCGGCGCTCCAGGAGCACCTCCAGGGGTTCATAAACCGCGTGGAGGGGACGAGCAACGCCCAGAACCAGCCCCGCGAGTGGATCGAGGGCGAACTGCAGGACCTCTGTATCACGCGGGACATGGACTGGGGTATCGACTACCCCGGCGAGGGCGCCGAGGACCTCGTACTGTACGTCTGGGTGGACGCCCCCATCGAGTACGTCTCCGCGACGAAGCAGTACAGCGAGCGCACGGACGACGTCGACTGGGAGTCCGTCTGGAAGGACGGCGACGGCGAGATCGTCCACGTCATCGGCCGCGACATCATCCAGCACCACACGGTGTACTGGCCGGCGATGCTGGAGGCCGCGGACTACACGGAACCACGGGCAGTCTGCGCGACCGGCTTCGTGAACATCGACGGGAAGGGACTCTCGACGTCGAAGAACCGCGCCATCTGGGCCGAGGAGTACCTCGACGAAGGGTTCCACCCGGACCTGCTGCGGTACTACATGACGACCGCCAGCGGGTTCGAACGCGACGTGAACTTCTCGTGGGACCGCTTCGCCGAACGCGTGAACAGCGAGCTCGCGGACGTCGTCGGCAACTTCGTCTACCGCGCGCTGCTGTTCGCGAACCGGAACTTCGGCGGGACGCCGGAGGCCAGCCTCTCCGACGAGGTGGAGACCGAGATCGCGCAGGCGATGGACGACTACGAGGACGCGCTGAACGACTACGACCTCCGGACGGCCGGCGAACGAACGGTCGCACTCGCCCGGTTCGGCAACGAGTACATCCAGCGCAACGAGCCCTGGAAGCTCGACGACGAGGCGGCCGCGCCGGTCATCCGCGACTGCGTGCAGCTCGTGAAGGCAGTGGCCGTGTTACTCCATCCGTTCACGCCGGAGAAGGCAGAGGAGATCTGGACCCAGCTCGGGGAGGACGGCGCCGCAGCAGACGCCACTGTCGCCGACTGCCTGCAGGAACCGCCCGCGGAGTTCGGCGAGCCCGCGGAGCTGTTCACCAAGGTCGAGGACGAGCGCGTCGCGGAGCTAGACGAGACGCTCCAGGAGAAGATCGAAGCTGCCAGTAGCGATGAGTCCGACGACGAGGACGTGAACGACGACCCAGACGTCGAACTCGAAGCGCTCGCCGACGACCGCATCGGCTTCGAGGAGTTCCAGAGCCTCGACCTGCGCGTCGGCGAAATCCAGTCCGCCGAGGGCATCGATGGCGCGGACGACCTCGCACGCCTCGAGGTCGACATCGGCCACGAGGTCCGCCAGATCGTCGCCGGCATCAAACAGCTCCACGACCTCGACGCTCTCCCCGGCACGAGGGTCGTGGTGGTCGCCAACCTCGAGAAGGCGGAGCTGTTCGGCGTGGAGTCCAACGGGATGGTGCTCGCCGCGGGCGAGGACGCCGACCTCCTCACGACCCACGGCGACAGCGTCCCCGGCACGAAGGTCAGGTAGGGCGAACAGGCGGCGGACGGCACCGGTGCGCGACGCCGCGCTACCGAATCCGAGCGCACCGGGCGATTCTCAGGTCACGCGCCGGGATGGTCCCGGCTTCATACTTGAACCTACGTAGCGCGCGCTGGCATCCGCGAGTGCTGGAAGCCGTGCGTCCTAGACGTCCTCGACGACTTCCCCGAGGTCCTCGACGTCGATGGCCTCCATCGTCTTCATGTTGATACCGTAGCGCTGGGCCGCGATAGAGGCCTCGAGGACCGCCTGTCGGTCAGGCCCGTCGAAGATCATGAGGACGTCGCTCTCGCCCAGGAGGATGTAGGCGTCCCGGAGTTCGCACTCCTGGGTCTCGAGGTCCTGGCGGAGGTCGCCCCAGATGGACGCGAGCTCCTGCGCGTTCTGGAATTCGCCGGTTTCGACGGTGGCGATGGCGGCGTACGTCTGCATACCTCGTTGTTCGCTCGCCGGCGTGAAAACCGCTGTGGCGGGGGAAGCGTCGATTCCTCCCACTCACGTGGGTTTTTCCCGGGGGGCGGCGTACGCCCGGCAATGAGGAACGCCAAGATCGTCTGTACGCTGGGGCCCGCGACCGACGACGAGGCGTCGGTGCGGGCGCTCGCAGACGCCGGGATGACCGTCGCCCGGGTGAACGCAAGTCACGGGACGCTGGAGGACCGGGCGGCGCTCGTCGACACCGCGCGCCGCGTCGACGACGTGACCGAGAAGCCGCTGGCGGTGATGCTGGACACGCAGGGGCCGGAGGTACGGACCGCGGCGACCGAGTCGCCGGTCCACCTCGAAACGGGGAGCGTCGTCGAGTTCGTACCGAACGGGGAGACGACTGGCGCGACCGTGGGGCTCTCGACGAGCGTCGCGGCGGTCGAGCCGGGGACCCGCGTGCTGCTCGACGACGGGCGGATCGAGACGGTCGTCGAGCGGGTCGAGGGAGAGGCCGTCTTCGCGCGCGTCCAGTCGGGCGGCGACCTCGGCAGCCAGAAGGGGGTGAACGTGCCGGGCGCGGAACTCGGCCTCGACGTGGTGACCGAGAAGGACCGCCGCGACATCGAGTTCGCCGCCGAGAAGAACGTCGACTACCTCGCCGCGAGTTTCGTCCGGGACGCCGAGGACGTCCTGGAGGTGGGCCGGGTCGTCGAGTCGTTCGGTGCAGACATCCCCATCGTGGCGAAGATAGAGCGACGGGGCGCGGTGGAGAACCTCGACGGCATCGTCGAGGCCGCCAGCGGCGTGATGGTCGCGCGCGGGGACCTCGGCGTGGAGTGCCCGATGGAGGACGTGCCGATGATCCAGAAGCGCATCATCCGGCGGTGTCACGAGGCGGGCGTCCCGGTCATCACAGCGACGGAGATGCTCGACTCGATGGTGCACGCGCGGCGGCCGACCCGTGCGGAGGCCTCCGACGTCGCGAACGCCGTGCTCGACGGCACCGACGCCGTGATGCTCTCCGCGGAGACGGCGGTCGGCGACAACCCGACGCGCGTGGTGGAGACGATGGACCGCATCGTGCGCCAGATCGAGGCCAGCGACGAGTACGCGGAACTCCAGGAGCAGCGCGTGCCGGTCGCCGACGGCGCGGCCAAGACCGACGCGCTCGCACGGTCGGCGCGGTACCTCGCACGGGACATCGACGCGAGCGCCGTCGTCGTCGCCTCCGAGTCGGGGTACACCGCGCGGAAGGCCGCGAAGTTCCGGCCGCGGGTGCCAGTCGTCTGTGCGACCCCCTCGAACCGCGTCAGGCGCCAGCTCGGCCTCAACTGGGGCGTCCACGCGGAGTACGCGGAGGTCGTCGACAGCGACGCAACCACCGTCGTCGAGCACGCGGTGCAGGCGGCCGTCGACTCCGGACTGGTCGCGAGCGGCGACACGGTCGTCGTGCTCGTGGGGATGATGACCGAACTGGAGGGCGCGAACACGACGAACACGCTGAAGGTCCACGTCGCCGCGGAGACGCTGGCGTCGGGCCGTTCGGTCGTCGACGGCCGGGCGACCGGGGTCGCGACGCACCTCGACGACGGCGACCTCTCCGACGTGCCGGAGGGCGCGGTCCTCGTGCTGGATTCGGCGTTCGACGACGAGTTCGGGGGCGACCTCTCGAAGGTCGCGGCCATCGTGAGCGGGCAGTCCGGGCTGACCGGCTACCCGGCGATGGTCGCGCGGGAACTCGACGTCCCGATGGTCGGCGACGTGGACGTCGCGGCAGTTCCCACGGACACTCCGGTGACGGTAGACGGCGAGCGCGGCGTGGTGTACGCCGCCGACCGCTGACCGACGGGGGACCCACGAGTTTTTCAGCGTCCGCGGTCAAGCGTCTGTATGGCGGACAACGACGGGTCGTGGCGGTACGACCTCGACGAGGTAGGCCCGGACGCGGAGCCCCAGGTCGACAGGATAGAACCGGGGTCGCCCAGCGTCGAGAACGTCGTCTTCTTCCTGCTGGGCGTCGCGTTCATGCTCGGCGTCATCGGACTGCTCGTCTTCGGGTAACGGTTTTCCCAGTGCCGTCCTAACCTCCCCGTATGACCGGCGTTACGATCTTCGGACAGTCGTTGTCGTTCGTGCTCCTCGTCGTCGGGGTGGGGCTCTGCATCTTCGAGGCGTTCGCCCCGGGCGCACACTTCATCGTCATCGGTGTGGCGCTGCTAGTGGCCGGACTGGTGGGGCTGTTCGTCCCGGCGGCGGCGACGCCGTTCGTCCTGGCGTTCATCGTGCTCGGCGTCGGCCTGGGAGCGCTGTACGTCTACCGCTACTACGAACTGTACGAGGGGACGGGACGCGGGCAGACACAGGACTCCAGTGACCTCCGCGGGAAACGGGGGTACGTCGTCGAGGAGGTGACCACGCGGTCCGGCCGCGTGAAACTCGAGTCGGGCGGGTTCGACTCGTCGTACGGCGCGCGCTCCATCTCGGGGGTCATCCCGGTGGACGAGAACATCGTCGTCGTCGACCCGGGCGGCGGCAACATCGTCACCGTCGAATCCGTCGACGGCGAGGACGGCATCGACCGCGAACTCGACCGGGAGCGCGAGGAGAGCGACGCCGCGTAGGCGGCAGCCTTATTGTCCGTTCGCCGAACGGTCTAGTCGATGTTCACGCCACTCCAGACCGGCGGCGCGGTGGTAACCGCCGTCGGACTACTGTTGTTGCTGCTCCTCGCGGTCGTCGTCTACCAGACGGTCCGAATCGTCGACGCCTACGAGAAGAAGGCGCTAACGGTGTTCGGGGAGTACCGCGGTCTGCTCGAACCGGGTATCAACATCGTGCCGCCGTTCGTCTCGCGCACGTACACCTTCGACATGCGCACGCAGACCATCGACGTGCCCCGGCAGGAGGCAATCACCCGCGACAACTCGCCGGTGACCGCCGACGCCGTCGTTTACATCCGCGTGCGGGACGCCAAGCGCGCGTTCCTGGAGGTCGACAACTACAAGACCGCCGTCTCGAACCTCGCGCAGACGACGCTGCGCGCGGTGCTCGGCGACATGGAGCTCGACGACACGCTGAACAAGCGCCAGGAGATCAACGCCCGCATCCGCACGGAACTCGACGAACCCACGGACGAGTGGGGCATCCGCGTCGAGAGCGTGGAGGTCCGTGAGGTCAACCCCTCCCAGGAGGTCCAGAAGGCGATGGAGCAACAGACCAGCGCCGAGCGCCGCCGCCGCGCCATGATCCTGGAGGCCCAGGGTGAACGCCAGTCCGCCATCGAGAACGCCCAGGGTGACAAGCAGTCCAACATCATCCGCGCACAGGGTGAGAAGCAGTCCCAGATCCTCGAGGCGCAGGGTGACGCCATCTCCACGGTGCTCCGCGCGAAGTCCGCCGAATCGATGGGCGAGCGCGCCATCATCGAGAAGGGCATGGAGACCCTGGAGGGCATCGGCGACGGCGAATCCAACACGTTCGTCATCCCCCAGGAACTGTCCAGCCTCGTCGGCCGCTACGGCAAGCACCTCGCCGGCAGCGACGTCACCGGCGACGGCACCGAACTCGGCAGCCTCGAGTTCGACGCGGAGACCCGGGAGCTCATCGGTCTCGACGACATCGACGAGATCCTCAACCAGATCAGCGAGGAGGCGGACGTCGACCCCGCGAAACTAGAGGAGCAGGCCCAGGCCGTCCAGCGCGGCGAGGACGCCGGCCTGAAGGACGCCGACGCAGTCATCGACGAGATGGACGCCGAACTCGAGGGCGGAACGGACGCCGAGGACAGCGACGAGTCGAGCACCTGACGGGTCCCTCCTCCCGCCAGTCCCGTACTGGCCCGGTAGTCCAAGCGTACCGAACCCTTTTCTCTGCGGACCACCTACCCGGAGTCGAATGGGCATCGACGAGGACAAGCGCTCGACGCTCCGTCGGTTCGCCGCCGTCGGCGCAGCGAGCCCGCTGACCCGGTTCGCTGGCGACGACGCGCAGGCCAGCGACGACAGCGACGTCCGTGACGCCATCACCGGCTACCTCACGACGACGCCGGGTGCGCACTTCTCGAAGCTCCGGGACGACCTCAAACTCGGCACCGGGGAGACCCAGCACCACCTCAAGCGCCTGCTCGACGACGGCGTCGTCGAGAGCGAGCGCGACGGCGACTACCGCCGGCTGTACCCCGCGGGCCGGTTCTCGCCGTTCGAGCGCCGCGCGCTGGGCTACCTCCGCCGGGACACCCCGCGCGGGATGGTCGTCGAGTTGCTCCGGGACCCCGACGCGACTGGCGGCGATATCGCCGCAGCTCTCGACGTCTCGCGAGCGACAGTCAGCAAGTACGCCGCCCAGCTAGAGGACGCGGGCCTCCTCTCGCGAGCGGACGGCTACGCCATCGAGGAGCCCGAGACCCTGGTCACGCTGCTCGTGCGGTACGCCGACTCCTTCGACGCGAACGCCGCGGAGTTCGCCGGCGAAGCGGCCGACCTGCTCTCCTACGACCCCTGAGCGGTCGGCAGTTCTCCCGTGACACGGTCGCACAGCAGCGGCGCTGGACGGTGAAGAACGACCGCGGTCCGGGTGGACCGCGAGTGACAGATACTGTGGCGGGTGACCGCCGAGAGCGTGACGCTGCGAGCATCCAGGGTGGCTCCGGGTGGATGACGGGCCCGGAACCGGGACGGAACGAGGTGGTGGGGTGGGACGGCCGGGTCAGGCCTCGACCTTCCACGTGGTGCTCGAGGAGTAGCCCCAGCGTTCGACGTCCACGTCGAACTCGCCGTTCTCGATGGCGGGCATGTTCGCGCCGACCTCCTTCGCGGAGAGTTCGAGTTCGTCGCCGATGAGCCGTGACTTGAAGTAGGTCCGTTCGTCGGCGTGGTCCCGCAGGTAGTCGAGGATGCGGTGCTGTTTGGGGGTGAGTGACGCCGTCGCCGCGGCAGTCGCGCTCATACTCGTAGGGTCGTACTGTCCACCCAAGAGGGATTTGGTACGGGCGGTAAAACTCGCTTCTGTCTTGCGTTTTTCGTCGTTCGAGGGGTGGGCGTTTGGCCCGGGGACCACCCCGGTTGGTAGGTGCGGTTAACAACCGGTTACGCAGTTCGAGACGCCTACTCGCCGGTAGCTGGTAACTACGTCGCTGGTAGTGGTGGCTCACTCGACGTACAGCCCGCTACCGCCCGTCCTCGGTCGGCAGCGGCCGAACTGAGACAGAAGGTACTTACAGGCTTCGAGCCGACTGCTTGACCAATGAGCGATTCCGCCGTCGAGGTGAGTGTCGTCCTCCCCGCCTACAACGAGGCGGCCACGATCGAGACGACGGTGCGGACGACACTCGACACCCTCGGCGGGTTCCTCCCGGAGGGTAGCTACGAAGTGGTCGTCGCGGAGGACGGCTGCGAGGACGAGACGCCGGCCATCGCGGACCGCCTGGCGGCCGCGGACGACCGCGTCCAACACTTCCACAGCGACGAACGACTCGGGCGCGGCGGCGCGCTGAACGCCGCGTTCGCGGACGCCCGCGGCGACACGCTGGTCTACTTCGACACGGACATGGCGACGGACATGCGCCACCTGGAGGAACTCGTCGAGAGCGTGCGCTCGGGCGAGTACGACGTGGCGACCGGGTCGCGGTGGATGCCCGACAACACCGCAGACCGCCCGGCGAAGCGCGGCGTTCCCTCGCGGGGGTTCAACCTCTCAGTGCGCACGCTGCTGCGTTCGGGCCTCCGCGACCACCAGTGTGGGTTCAAGGCGTTCAGCCGCGAGGCCTTCGAGTCGCTGGTCGACGACGTCGAGGACGAACATTGGTTCTGGGACACGGAGATGCTCGTGCGGGCCCAGCGCCGGGGCTTCCGCGTGAAGGAGTTCGCCGTAGACTGGGAGCCGAAGGGCGACTCGAAGGTCGACCTCGTGCGGGACGTCTTCGGGATGGGGAGCCAGATCCTGCGCTGCTTCTGGGAGTTCTCCGTCAGCCCGTACGCCAACCGCCGCACGGGGATGGTCGTCGGCACGCTGCTCTCGATCGCGGCGTTCGCGCTGATGTTCGTCTACATCGACGTGGACGCGTTCGTCGACGCCGTCTCGAACGCCGACCCAGCACTCGTCGGCGCGGGCGCCGCCGTCTACCTGCTCTCCTGGCCGCTCCGCGGCCTCCGCTACCGCGACATCCTCTCCGAACTCGGCTACCGGGAGGGTGTCGGCTTCCTGACGGGCGCGGTGTTCATCAGTCAGACCGGGAACCTGGTCATCCCCGCGCGGGCCGGCGACGCCATCCGCGCGTACGTCGTGAAGGCCCGGCGCAGCGTCCCCTACACGACCGGGTTCGCGTCGCTGGCCGTCGAGCGCGTCTTCGACCTGCTCACCATCACGGTGCTCGCGGGCAGCGTGCTCGTCGCGCTCGCGGCGTTCTCGCCGTCGACGCTCGCCGAACTCGCGGCGACCGCGTCGGGCCAGGGGCTGGCCGGCCAGGAGTCACGGGCGGTCCAGCAGGCGGTCGTCGTCGCCTCCGTCGTCGGCGCGCTCGCCATCGCGTCCGTCGTCGCCATCGTCTGGTCCGCGCGCTCGGACTCGAACTACGTGCGCCGTGTCGTCAACTGGGCGAGCGACGACTCGTACACGGAACTCGTCGCGAGCGTCTTCGAGTCCTTCGTCGGGGACATCCAGCAGGTCGCCGGCGACGGCCCCGCGTTCGCCCGTATCGGCGCGTCGAGCGTTCTCATCTGGACCATCGACGTGGCGACCGCGCTCCTCGTCTTCCTCGCGTTCGGCCTCGACCTCTCGCTGGTGAGCCTGCTCGCGGTGGGGTTCTTCGCCGTCAGCGTCGGCAACCTCGCGAAGGTGATCCCCGGTCCGCCGGGCGGTATCGGCATCTACGAGGCGGCGTTCGCGGCGATCGTCTCCACGCTGCTCCCCGTCGCCTTCGGGACGGCGGTCGGCGTCGCCATCGTCGACCACATCGTGAAGAACCTCGTCACCGTCGCCGGCGGTGCGGCGTCGATGATGTCGCTGAACGTCTCCCTGACCGAGGCCGTCGACGGCACCGAGCGCGACCTCGACGCCGAGACGCCGTCGGCCGAGGACTAGTAGTACTCGGTGAGGAACGGTCCGAGCGCGCCCGCCACCGCCGTCCGGAGCGCTTCTGTTCTGTCGGTCGTCCCGGCAGTGAGGACGCCCGCCGCGCCCTGATTCTCCGCGACGCCCGACGTGTCGAGGAGATCGTCCATCACGGGACCCAGTTCGTCGCCGTCGCGGAGCCGTCCGGCCACGTCGTCGGGGAGTCGGAGTCGCGGCCCGCCGCCGACCTCGATGCGCTCGCCGTCCGTCGCCGCCGCCCACATGACGAGGAAGAGCGACCCGCCCCGCTGGTGCACTCCCCCTTCCAGTCCGACCCCGAGGTCGTATCCCTCGCCCAGCGCTCGCTGCGCGCGGTTGCGTGCCCCCTCGACCGTCTCGTCGTCGCCCCACGGTTGCTCGGGGACGCCGCTGTCGACCGGGACGGCCTCGACCGTCGCGTCCGGCAGCGCCGCCGCGACGGCTGCACGCTTCACCGGGTTCCCCGAACCGACTGCTACTCGCATGGAGAGTGGAGGGGGACGGTGGCCCTTAGTCGTCCCGGAGCGTCGCCGCGAGCGTCTCGAGGCCGTCGAGCAGTCGGGGACTCGGCTGGTTGAGCAGGCTGTCGTCGACGACGTGGACGTCGGCGTCCAGGCCCCAGCGGGCGGCGGGGTCCGCGTCCACCCGCTCTCCCTTCCCGCAGACGTGGACGACGGCGTGGCCGGGGTCGGCGTGTTCGACGGTGTCCCCGTCGATCTCTCGGGAGCGCTCGCCGGCGTCGACGAACGGGTAGCGGCCGCCGGCAGCCTCGACCACGTCGGGCACCCAGTTGCCCGCCGCCATCGGCGGGTCCGACCACTCCTCGCAGTAGACCACGGGCCCGTCGTCGGGAGCGTCGCGACGGACTGCCGCGACGCGCTCGCGGCTCTCGGCCTCGAGTCGCTCGCCGGCGTCGGGGAGTCCGACGGCCGCCCCGATCTCGGTGAACGACGCGAGTACCTCGTCGAGCGTCGACGGTTCGACGTGGGCAACGTCGAAGCCGCGGTCGCAGAGTTCGTCCCGGATATCGCGCTGGAGGTCGTCGCTCGTCAGGACGACGTCGGGGTCGTAGTCGGCGACGCGGTCGTAGTCCGGGTTGAGCCACCCACCGACCACCGGCGCCTCCACACGGCAATATGTCGTGACGCCGACCAATCTGTCGGCGCCGTCGAGTGCGGCGACCGTTGCGGTGGCGCTCGGCGCGAGCGAGACGACGTGCATGAACGACCGTTCGGGTTGCGTGGTAAAAGTTGACGTGTTCTGGCGATTTCGGACGCCACGTCTCCGGAACCATTAAGTGAGCTTTGGGCTAACGAGTTGTCCACGACTCATCCGGTTTTCCGGGGGATGTACGCCACATGACAGACACACGCCTGCGTTCCCGAGAGCGGGAGCGCACAGACGAGACGGAGACGACGGACGGCTGCCCAGAGTGCGACGGGCTGGTCGTCGAGGACGAGGAGCACGGCGAGTCGGTCTGCGCGGACTGCGGCCTCGTGGTCGAGGAGGACGGCATCGACCGCGGGCCGGAGTGGCGCGCGTTCGACTCCAAGGAGAAAGACCAGAAGTCCCGCGTCGGCGCGCCGACGACGAACACGATGCACGACAAGGGACTGTCCACGAACATCGACTGGCGCGACAAGGACGCGTACGGCAACTCCCTGTCGAGCAACCAGCGCCAGAAGATGCAGCGCCTGCGCAAGTGGAACGAGCGCTTCCGCACCCGCGACGCCAAGGAGCGCAACCTCAAGCAGGCACTCGGCGAGATCGACCGCATGGCGTCCGCCCAGGGCCTCCCGGACAGCGTCCGCGAGACGGCGTCGGTCATCTACCGCCGCGCGCTCGAAGAGGACCTGCTGCCGGGTCGTTCCATCGAGGGCGTCGCCACCTCCTGTGTCTACGCCGCCGCGCGCCAGGCCGGCGTGCCCCGCAGCCTCGACGAGATCGCGGACGTGAGCCGCGTCGAGAAGGCCGAGATCGCGCGCACCTACCGCTACGTCATCCGCGAACTCGGCCTGGAGGTCGCGCCCGCGGACCCCGAGAGCTACGTGCCGCGGTTCGCGTCCTCGCTGGAGCTCTCCGACGAGGCCTCCCACCGCGCCCGCGAACTCCTGAAGACGGCCAAGGACAAGGGCGTCCACTCCGGCAAGTCGCCGGTCGGCCTCGCCGCGGCCGCCGTCTACGCCGCCGCGCTGCTCACCAACGAGAAGACGACGCAGGCGAAGGTCTCGGAGGTCGCGGACATCTCCGAGGTCACCATCCGCAACCGCTACCACGAACTCCTCGAGGCCGAAGAGACGATTCCGGTCTAGAGAGGTTTTTCCCGCTGGCCACGAGTGTGGGCGGTATGGACTTCAGTGACTTCGTGCTCGCGGCGAGCGTCTCGGACCTCGCCGACGAGGCGGCGGCCCGCGAGCAGGCGGACGCCGTCGAGTTCCGCATGGACCTGGCGAGCGACCCGCTTGAGGCGCTCGACGACTACGACGGCGAACTCCCGCTCATCGCCACCAACCGACCCGAGTGGGAGGGCGGCGAGGCCGAGGACTCGGGCCGCATCGACGCACTCTCCGAGGCCGCACGCATGGACTGCGTGGACGCCGTCGACATCGAACTCGCCGCGCTCACCGACGACGGCGCGGAGGCGCTCGCCGCCGCCCGTTCGACGGAGACCACGACGATCGTCTCCGCCCATGACTTCGAGGGGACGCCGGAGCTCTCGGACCTCGCGGAGACGCTCGGCGAGGCGTGCTCGCTCGGCGACGTCGGGAAACTCGCGGTCACCGCCGAGGACCGGGGTGACGCACTCGACCTGCTGCGAGTGACTCACGAGTACAGCGCGGCTGGCATGACCGTCGCGACGATGGCGATGGGGGAGGCGGGGCGTCACACGCGCGCCGTCGCGCCGCTGTACGGGTCGAGAATCGGCTACGCGCCGGTCGACGCCGCGGACGCGACGGCGCCCGGACAGTACGACGCCGCGACGCTCCGCGAACTCGTCGCAGACCTCCAGTAGTTCGGTGGGTTTAGGAGTACGGGGTGCCGAGGTGAGGTAACTGTGGTCAACCGACGTGGCGTCCTCGCGGCCGTGCTCGGCCTCGTCTACCCCGGGTTAGGACACGTCTACCTCCGGCGGTGGCTGCGAGCGCTGGCGTGGTTCGTGCTCGCCGCCGCTACCGCCGCGCTCGTCGTCCCACCCTCGGCCTTCGAGGCGTTCGACGCCAACGGCGTCGAGGGCCTCCTCGAGGCCAGCGAGAGCTTCGGGCTCGAAGTGACGCTGAGCCTGCTCGCGGTGCGCGCGCTGAACGTCGCCGACGCCTACCTCGTCGCCGTCCGGGACGCCGCCGCGAAGGCGGCCGCCGAGGCGATGGCGGGCGAGGCGGCGGCCGAGAACTGTCCGAACTGCGGCGGCGAACTCGACGCGGAACTCGACTTCTGTCCGTGGTGTACGATGCGCTTCGAACGGGAGAGTCCCGAGGACGCGACTGTCGAGTAGGTACCGGTAGTTGCTAGCGCGATTTCTTTGTTTGGTTGGCCGTCTGAAATTGAAACACCAGATTGCGACGTGATTGTGCGAACAATCTGACTGAGGGGTTGGATGAGGGAGTGATACACGCAAAGGGTGTGGCAGACGCTCCCCGTGATTATTCCGCCGGAAACACTATGGAGTACATTGAGAATGAAGCTGATGTGACAGTATAGTATGGGTTATCGATATAGGGGCCTGGTACTGATCGGCTGTTTGTTCCTCGTCTCGGTGACGGCCGGTTGTTCGATGCCTGGGGATACAAATCGAACCACCGAGCCAGTAGACAGAGGAGGAGCCCTCCGGGTGGTGCCCGTCTCTGACGCACCGGAAAACGCGACTGTTATCCCGTCTTCTGAGGTGCAGGACACAGATGCAGGTATTCTCCAGTCAGAACTGCGGAATGCATCTGAATCAGGAGAGCGGACTGGCCGAGTCCTGTCGTCAGACGAAGTGTCGACGTTGGCAGACCAATTTGGGGGTCGTGAGCTATACAACGGTTCCGACGGTCCTATCGGCTATTATGTCCGATTCGAGGGCGACATTTACAGTGTCCTCCTTCTTGAGGATCAATGAACTACTGCTCGCTCCGAATTAGTATCGAGCGTCTGTTTCATCCTCGACTCTGAACATAGAAACCGCAGTGGCAACTACTGTTACTGCTCGATGATGCGCTCCTCTATGGCCTCCCCGAAGTGCCGCCCGCCCTCCTCCAGGTAGACCAGAACTTCGTCGCCGGCTTCGAGGTCGGTGACGGCCGTCCGGCCCTCACGTGTGGAGACCTTGATGGTCTCGGCGTTCTGGAGCAGCGTCTCGATGCGGTCGCCGGCCTCCGTCTCGACCTCCACGCGGAACATCGGGCGCTTCTCGATCTTCGCACGACCGACGACCGCGGCCCGGGTACGGCCGTCGCGGTCGACGACCTGTACCTCGTCGCCGCTGGTGAGTTCCGCGAGGTACTTCGTGCCGCCGTCGGGCGTGCGGACGTAGGCGTGGACGGCGCCCGCGTTGACGCGGAACGGCCGCGAGGCGACGTACGGCGACTCCGCCGTCTCCGCGTGGACGAAGAACAGACCGCGTGACATCGACCCGACGAGCATCCCCTCGTCGTCCTCCATCAGGCTCCCGGTGTCGACGCAGACGCGGTCCGCACTCCCCGCCTCCTCGACGGCCGTGACCGTCGCCCACGACATGTCGAGTTGCTCGCGTTCGGCGGCGTCGCGAGCGGCGACGGTGCGCCGGATGGCGTCCGGGTCGTCGCTGTCGAGGAGGACGGCGTCCGCGCCGATGTCCAGCGTCTCGAAGGCCGTCTCGGCCTCCTCGGCGGACTCGACGCCCGCGACGAGCGTCGTCTCCTCGCCGATGCGCGCGATGAGGTTCTCCAGCGGGATGATCGTCCAGTCCTTCCCCACGACGAGCGTGTACTCGGCGTCCTCGGCGGCGGCCTCCGCGAACGACTCGTACTCCTCGCCGAGGATGTGGACGTAGCCCGCGTCGGCGTTCCCGCGGCGGAGCGCCGAGAGGTCCGCGCTCCCGGAGAAGTCGGTGGGGAGGTCGACGGTGCCGTCGCCCTCGCCACCCTTCCCGACGACCCACGCGTCGGGTTCGGCGTCCTCGTTCGGGTCGGCCTCGTCGATGACGTCCACGTCGTCCGCCCGGAACGCCGCCACGTTAACGGCGCCGAGTTCGCGGACCCGCTCGACGTCGTCCTCGTCGACCAGCACCCAGTCCACGCCGGACTCCAGACCGGCGGTGATGCGTCGCTTCCGGGTCTCCCAGTCGCCGACCGCGTCGTCGGCCTTCAGCCAGACGGACCGTGTCATTGGCGGAAGGAGACGGCACGCGGCCTTCAACGTACCGGAGGGGACCGGTCTTGCGAGACGCCCTGCTGTTTGACTACACGAGCCAACACTTTTGGTGTTGGGTTCGTCTAGCCAACACCAGCGCGATGCCGAATCCAGACCGAAAGCGACCAGCGACGGACCTGCTCGCCGCGCTCGCCGACCACGGCGAGGTGCCGGTCGACCCAAGCGACGGCCACGCCGAGTCCAACGGAGTTGACCTCGACACACCGGAGGGCCGCCTCGACTTCGAGGTGTACCCCATCGAGGATTACGGCGCCGACCACGAGCGCCACGACCCCGACGCGGGCGTCTACGTCAACCGTTGGTTCTTCGACGGCTACACCGTCCTCCACGTCCACGACGTCGACGACGACGGCCACTCGCTGCTCGTCCGCGACCAGACGCCCGACGAGCGCGCGATGGAACTCGCCGACCACAGAATCCCGGAGCGCCGCGCGGAGGTCGTCGCGCTCCGCGAGCAGGGACTCAGCTACAGCGAGATCGTCGAGGCGACCGGCGACCGCGGCCCGAACTACCGCGGCGACGTCTCGAAACACCTCCAGAAGTTCAACCAGCAGGTCGGCCAGGCGAGGTGGCTCGTCGAGAACGCCGACTCGCTGGATCTCGGCAACTGACGATGACCGACACGAATCCCTCCCCGGAGACCCTCGAATTGCTCCCTGAACTGACGCAGGCGACCGTCTCCCCCGACGGCCGCCGAGTGGCGTTCTACTACGACGCCACCGGCCGGAACGAGGTCCACGTCCTCGACCTGGAGACCGGCGACTGCGAGCAGTACACCGACGGCGAGGCGCCGGCGAGCAACCTCTGGCCCCTCGCGTGGACGGCCGACGGCGAGCGCGTCCTCTACCACCACGACGACAGCGACGGCGGCGAGCGCCGCGACGTGTACACCGTCGACGCGACCGGCGAGACGGAGCCAGTCGTCGAGACGGACGGCACCACGACCATCCGCGCAGTCGGGCCTGACGGCGAGACGCTGCTCGTCAGGTCGAACCACGAGGGCGACATGGACGCCTACCTCCACGACCTGGCGTCCGGCGACCGCACGCGGTTGACCGACGCCGGCTACCCGGTCTGGCGGCCGATCCTCTCCACCGACGCCACGCGGGTCGCCTACCCTGGCAACGACACGGGCGACCCCGACAACCGCGACGTGCATGTCTGCAACACCGACGGTGAGGTAGAGCGCGTCGTCGAACTCGGCGAGCGCGGGTCCACGTCGTCCCCGAAAGACTGGGGACCGGACGACCAGCAACTGCTCGTCTCGGACGACGCGACGGGCGTCACGCGCTGCGGCGTCTACGACCTCGCGGCCGACGACGTGCAGTGGTTCGGCAACGCCGACTACGTCGAGGAGCCCCAGTTCTTCCTGCCCGACGGCGAGCGGTTCGTCGCTACGCGGAAACGGGCCGCCACCACCACGCCAGTCGTCTACGACGTCGAGAGCGGCGAGGGGCGCGAACTCGACCTGCCCGACGGCGTCGCTCGCTTCGGTCGTCGCGCGACCCGCGTCGTCGACGACGACCGCATCCTCGTCGTGTACACGACGCCGACCCGGCGGCCGGAACTGCTCGTCTACGACCTCGCGACCGACGAGTACGAGCCGGTGTTCGAGCGCGACTACGGGCCCTACGAGCCAGCCGACTTCGTCGAACCCGTCTACGAGACGGTCGCCTCGGACGGGACTCCGGAGACGCCCGCCAGGGCGGTCGAACACGACCCGTACGAGACGTTCGACGTCGGGACGCTGTTCTACGACGCCGGCGCGCGGCCCTCACCGCTGGTCGTCTTCCCGCACGGCGGCCCGCACCTCTCGAACCGCCGGGCGTTCGACTCGCGCGCCCAGTACCTCTGCCAGTGCGGGTACGCGGTGCTCCAGGTGAACTACCGCGGCTCCAGTGGCCGGGGTCGTGCGTTCTCCCGGGCGCTGCACGGTGACTGGGGCGGCGCCGAGCAGGGCGACGTCGCCACCGCCGTCGAGCACGTCCTCGCCGAGTACGACTGGCTGGACGAGGACCGTGTCGCCGTCTACGGTGGCTCCTTCGGCGGGTTCTCGGCGCTCTGGCAGCTACTGCAGTACCCCGACCTGTACGCCGCGGGCGCCGGCGTCGTCGCCATGACCGACCTCCCGGACATGTACGAGAACACGGTGCCGCAGTTCCGCTCGGGGTTCCTCCAGACACACCTCGGCACGCCCGACGAGAACCCCGATCTCTACCGCGAGCGCAGTCCCGTCACCCACGCCGGCAACCTCAACGCGCCGCTACTGCTAGTCCACGGTACGAACGACCCGAGAGTCCCCGTCTCGCAGGCTCGCAACTTCCGCGACGCTCTACTGGAACGGGGGTACGACCAGGGCGAGGGCGCGGCCTTCGAGTACCGCGAACTCGACGGGAGCGGCCACTTCGGCGCGAACGCCGACGAGGAGTCGCCGCTCGCGCTACTGACGGACTTCCTCGACCGTCGGCTCTGAGAAGAGACCGGAGTGAATCAGGCTTCGACCGGGAGGCCAGCGACGCGGAGCGCCTCCTCGGGGGTGGCGTCGTCGTGGACGACGGCCGCGACGGCACTCGCCATCGCGCCCGGGTCCTCGTGCTGGAAGACGGTGCGACCCATCGAGACGCCGGCGCCGCCCGCGTCCATCGCCCCCCGGATGTTCCGGAGCGTCGCACGGTCCCCCTTCGGGCTGCCGCCCGCGATGATGACCGGCTTGCTGGTGGACTCCACCACGCGCTCGAAGCTCTCGCTGTCTCCGGAGTAGGCGGTCTTCACGACGTCCGCGCCGACCTCCTCGGCGAGGCGGACGGCGTGCCCGAGGTTCTCGGCGTCGTGCTCGTCGACGCCCGGGCCGCGCGCGTACGCCATCGCCAGCACGGGCATTCCGAGTCGTTCGGCGTCGTCGCAGACCTCCGCGAGTTGCGTGATCTGGTCGGGTTCGTGCTCGCTGCCGACGTTGATGTGGAAGGAGACGGCGTCGGCGCCAGCGCGCACGGCCTCCTCGACGGTGCCCGTGAGGCGCTTGTCGTTGGCGTCCGGGCCGATGGTCGTCGAGCCGTTCAGGTGGACGATGTAGCCCGCGTCGTTCTTGTTGGGGTGGACGCGCGGCGCGATTCCCTTCTGTGTGAGGACGGCGTCGGCGCCGCCCTTCGTCACCGCGTCGATGGTCGATTCGATGTCGACGAGCCCGTCTACTGCGCCGAGTGTGAGCCCGTGGTCCATCGGGATCGTGACGAAGCGGCCGTCACGACCGATCCGGTCTAGCCTCGCTGTGTTCCCAGCTGCTGTCATTGGTAGTGAGTAGCAAACGGTCCGCTATTTGCGTTCCGGTTCCGGCACTGCATCGAGTGCACCCTGCTTCAGTTCGCGCGCCAGCGCCTCGATGCGGTCGGC
This sequence comes from Halobacterium wangiae, assembly GCF_021249345.1. Taxonomy (NCBI): domain Archaea; kingdom Methanobacteriati; phylum Methanobacteriota; class Halobacteria; order Halobacteriales; family Halobacteriaceae; genus Halobacterium; species Halobacterium wangiae. The sequence goes on along the minus strand of NZ_CP089588.1, from coordinate 2,191,725 downwards.
CACCTCGGCCGTCGGTCGGTCATCCGCTACACCCTCCGCGACGATGTCCACGTAGGCGCTCCCGACGACGACGCCGTCGGCGCCACTCGCGACTATCTCGCGGGCCTGCTCGCCCGACGAGATGCCGAACCCGACGGCCTTCGGGAGGTCGGCGTCCCGGAGGCGTTCGAGCGACGCGGGCGTGTCGTCGCTGACCTCGTCGCGGGCGCCCGTCGTACCGAGGCGCCCCTGCACGTAGACGAACCCCGTCGTCCGGTCGAGCAGTCGCTCCAGGCGCTCGGGCGTCGTCGTCGGTGCGACGATGAACACCAGGTCGAGGCCGTGCTCGCGACAGGCCTCGTAAAGCGGGCCGGACTCGTCGACCGGGAGGTCCGGCACCACGAACCCCGAGATGCCCGCCTCCGCAGCGGCTTCGACGAACGCTTCCGGTCCGGGTTCGGGACCGAACTGGTAGATGAGGTTGTAGTACGTCATGCAGACGACCGGCACGTCGATGTCCAGGTCGCGTACCAGGTCGAGATACGCCTCCGGCGTCATCCCGGCGTCGAGCGCGCGCTTGATGGCCTGCTGGATGGTCCGGCCCTCCGCGACCGGTTCGGAGAACGGGAGGCCGAGTTCGATTACGTCGCTGCCGCCCTCGACGAGCGCCTCGACGTACGCCTTGCTCGCCGCCGCGCTCGGGTCGCCCGCCGCGACGTAGGAGACGAGCGCGGGGCCGTCCTCGAACGCCGCCCGGAGGTCGCTGCGAGTCACTCCTCGAACACCTCCATCGTCGGCGCGGTGTCGAGGTCGCGGGCCGTCGACTCCTCGATTACCGTGTCGAGGTCCTTGTCACCACGCCCGGAGACGTTGACGACGACGGGGCCGTCGCCCTCGTACGCTTCCAGGTAGGCCACGGCGTGACTGGATTCGAGCGCGGGGATAATGCCCTCCTCCCGGGAGAGTCGGTGGAACGCTTCGAGCGCCGCGTCGTCGTCGACGTTCACCGGCGTCACGCGTCCCGTGTCCACGAGGTGGGCGAGTTCCGGGCCGACGCCCGCGTAGTCCAGACCAGCCGAGATAGAGTGGGACTCGACGATCTGACCCTCACCGGTCTGGAGGAGTTTGGTGCGGGCGCCGTGGAGCACGCCCTCGGTCCCCGTCGAGAGGCTCGCCGAGTTCGGCGCGTAGCCCGCGTCGGCGTCCACGTCGAGGCTGGAGCCGCCCGCCTCCACGGCGAGCAAGTCGACGTCGGGTGCGGGCTCCTGGGCTCCCTCCGGCGCCCCCGCGAGTTCGGCGCTCCCGACGAACGAGGCGAACGCGCCCATCGTGTTCGACCCGCCGCCCGCGCACGCGATCACGGCCTCCGGGAGTTCGCCGAGCTGGTCGCGGCTCTGGGCGCGCAGTTCCTCGCCGACGACCGACTGGAAGTCCCGGACCATCGCGGGGAACGGGTGGGGGCCGACGACGCTCCCGATGACGTAGTGGGTGTCCTCGACGTTCGTCGCCCAGTCGCGCATCGTCTCGTTGATGGCCTCTTTGAGCGTCCCCGACCCGACGTCCACCGGATTGACCTCGGCGTCGTGGATGCGCATCCGGAAGACGTTCGGCCGCTGGCGGTTCACGTCCGTCCGGCCCATGTATATCTCGCAGGGCACGTCGAGGTACGCGCAGGCCATCGCGGTCGCGGTGCCGTGCTGGCCGGCGCCCGTCTCCGCGACGATGCGCTCTTTGCCCATGTACTTCGCGAGCAGCACCTGCCCTAGCGCGTTGTTCAGTTTGTGCGCGCCGCCGTGGAGCAGGTCCTCGCGCTTGAGGTAGACGTCGAACCCGTAGCGCTCCGAGAGGTTCGCCGCGTACGACAGCGGCGTCGGCCGGCCGCCGAACTCCCGGAGACGACTCCGGAGGTCGTCGACGAAGCCGTCCTCGTTGTCGAGCACGTAGCGCTCGTAGGCGTCCGTGAGTTCTTCGACGGCGGGCATCAGCACCTCCGGGACGTACTGACCGCCGTAGTCGCCGAACTTCCCCTCTGTCCCGTCGTCTGCTGGCTGTTCTCGGCTCATGCGTTCACGATCCGTCGCGTCTGCTCGGTCACGGTCCCGTCTTCGGCGCCGTCCATGATGGCGCTTCCGACGAGCAGTCCGTCCGCTCCTGCCTCGCGCATCCGCCGGACGTCCGCGGGCGTCGAGACGCCGCTCTCGGCGAGTAGCGTGACTGCCTCGGGCGCGCGCGGTGCGACTCGCTCGAACGTCCCGAGGTCGACGGTGAGTTCCGCGAGGTCGCGGTTGTTGACGCCGACCAGCGTCGCGCCCGCGTCGACGGCGCGTTCGAGTTCCGCGAGGTCGTGGACCTCCACGAGCACCTGGAAGCCGCGCTCGCGGGCCGCGTCCAGCATCGTGGAGAGGTCGTCGTCGAGGAACCGCGCGATGAGCAGTACGACGTCGGCTTCGACGGCGTCGAGTTGCGACTCGCGAAGCAGGAAGTCCTTCCGGAGGACGGGCACGTCGACGGCCGCTCGGACGGCCGCCAGGTCGTCCGTGGTCCCGCCGAAGTGTTCGGGTTCGGTGAGCACCGAGATGGCGGCCGCGCCGCCGGCGACCATCTCGCGAGCGAGCGCGGCGGGGTCGCCGCTCCGCTCGCCCTCGGTCGTCGGACTCGTCGGCTTCACCTCGGCGATCGTCGGGACGCGCCCGTCCGCCTCCGCCGCGGCGAACGCGTCCGGCAGCGACCGCGGCGCGACGGACACCCGGCCGCTGGGCAAGTCGCGCTCCCGGGCGGCGTCGAGGATGGAGCGCACCGCGGGCGCCAACTCCGCTGTCTCGTTCATTGTTGTTCATTGATGGCCTAGTCTGTACATAAGACTTGTGTCGCGTGGCGAACGTACAAGGACGCGAGGGCCCAGGAGTGGACTATGGCCGCGGCCGGCATCTACGCCCACGAATCGGCGTTCCTCGACTGCTACGTACAGCTCGGCGTCGCGGGCGACCGCGTCGTCAGCGTCTCCTTCCCCGAGGAACCCCCGGAGGACGCGCGCGACGACCACCCGCTGTTCGACCGCGTCGACGCCTACCTCGACGGCGCAGCGGACGACTTCGACGACGTCGCGGTCGGACTCACCGTCCCCACCGACCAGCGTGGCGTCCTCGAAGCGGTTCGGAGCGTCCCGTACGGCGACCGCATCACCGTCGACACGCTGTTGACGATGGTGCCGGGTCGCGACCCGGACAGCGAGGAGGACCGCCAGCTCGCACGCACTGCACTCGCGGAGAACCCGGTGCCGCTGTTCGTCCCCGACCACCGCGTCCGGAACGCCCCCAGCGGCGCACCCGACCGGGTGCTCCGCCGACTACGCGACCTCGAGTCCTGAGTCAGTCCGCGTGGACGACGAACTCCACGGCGTTCATGACGTAGTGGGCGACGAACACGACGAGTAGACTCCCCGTCGTCACGTAGACGGCGGCGAGAACCAGCCCCAGCAGGGTCGTGACGAAGACGCCCACCCAGCCCTGCGCGGTGTGGGCCGCGCCGAACGCGACGCTGGACAGAACGCCCAGCAGCCACGGCGACAGGCCGAATCCAGTCGAGAGCGCGCCAATCAGTACGCCGCGGAACAGTAGCTCCTCGAAGCCAGCGACGACGGGGAGCGCGACGAACAACAACAGCAGCCAGCCCGCGAGCGTCGTCGGCGTGAGCGCCTCGCGCAGGGAGTCGTCGTAGCCCAGTCCGACCGCGTCGAAGACCCGCATCAGCGCCTCGTTCGCGACGGCGAACGCGAGACCAGTCCCAACGCCGACTGCCAGGAGTTCGATCGACCACGCCAGCCCGAGCGAGTCCGCTGGAACCCCGGTCAGCCAGCCCACGACGAGGAGCATCGCTGCTAGCGTCACCTGCGAGGCAGTCGTGTTCACGAGCAGTTCCGTCGACGTGAGGTCGGTCGCGTCCTCGTCGAACAGCGCCGCGGACAGTCGCGTGAGTACCACGAGCACCGCGGTCAGCGCGAGCGCGACCACGGCGAACGGGACCCAGTAGGTCGCCATCGAGACCACCCACGCGGGACACCGACAGAAAACTGGCGGTCAGTCCACCTCGGCCGCGCCGGCAGGCGAGGTCGCGCCCGCACCGTCACTCGTCCGAACTGGCGAGACGGCGAGCCACAGCAGGCCGCCGAGTCCGGCGATCACGACGCCAGCGGCCGCGAGGAACCGGAACGGACCGAGCAGTTCGACCAGCGGCCCGCTCACGAGATTCGCCGTCCCCGACGCGAGCGACAGCACCATCGACGCCCCCGACAGCACTGTCGCCCGGCCGACGTCGGTGAGGCGGTCGTTGAGGTACTGGTCGCGAAGCGGGCGCACGACCTTCTGCACGCTCCGGTTGAGGAAGAACACCGGCAGGACGAGCACCGGCAGGAGGGCGACGGTCGCGTAGGCGAGCCCGTAGACGGGGATCAGCAGGGCGAAGACGCGCCGGGTTCCCAGGGTGTCCCGGAACCAGCCCGCGGTCGAGGCGGCGCCCGCGGAGACGAGTTTGAACCCCGCGAACAACAGTCCGAGCGCCGCCACCGGGACGCCGACCTGCTCGGCGATGGGCGACTCGTAGGGCCGTGTCACCGCGAACAGCACGTGGAACAGCGCGACGTACGCGACCACCCAGCGAACCTCCGGTCGCCCGACCTGCACGCGGAGCGTGTGAAGCGCGTCCCGGACCCGGAACACGTCCGCGTCGGCGGGGGCGTCGCCGTCGCCCGACACCGCCGGTAGCGACAGTACGAGCGGGACCCCGAGGGCCGAGAGCGCGGCGTTCGCGAGCAGCGGCACCTCCCAGCCGTACGTGACGAGCACGCCCGCTGCGGCGGCCGTCACTGCCGAGACGAGCAGCACGACGGTGCTCCCGCGCCCGCTGACCCGCGCGTACGCCTCGTCCTCGCCGCGCGACTGGAGGAGTTCGTACAGCCAGGCCTGCTCAGTCCCGGAGCGGAACGCCCAGCCCACGGCCCAGACGACGTAGAGGATGACGTACTCGGCGGGCGTGTCGAGGAAGACGAAGACGCCGAGTGCGCCCGCCGACAGCGCGTTCCCCACCGCGAGGCTCGCGCGCCGACCGATGCGGTCGCCGAGGTAGCCGGTGGGAATCTCGGCAGCCAGTAGCGCGAACGCGAAGACGCCCTGCGTGAGGCCGACGACCGCGTAACCGAACTCCCGCTGGAGGTAGAGCAGCCCCACGGGGAGGTAGAACCCGTACGCCGTCGTCGCGAGGTAAGTGTAGTAGCGCCAGACGACGCGGCGAGACTCCGGCATCGAGTACGGCTACGAAGGTGTCGCTAAAAGCCGTTCCCGAGAACCAGTTTTAGTAGACAATACGTCACGTTAGCAGAAGTGACGGTCCGGCTGACGGGAGCGGTGCTGAGAGTCCGAGCACTCTCACCGCGAGCGACCGAAGTGAGCGAGCGGGCCGGCGACTGACTAACGCGAGCGAAGCGGGCGGCAGTCACGTGAGCGAAGCGGACGTGACGTCGTCAGAGTTCGCTCTGACGGCAGGAAGGAGGAGGACTTTTTAGCGTAGCTTTTTGCGAGCGAGGCGGCCGAAGGCCGCCGAGCGCTGGAAAAAGGTACTACTGCGGACTCGGGTTGCCGGTCGCGCCGGAGTCGACCTTGCCCTCGAGGGCCTTCCCGGTGAGGGACTTCAGGCGGTCGACCAGCGAGTCCTTCTCGGGTTCGCCGACGAGTGCGACGTCGAGGACCTCGCTGATGTGCGAGACGGGGATGACCTCGATCATCTCCTCGTACTCGTCCTCGATCATCACGTCCTGCTCGTTGGCCTTCGGGATGATGACCCGCTTGCAGCCGGACTTCGCGGCGGCCTCGATCTTGTGCGTGACGCCGCCGACCGGGAGCACGTCGCCCCGGACGGAGAGGCTGCCCGTCATCGCGAGGTCCTGGGCGACTGGGATGTCCTCCAGGGCGCTGATGACGGCGGTCGCGACCGTGATGGACGCGGAGTCGCCGTCGACGCCGCCCTGGCCCGTCTGGACGAACTGGATGTGGATGTCCTTCTGGGAGATGTCCTGGTCGCTGTACTTCTTGATGATGGCGGAGACGTTGTCGACTGCCTCCTCGGCCATCTCCTTCAGCTGACCGGTGGCGATGACCTCGCCACCCTCGCCCTGCTTGGGCGTGATCTCGGCCATGACAGGGAGCATGATGCCGGAGTCCCCGCCCATGACTGCGAGGCCGTTGACGCGGCCGACCGCCTCGCCGTCGGAGACCTTCAGCTCGTACTCCCTGCGGCGCTCGATGTAGTCGTCGGCGACCTGCTGTTCGATGGACCGCGAGCGCTTCTTCGCCTGCAGGACGTCGTCCCGCGTGGTGAGCTCGTGGTCCCGCGAACGCGCGATGTCGCCGGCGACCCGGACGAGACCACCGAGGTCACGCAGCTTCAGCGTGAGGTGGTCCTTCCGACCGGAGCGGCGCTTCGCCTCGAGGATGACCTCGCGGACGGCCTCGGGGGAGAACGGCGGGAGCTGCCCGTCCTTCTCGACCTCCTGGGCGACGAAGCGCGCGTACTTGCGCCGCATCGCGGGCGTGTCCTCGATGGTGTCCTCCATGTACACCTCGTAACCGTACCCCCGAATCCGGGAGCGCAGCGCGGGGTGCATGTTCTCCATCGCGTCCATGTTGCCGGACGCGACCATGATGAAGTCACAGGGGACGGGTTCGGTCTGCACCATCGCGCCCGAGGAGCGCTCGGACTGGCCGGTGATGGAGAACTCGCCCTCCTGGATGGCCGTCATCAGTTTCTGCTGACTGCGGACGTCGAGCGTGTTGATCTCGTCGATGAACAGCACGCCCTTGTGCGCCTTCTGGATGGCGCCGGCCTCGACGCGGTCGTGGCTCGGCGTCTCCATGCCGCCGGACTGGAACGGGTCGTGGCGGACGTCGCCCAGCAGCGCACCGGCGTGGGCGCCGGTGGCGTCCTCGAACGGCGCGACCTTGCGGTCGGCGTTGTTGATGAGGAGCTTCGGCACCATGGCGTCGCTGCCACGGTTGGAGTACCGGAAGACGAGGTAGATGACGCCGGCCGCGAGGATGCCCAGCAGCGGCTGGTGGACCATCAGCAGTGCGTAGCCCACGACGATGAGGATGATGATCCACATCAGGAACGACCGCATCTGGTTGCGCTTGCGCGCTTCCTCCTTGTGCGCGTCGACGATCTGGTCGCCTTTTCCGGCGGGAACCGTCCGGACCTTCGGTTCGTTGGAGTCGTCCGGGTTGTGGTAGACGAGAACGTCCTGCAGGCTCTCCTTCGGGAGGAGGTGGCTCATCGCCTTCGCGAGCAGCGACTTGCCGGTCCCGGGAGAGCCGATCATCATCACGTGCCTGTGTTGCCTGGCGGCACGCAGGATGATGTCACGTGCCTCCTCCTGGCCGATGACCTGATCGACCAGTCGGTCGGGAACCTCGATGTTCGACGTGTCGTCGATTTCGAGGCCGCCGAGCAGGTCGTCCTCGGCGATGTCCTCGTTGATGGACAGGTCGCCCTCGACGCCGACGTCGCTCCCGAGGTCTTCGAGTTCGCCAGGGGCCTCGTCGGGCTCTGGCGTCGAAGGCTCCTCGGAGTGGCCGTCGTCGTGGAGCGGCGTGTCCTTGCTCGATTCGTTACTCATTGAAGTGATCTCGACAGTCGAAAACACGGGAGGGCGACTGATATACTTTCTCCCTCGGCGAAGCCGCGAGTCGGCCGTATTCTCCGCTTTCAGCCCCTATAACGCGGTTCCGGATTCTGGAGCGAAGAGGGGTGTCGCGTCTCGAACCCTGTCGGACTCGCCATTCTTATGGTCGCAGCGGTGGTGTGTCAACTCGAGGAATGACTCGCGGGTTCTACATCGGACGTTTCCAGCCGTACCACAACGGCCACCACCGCGTCGTCGAGCAGATCGCAACGGAGGTCGACGAACTCGTCGTCGGCATCGGCAGCGCGGGCGACTCCCACACCGTCCGGAACCCGTTCACCGCGGGCGAACGCATCATGATGATCACGAAGTCCCTCGTCGACTTCGACCTCGTGACGTACGCCGTCCCCATCGAGGACCTGGACCGGAACGCGGTGTGGGTGAGCCACGTCCAGTCGATGAGTCCGCGCTTCGACGTGGCGTACTCGAACAACCCGCTGGTCATCCGCCTGTTCAACGAGGCCGGCATCGAGGTCCGTCAGTCGCCGATGTTCGACAGAGGGGTCCTCGAAGGCACGGAGATACGCCGCCGGATGGCCGAGGACGACGACTGGGAGAGCCTGGTTCCGGGGACGGTCGCGAACGTCATCAAGGAGATCGACGGCATCGAACGCATCCAGAAGGTCAGCGACTCGGACTCGAACGGCGAGGACCCGTACCCAGCGTAGCAACGCACAGGCGACGGCGTGACACCCGAACGGCCCACCGCTCGACTCCTGCGGAGATTCGAACACGTGAGTTCGACTGTGGACCAATCGAAGTGCTTAGCCCACTCGCACGGACAGCCGACGTATGGAGTTCGAGGAACGAGAGCAGGTCTACGGACGGGAGGCGTACTACTGGGGGACGGAACCGAACGAGATGGCCGAACAGACGGTAGCGCTCGCTCCGGAGACGAGTGACACCGTCACGGCAGTCGACGTCGGAGCGGGCGAGGGCCGGGACGCGGTGTTCTTCGCCGAACAGGGGTGGAACGTCTACGCGATGGAGGTGTCTCCCAGCGGCCTGGCGAAGGCCCGACGGCTCGCGGACCGCCGGGGAGTGACACTCCAGACGGTCGAAGCGGACGCGAACGACGCCACGCTCCCGGAAGCCGTCGACGTGGTCTACTCGGCCGGCGCGGTTCAGTACATCCGCCCCGGGAATCGGGAGCGACAGTTCGGCCGCTTCAAGGAGCAGACGACGGCCGGTGGGGTTCACGCGATCTTCGCGTTCGTCGACCACCCCGAGGTTCCGACGGCGCCCGACTGGACGGAGAACGAACACGCCTACGCGCAGGGTGAACTGGCTGCGTACTACGAAGATTGGGACGTCATCGAGGAGACAGCGATCGTCTTCGACGACGAGTCTGGCGGCGAGACCCACCAGCACGCGGCGGAGATTCTGTACGCACGGAAACCGAACTGACCCCGTCGGTGCTGCTCTGGCACCGTCGGTGCTACTGGCCGGCTGGTCGGTTAGCCGGAGCGAGCAGTTTTCACACCTGGGCGACTAACGCGGCACCGTGATAACGCTGAGTTCCGACTTCGGGTCGCCGTATCCGGCGGCGATGAAGGGCGTCCTCCTCCAGTCGACGGACGCTCGTCTCGTGGACGTGGCCCACGACTTCCCGCGACAGGACGTGCGCGCGGCGGCGTTCTGGCTCCGCGAGGTGCTGCCGTACTTCCCGCGGGCGGTCCACCTGGTCGTCGTGGACCCGGGGGTCGGCACCGACCGTGCGGCGGTGGTGGTCCGGGCGGGTCGCCACGCGGTCGTCGCGCCCGACAACGGGGTGGCGATACCCGCGGCACGAGAGATAGCCGAGGACGTCGAGGTGTTCGAGGTCGCCGTCGAGGACCCCGCGAGTTCGACGTTCCACGGCCGGGACGTCTTCGCGCCCGCGGCGGCCGACGTCCACGAGCGCGGCGTCGACACGTTCCACGAGTACGGCGACTACGAGCCCACGGACGACTACGAGACGCTCGCGTTCCCCGACCCGGACCTCGCAGGCGACGTACTCCGCGGCGAGGTGCTGGTCGTCGACGGCTTCGGGAACGCCATCACGAACGTCCCGGGTCGCGTCGTCGCGGACCGGTTCGGCGACACCGCGAGCGTGAACGACGAGCGCGTCGCCGTCGAACGGACGTACGCGGCTGTCGAGCGCGGCGAGCGCCTCCTCACGGTCGGCAGCCACGGCAACGTCGAACTCGCGGTGAACCGCGGCCGGGGCGACAACGCGTTCGGCGTCGAACCCGGGAGCACGGTGGCACTCGCATGGTGACGGCGTTCGAGGCGATGAACGCCGTGGGCCTCGTCGCGTTCGCTATCGTCGGCTCGCTGAAGGCCGTCGAGGCGGAGTTCGACGTGCTCGGCGTCGGCGTACTCGGCGTGCTGACGGCGCTCGGCGGTGGTGCGACCCGCGACGTGCTGGTCGGCCGCGTCCCCGCGATGCTCCAGTCCACGGCGGACGTGTCGTTCGCGCTGCTCGGGGTCGCGCTCGCCGTGTTGCTCGCTCGCCGCGTCGGCACCACGCTCCTCGACCACCCCGCCGTCGTCGTGCCGGACGCCATCGGCCTCGCGGCGTTCGCCACGACCGGGGCGCTCGTCGGCCACGAGGCCGGCGTCTCCCCGTTCGGCGTGGTCGTCCTCGCGACCGTCACCGGCGTCGGTGGTGGCCTCGTCTCGGACCTCCTGCTCCAGCGCGTGCCCTTCGTACTCGCGGACGACTTCTACGCGACCTGTGCGGTCGCCGGGAGTGTCGCGTTCTGGGTGGTCGTCGCCGCCGACCAGAGCACTGCGGTCGCCGCGGCCGCGTGCGCGGGTTCGACCCTCGGCCTCCGCCTGCTCGCCATCCGCGGGAACTGGCGTCTGCCGACGGTGCGGCTCAGCGCCGAGTCCTGAGGACGGGCGTCAGTCGCCGGAGTCCGCTGCGGAGCCGGGGGCCGACTCGTCGGCAGTCTCGTTCGTTCCGACGGCGTCCTGGACGTGACCGAGCGGCAGGAAGGCGACCACGACGCCGCTGGCCACGGCCGCGACCCCGACGCCGACCAGCGTCACCCGGGCCCCGACGAGGCCGACCAGCGGGCCCGTGACGAGGAGGCCGACGACGAACGCGCCGGACCCGAGCGTGTTCGCGACGGCAGTGTAGCGGCCGCGACGCTGGTCGGGGACGAGGAGCTGGGCGAGAGTCACCCGAGGAGCGGTGGCAGCCGCGAACCCGAGGCCCGCGACCGCGAACAGCCCGACGACGGCAGCGACGACGAGCAGCGAGTCGGGCGCGACGACGACACCAGCCGCGAGGCAGACGCCGAACGCGAGCATGCCGGCGACGATGACGCGGCCGCGGACGGCGTCGACGGCGTCGTCGAAGCGACCGATGCCGACCATCCCCGCGGTCATCCCCGTGAAGAACGCCGAGTAGAGGACGCCGAGCGCGACGCTGTCGGAGATGGGGAGTCGGGGCGCGTAGACGGGGAGTGCGACGTTCACCGGCGCGACGGCGAACTGGAGCACGACGCCCAGCGCGAGCACGTTCCGGAGGACGGGGCGCTCCCGGACGAACCCGAGGACCGACCGCACGTCCCGCGCCATCCGCGAGGCGCCGTTCCGGGCGACCGCGCCGAGGCCCTCGGCGTCCCCCTCGCGGTCGGGGACGCCGTGCTCGCTCGAGATGGTGGCGACGAACAGTGCGGAGACGAGGAACGTCCCGGCGTCCACGTAGAACGCCGCGAACGAACCGAACGCGGCGACGACGACGCCGCCCGCGGCGAACAGGACCTGGGAGAGCGAGGAGGTCATGCCGATCAGCGAGTTCGCTCCGTCGAGGTCCGCCTCCGGGACGAGTCGGGGGACGAACGCGCCGCGCGCGGGGCCGTCGACGGCGTCCGCGACGCCGGTGACGAACGCGACGGAGAGCACGGTCGGCACCAGCAGCGGGCCGCGGCCGACGAACGGGATGACGAGCACCGTGGCCGCCCGCAGGAGGTCGGAGCCGACGAGCACGTACTTCCGGTTGACGCGGTCCACGACGGCGCCCGCGGGCAGCGACAGCAGGACTGTCGGGACGAAACTCGCGGCGAACGTCAGCGACAGCAGCGTCGGGTCGCCGGTCACCTCGTAGACCACCCAGATGAGCGCGATCTCGTGGACGCTGTCGCCGATGCGGGAGGCGAGCTGGCCGAACCAAAGCCGGCGGAAGGGGCGGTGGGAGAGGGTGCGTCGGAGCGCCATCAGTCGCCCTCCGCGAAGCCGTCCCAGGCCTCTCGCGCCTCGTCGGTGAGCAGCACCTCGTCGACGTAACGTTCGGCGCCGGCGCGGAACAGTGGTGCGTCGTCGGCTCGGCGGAGGGAGACGGTGCGGAGGAGCACGCCGTCGCTCGCAGAGAGGAGGAACGTCGCCGCAGCCTCCGGGTCGACGCCGCGGAACGTGCCCTCTTCGACGCCGTCCCGGATAGCGGTCTCGAGGAACCTGCGTCCGGCGTCCTCGAAGTCGTCCAGTGCGGCGCGGTAGCGCTCGTTGTGCGGGGCCTCGCCGTGGAGGTCGTACAGCGCATTCACCTGCTCGGAGCCATCGGGGTGGTAGTCGATGCCGCCGACCAGAGACCACTCCAGGCGGTCGAGCGGCGGGTCGTCGGCCATCTCGGCGTACTCGTCGGCCATCCGTTCGTGCAGCGCCTCGACGTACGCGACGATGAGGTCCTCCTTGGTGTCGTAGTAGTAGTGGACGAGGGACTGTGCGCGCCCCCACTCGTCGGCGATCTTCTGGGTCGTGACGCCCGCGACGCCGTGTTCGGCGAGCGCGGCGCCGGTCGCGGCCATCAGTTCGCGCTCCGTGTCGGTGCGTTCGTCGCTCATGTTGATTGAGTACTCAATCAAATTCTCATAAGCGTTTCCCTCCCACCGTCAAATCGAAATACCCGGCCGGCAACGTAGGCCCATGCTCGAACTGGAGCACGGGTTCCGCGTCGTGGACGCCCACGTGCGACTCCACGCCGGACCGGGGCGGCCCGTGCGCGGCAACACCATCGACGCGGAGGACCTGGAACGGGAGATGCACCAGTCCGGTATCGTCCGCGCCGTCGTGTTCCCCGGCCCACAGAAGGGCGAACAGGGGTACCTCCGGGCGAACAACGCCGTCGCGCGCCAGGCCGCCCAGCGCCCGTTTATCGCGTTCGCCCGCATCGACGGCCCCCGCGACCCCGGCGACGGCGCCACCTCGAAACTGCGGAACCTCCGGTCGTCGCGCCACGAGTGGCAGACATCGCCCGAGGACATCGAGCAGTACGCCTACGACGACCGCTTCCACGGCTTCAAACTCGACCCGATCCAGGACGGCCTCCCGGACGACGACGTGCTCGACGTGATGGACGACGTGGGCCTGCCCGTGCTCGTCCACGGTGGCCGCGGGTTCCCACCGAGCGCGCTCGAGGAGACGCTGCTCGGCCGGGAGTTCCCCGTCGTCCTCGCGCACTTCGGCGGCCACCCACTCGACCGCTCGCTCATG